>JAGXSU010000089.1 GCA_018333785.1 Methylomicrobium sp. | reverse complement strand
CTGGTCGAAGGAATTTGATGAACACCAAAAATCGATTGTGCGTTATTTCGATTGTGGAGTTTTTCCATCCGTCGCTGATAATCCAGAAAAGACGGGCTTTGCGTGAAGAACACCGAGAAGGCACTCAGAACGGCATCTTCTATCCGGTATTTCTGATTGTTGCCGGGCTTACGGGAGTCCGGTAAGTCTTCGAAGGTGCGGCGTATCAGGTCAATTATTTCCAAGTCCATTTGTATCTACCGATGGCTTTATTAATGTTGCGATTGATTGGTTTTAAGTGTCCCTCATTTTATCAGGGTTTTAAATTGGGAATTGCTGATTTAATGCGAGTCATCACCTTTAATGCCAACGGGATAAGATCAGCCGAACGAAAAGGATTTTTTAACTGGTTAGTGCAGCAAAACGCCGACGTAGTCTGCCTACAGGAAACCAAAGCCCAAATTCATCAACTGACTCAGCCTGCGTTTTGCCCCGATGGCTACCACTGTTATTATCACGACGCAGAAAAAAAAGGCTACAGCGGCGTGGCCATTTACTCAAAAGCCGAGCCCCAAAAAGTCATCAGCGGCATTGGCTGGCCGGATGTTGACAAAGAAGGACGATTCTTTGAAATCCAATTTAAACATCTTAGCATCATATCGCTCTATTTACCTTCAGGCACTTCCGGCGAGCATCGCCAATCTTTCAAATATCAGTTTCTTGACCGCTTTTTGATCTACCTTAATGCATTAGACCAAAGTACGCGCGACTACATAATATGTGGCGACTGGAACATCGCCCATCATAAAATCGATTTAAAAAACTGGCGCAGCAATCAGAAAAACTCCGGTTTCCTGCCGGAAGAAAGGGCGTGGATGGACACGCTATTCGCTGATCAGCAATGGCTGGATGCGTTTAGATTGCTCAACAAAAACCCCGAAGAATATACGTGGTGGTCTAACAGAGGACAGGCATGGGCCAAAAATGTGGGCTGGAGAATTGACTATCAAATCATCAGCGGCAACTTGGCTGGCAAGACAGTAAGCACTTCAATTTATAAGGAGGAAAAATTCTCTGACCATGCACCACTGATCATGGACTATAACCTTAGCCTTGATCGCTGACAGGACGCATCTTCATCAAGACAAGCGCCAATACAATAGCCGGCACGCCAACGGCAGCCGCATAACCGAAAAACACAAAATAACCGAACCGCTCGACGACTATTCCGGAAAAACCGCCTAATAATTGGGCCGGCAAAGTCATTAGCGAACTGAACAATGCATACTGTGTCGCAGTATAAAGCTTACTCGTCAAACCAGAAAGATAAGCGATAAAAATAGACGTCGCCATACCTCCGCTTAAATTATCGGCGCTTACCACGGCCGCGAGTAAAGCCAGACTGGGTTCTGTCGCCGCAAGAACAGCAAATAACAAATTAGTCACGGCGACCATGACCGCACCCAATAATAAAGCACGCATAATTCCCAGCTTGACGACCAGCACACCGCCCAGAGAGGCGCCGGCAATCGTCATAAAAAAACCGAAAACCTTGCTGACGTCAGCAATTTCTTTTTTGGTAAAGCCCAAATCCAAATAAAAAGGATTCGCCATCACCCCCATCGTAATGTCGCTCATTTTATACAAAGCGATGAGCATCAGAATAACAATAGCGCGCTTACCGTTCCTGACAAAAAACTCAACGAATGGACTGAGTACGATATCCCTGAGCCAACGTAAAAAAAACGACACGCCTTTTTCCTGACTCCCCTGAAGCCCTGGCAACCCCAGCGACAAATGACGCTCAGCCGCCAGATGATCAGGCTCATTGATCGACAGTGTTGCAATGACACCAACCAGCATGGTGCAAGCCATCACACCATAAGCGACACTCCAATTGAAATAGTTGGCCAGATAAAAAGCACCCGCACCGGCAACCAGCAAAGCAATCCGGTAACCCAGCACATACATGGCCGCCATTGCACCCTGATATTCAGCAACCGCTGCTTCAATTCGATAAGCATCGATAACAATATCTTGTGTGGCTGAACAAAAGGCGACCCATACAGCGAGCACGGCTATCAATTCCAATTGAGTCTTGACATCAAGACTGCCCATGACAAATAAGCCTATCGCAATACCCATCTGGGCAAGCAGCATCCATGAGCGTCTTTTTCCTAGCCATCGGGACAACAAAGGGAGCGCCAGCCTATCGACTACAGGAGCCCAAAAGACTTTTATGGAATAGGTCACCCCTATCCAGCTGAAAAAACCAATTACCGAGAGCTCAACCCCCTCATCTCTCAACCACGCTGACAGCGTGGAAAACACCAAAAGAAAGGGAAGACCGGCAGAAAATCCGAGGAAAATCATGCCCAGCACTTGCGGCTGGGCATAAATGAGGAAAGCATCACGCCAAGTTTTAGCTGCGGTCATCTATCGACCACATCCAAAACAAAATAACTGGCGCTATTAATGCAACAAATCATCCATTAACCAGGTAATGGGTAAAAATACTTGCCGCATACCCTGCCGCAATGACCGGGGTCCACTTCAAATGGCTGAAGAAAGTGTATTTATGTTGCGACTGGCCCATCAAAGCGACACCTGCAGCAGAACCAATCGATAACATTGACCCACCCACACCGGCCGTCAAGGTAACTAACAACCACTGATAAAGATCCATATCCAGGCCCATGTTCAATACCGCAAACATCACAGGAATGTTATCGACGATGGCTGAAATGATACCGACCAGAATGTTAGCTGTAGTAAAACCTAAACCGTCATACATGGTGGCTGATAACAGCTCCAGATAGCCGATGTAACCTAAACCGCCAACCGCAAAAACAACTCCGAAGAAGAACAGCAAAGTATCCCATTCTGCATCACGCACCTGATTAAAAATATCGAACTGGTTATTTTCATCGGCTCTGTAGAGTGTTGTTATACGGAAACCGTATAACATCAACACGGACATACCCACCATCATGCCCATAAAGGGCGGCAAATGCAGGAATTGTTTGAAACATACAGCTGAAGCGATCGTCAGGAAAAACAATACGCATACCTGGATCGCACCCGGCTTCATCACAACCGCAGCTTCATTTGTAGCGACTGGATGCTCGTCAGGAACCGCAAAATACATAAAGGCGGCCGGGACTAAAAAGTTAACAACAGATGGAATAAACAATTTGAAAAAATCAAAGAACTCCGCATAACCGGCTTGCCAAACCATAAGCGTAGTGATGTCACCAAAAGGACAAAATGCGCCACCCGCATTAGCAGCAATAACCAGATTAACAAAACTAACGCTAACAAATTTTTCATTATCGGAACCAACGGCTAGAACCACTGCACCGACGAGAAGCGCAGAGGTCAGATTGTCCGCTACTGAAGAGAGAAAAAAAGTAATGATGCCGGTAATCCAGAACAACTTGCGATAACCGAATTGTCTGCGAACCATCCAAGAGCGGAGCGCTTCAAAGACGTTCCGTTCTGCCATGGCATTGATATAAGTCATGGCGACCAAAAGAAACAGCATCAACTCTGCATATTCTTTCAAGTTGTATTCAAAAGCCTCATGCAACGCTTCAGTGGAAACACCCGCTGAAGTGGCTAATACCGCTGCGTGAGCCCAGATAATACCCGCTGCAAGAATAACCGGCTTGGATTTTTTCATGCCGGTAAACTCTTCAGCCATTACAAAGCCGTAAGCAATAATGAAAATGAGAACGGTATAAATACCTCGCTCAGTCCCCGTTAATTTTAAACTTTCGAAACCTGAAGCAAGTGCCAACTCCGGCAAAACCAGAATCAATAACACCAATAAAAAACGTACCAAAATAACCCCCTAATTTTTTTAATTAATTTACTCAAAACGATTCTTTTATTTAAGTCGGAATATTATAACCATATAATAAACTTTGTCATTTTAAGACTCGCAGTATATTATTTTCAATTGACCTCACCTTTGCCAAACAGGCTTACTAGCTCAACCTCCTATGTATCAGTACAATCAAGACGATCAAACCCTCATCAATGAGCGCGTGGCTCAATTTAGAAACCAAACCGAACGTTTTTTAAAGGGCGAACTGGATGCAGACCAGTTTCGTGCGTTAAGACTCATGAACGGTTTGTACATCCAGATTCACGCCCCCATGCTGCGTGTTGCCATTCCCTATGGATTACTGTCATCCACACAATTGCGCAAACTGGCCCATATTGCCCGAAAATACGATAAAGGCTATTGTCATTTTACAACACGACAAAACGTCCAATACAACTGGCCAAAACTTGAGGAAGTGCCCGATATTTTGGCAGAACTTGCTGAAGTCCAGATGCATGCCATTCAAACCAGCGGCAACTGCATGAGAAACACAACGTCTGACCACTTGGCAGGCATTTGCAAGGATGAAATCGAGGATCCCCGGCCCTATTGCGAAATCATCCGCCAATGGACGACTTTGCACCCTGAATTTGCCTACCTTCCCCGCAAATTTAAAATTGCGGTCAGCGGCGCTTTACATGACCGGGCGGCCACTCAATTTCACGATATCGGCTTGCACCTGGTCAAAAATGAACAAGGTGAAACCGGCTTTAAGGTTTTTGTCGGCGGCGGTTTGGGCCGTACTCCGGTCATCGGCCAAGTGATAAGGCCCTATTTGGAAAAAAGACACCTTTTATCCTATCTGGAAGCGATTCTCCGTATTTATAATTTATTTGGCAGACGCGATAACAAATACAAAGCGCGTATCAAAATTTTGGTCAAAGAAGAAGGATTGGAAAAATTCAAATCACTGGTTGATGAAGAATGGCTTCAAATCAAGGACGGAATGGAATTGAGCGAGGAGCGCATCCAAGCCATTCAAACGCATTTTGTACTCCCGCCTTATGACAAAAGCGCAGCAGCCGATGCGACTTTTCACAGCCGCCTGGAATCGGATAATGCATTTGCAACGTGGGTTAAACACAATACTGTCGAACACAAAGCCCCCGGCTACAGGGCTGCTTTCGTCTCTTTAAAGGCGCCCGATGAACCACCAGGCGACATCACCGACAGCCAACTGGAACTGGTGGCCGATCTTGCCGATCGCTTCAGCTTTGGAGAAGTTCGCAGCACCCATCGGCAAAACCTGGTGTTTGCCGATGTGAAACAGGCCGACTTGTTCGACTTATGGCAGCAATTGAACAAAACCAAAATGGCGACACCGAACATTGGCACAGCGACTGATATCATTTGCTGTCCGGGCCTGGACTTTTGTTCTTTGGCGAACGCAGGCTCGATCGGCATTACCCGTGAAATCAATGAAACCCTTGATAACCTGGATTATCTGCACGACCTGGGCGATATCAAAATCAATATTTCCGGCTGCATGAACGGCTGCGCTCATCAGAGCGTGGGGCACATTGGCATACTTGGTGTCGATAAAAAAGGTGAAGAGTGGTACCAGATTACATTGGGAGGCTCCTCTGAAAACGAGGCCGCCATAGGCGACAGACTCGGGCCATCCGTTCCTAAAGATCAAATTGCAAAAGCTGTTGCCACCATTTTGGACGTCTACGTCAAAAACCGTATCGAAGACGAGTCCTTCTTAGACATGGTAAAGCGAGCCGGGTTAACTCCATTTAAAGATCAAGTTTATGCAAATCATTAAAGATAGAAATATTATTGAAGACAACTGGCAATTTATTGCAGACGATCAGCTCTTATTGCCTGGAGATTGCACAGTAACTCTTGGCCGCTGGTTAACAGAAAAAGAACAACTGTTGCGCCATGACGGAAAAGTCGGTGTTCGCATCGAATCAACCGATGATCTGGAAACCATATCCTGTGATCTGGCATTGATTCCATTAGTCGAAATCAATTTCGTCATATTTTCGGACGGCCGCGCATTCAGCAAAGCATGGCTACTCAAGAACCGCTATCACTTCTCTGGAGAAATTCGTGCCGTAGGGAATTTTTTGGCGGACCAGATTTTTTATCTTAGCCGGTCAGGATTCAACGCCTTTAATTTTGAAGGTAAACAGAACCTGACTCTGGCACTTTCGATGTTGAACGATTTTTCAGTGAGCTACCAAAAAACCGGTTAATCCGTTTTAATATTCTTGCGGATTGACCGTTAAATAATCCTATTTAACTCTGCACGTAACAGCCTGTTACTGCAGAGTTATCGCAAGCAACCGCTTGTGAAGCTTGACTCACCAAAGCATTGCAAGCTAATCAACATCAAACATAACTGACAGCCGACCAGCTGACAACATGCGGCAAAGTAATCCGCATTGTTAGTTCAGCTATCAACTCATCCATGTGGACCGGCTCGCCGTAAAACTCCACAACCAACGGCAAATCCATGGCCAAATCAACCAACGAGGCCGAACGCAAAACGCCATCCTCACCGAATCCGGCTATGCCCTGAAAAACAGTCGCTCCTTTCGCCTTGCCATTTTCATGAAGGATTTTCAAAATTTTGCTAAGAAGATGCTCGCCTTCTCGCAAATAGATTCGCACTACTGTGACAGTTTGAGTTGCCATAACCAATTCCCCATTAAGATACCCAACCATACCGCCGCCACGCCAAATAGTGCGTTAATGACGAACAAACTCAATAAGCCGTGAAATTCAAAGCGAATTTCGGATAATTTAAAGACCAACCACAGGGTTGACGAAATAGTCACGACACCTAAGATGAGAATCAAAATGACCGCGCGGACTTCCAGCGTCAAATCCAGACGATGATGCAGCCATTCAGCCAGACAGGACATTAAAAAAGCGGCTATCAGCGCCAACCCCAGATCAATATAAGGCAAGCCCTGCCCCACCCACGGATAAGGATCCGTCGCAAACATCTGCCGCCCCAAAATCAATCCGTACCAGACTGCGACCAAACATAACAAGGCACTAAGAAAGACATTCAAGCCGGCCTTAAGCAAACTACCGGCTTCAAATAAATTGACGGTTTCCAGCGCAAATGTGGAAAAAGTCGTATAAGCGCCCAGAAAACCTACCAGAATGGCAGCTCGGTATTCCAACGCAATGGAAAAGCGCTGAATCATGAGTACCGACAAAAACCCCATCAGAAACGAGCCGGTTACATTAACAAATAAAGTTCCGTGAGGAAAACTCCGTCCCAGCCAGGCATAAATTCCGTTAGCGACCATAAAGCGCATCACTGCGCCGACAGAACCGCCCAAGGCAATTGCTATTAATTGATTCATGAGTGATAACTCAGCGTAATAAGAAAACCTTAATCAGATTGGCTAGACCCATAAATAGACGGTCAAACCAGTTGCTCAGGCCATAGACCTCAACACCAGCACAGCGCCGGATATCGCCAAGAAACCGGCAAAGATGCGTTGATACTTTTCCCTGTCAATCTGAGCGTACAACACCTCATCACTCAACACAAAAACCAGCACACCGACAATCGCATAAATTCCGGTGTGATTGATCGACACATCAATTGACTGCTTGCTAAACAGAGCCAGTGTCAATAACTGAATCAGAGCAAAGGTACAATAAGACGCAGCTACTGTTACACGCGCGACATCTTTTTGATAGTTTTTGTGATGTACCATCGCAGTCAATAATGACCCGCCCAGATTACTGACACCGTGAACAATACCCATGACCACAAAATATGGCTTTTCAAACTTCATCATGTTATCGATGATACGTGCGACAGGCGGCAGAATCTCCTTAACCGCAATAAACAATAAAAAAACACCAATCAATAAACTGAAATTAATTCGAGCATGGGTCACCAAAAATAAAAACACGGCGATAAACGGCAACGTCAGTATCGCTATATTCCGGTAAAACACAAAATCAATCTGAGTATGATCTTTGAGGATTTGCAGCAGGTTAATCGCGATTGAAATAGGGAGCAAGATAGTCAATACATCGACGAATTCATACCCAAAGAGAAGTAATAACGGCGTTCCAAACAGCAAAACACCTGCACCAAACACAGACTGGATAATGGACGTCGCCACCACGATAAGCATGACTTCAACAAACATGAAATTTCCAAAGTAATTTAGGAACAAACTGTTTCGGCAACATTATCAAAACAGGCACCTTGCCTGCATTATAACGAGACCGTCTTTTATATCAACCTTGTCCATACGCTCGTCAACACTATGACTGATTCCACAGTTGACTTGCATTGAAGTTGAGTATGCCCGGAATAAAGGCAAAAAAAACCCGACAGCCACAAGGCAAGCCGGGTTCTTTGTAAGCTATTAAACTTTTTATTTCTTTAAGATAGAAATACCTTTCAACAACATCAAAGCCTCATGCAAAGGATAATCGGTTGTCGCAAGATCTTTTTTCTCTTCACCCTCCTGTTTCATTGACTCTTCCTCCTTGTTTTTGGTGCCATTTTTTAGATGCCTTGATAAATCAGCTTCTTTAACAGGCTTAAAGTCGGGCGCTTCTACGGTCTCAAGCTTGATACGATCCAATTGAATATCCGGCTCAATACCTTCGGCCTGAATAGAACGTCCGGACGGCGTATAGTAGCGTGCAGTTGTCAACTTAACGGCACCGCCATTACTGGTAGGCAGAATGGTCTGAACGGAGCCTTTTCCAAATGATTTATCACCCATGATGACAGCTCGTTTATGGTCTTGAAGTGCACCGGCCACAATTTCTGAGGCAGAGGCCGAACCGGAATTGATCAAGACTACCATCGGAGCACCTTCAAGCAAATCATCTGGAGCTGCGTTGAAACGCATTTCTGAATTCTCAATGCGCCCTTCGGTGTAGACAATCAAACCCTTCTCCAGGAAAATATCGCTGACTTCAACCGCCGCATTCAGAACACCGCCCGGATTATTTCTTAAATCCAGGACAAGACCTCTGAGTTTACCGGTATTTTCCTTGCTTAGCTCTTCCAGCGCTTTTCTTAAGCCTTCTCCTGTTCCTGACTGAAAACTACTGATTCTAACGTAACCGTAGTTCTTTTCCAGCAAGCGGTTTTTTACACTTTTAACTTTGATGATGTCACGCGTAATGCTTATTTTCAAAGGTGCTTCTTCACCCTCTCTGACAATGGTCAACAAAATGCTGCTGCCGGGCTCTCCCCGCATTAACTTGACGGCATCACCTAATGCCATGCCTTTGACGGGCTGCTCATCCAATCTGACAATTAGGTCTCCGGCCTTTACACCGGCTCTTTGAGCAGGCGTATCATCAATAGGAGATACGACTTTGACAAAGCCGTTCTCCATCGTGACTTCAATGCCCAAACCACCAAATTGGCCGGTCGTTCCTTCCTGCAATTCTTTATACTGATCAACCGTCAAATAATCAGAATGAGGATCCAGTCCGCTTAACATGCCTCGAATGGCATGCTCCAGTAATTGCTTATCTGAAACAGTCTCTACATAATCCCTTTTGATCCTCCCGAAAATTTCCGTAAACGTGCGTAAATCCTCAAAAGGCAAAACACTTGTATCCTCAGCCTCATTTCCAACGCTTTCGCGCTCAGCAAGAACGTTGCCGCCTACGCTGACAAACAAGCCCAGAATAAATCCCAAAAACAATACCAATACACTATTTTTCTTAAGCATGGACATTAAAACTCCAACCACCTGATTTTCCAAAAAATTAATAATTTAGCCCACTTCGCCGGGTTCCGGCTGCTTGCACCACAATAACGGATCGACCGGTTTACCCTGTTCACGAACGCCAAAATAGAGTCCGGGCTGATCTCTTCCACCGCTTTTGCCTACTGCGGCGATCACTTCTCCCGCTTTAACCTGATCACCAACCGATTTATACAAACTTTGGTTAAAAGCATAGAGCGTCATATAGCCATCGTTGTGGTCGATAATAATGAGTAATCCATATCCCCTGAGCCAATCCGCAAAAACCACACGCCCACTGGAAACTGCTTTTAACTCGGTGCCTTCACTGGCTTCAATCAATACCCCGTCCCATTCGCTATCCATTCGGCGACTTCCGAATTTTTGTACGATTCGGCCTTCAACCGGCCAAGGTAGATTACCCTTTAAATTCTCAAAAGGCTGATCTGAAGACAGATCAAAAACACTTTTTATCACTTCCTTGAAATTGAATCGCTGAAGTCCGGCAACCACTTTCTGCAACCTTTGCTCGCCTTCCTGCAACTGACTTAATTTAGCTTGTGTTGAAGAATAATCTTTTTCCAATAAAGCCAATAACTCTTTTCTTTTGGCTTGTGTATCAACCAGCAATTTTTGTTGAGCTTCGTTGACCTTGAGATTTTGCTCCAAAATCTCAGTATCCTTGGCTTGTTCGAGTTCAAGAGCCGTTAATCGGGACTGCGCTTCTAAAATGTAATCCAGCTTTGCCAGTCTATCTTTGTTCAGGTAGTCATAATAAACAAGAATACGGCCGGATAACGCCGGGTCCTGTTGATTAAGCATGAGCTTGAGCTTGTCCTTTTTACCCATCGCATAAGCCGCTTTAATAAGAACTTCCAGAGCCGCTTTTTGCTTTCTGATGTCCGAACTCAGCGAATCAGTCTCGTCTTTGACTTTCCGCAATTTTTGCTGCTTTTCGGCAATTTGTTTCTCCATGGCTTTAAGAGAGACAACCGTTATGCCATATTGCTTTTCAATTTCGGCCAGCTCAGACATTAACTCGCCTTGCTTTGCTTGATTGTCCGAGAGAGCCTGATTTGCCTGACTGATCTCGCTTTGAATACGGCTTAATTCTTCGGCAGATTTATCCGGCTCTGCCTGAACTATCGTCATGCAGAGCAGGTAAAAAAGCCCTGAGAGTAACTTACGCCTCATCTGTTGCCTATTTTGCTCCCAGCAAAGAACGCCCGGTCATTTCAACCGGTTGAGGCACACCCAATATTTCCAGCATGGTTGGCGCTAAATCAGAAAGTCCACCGCCTTCCAGCAAAGGCTTATCACCTAATACATAAACCAGGGGCACCCAATTGGTTGTATGCGCGGTGTGTGGCTGCCCGGACTGCTCATCACTCATTTGTTCGATGTTGCCATGATCGGCCGTCACCAGCATCTGGCCTCCCGCCGATTTCAACGCTTCAACAATTCTCCGCAGCGATTTGTCGATAGTTTCGACTGCAATAATTGCCGCATCAAGCATGCCTGTATGCCCTACCATATCGCAATTTGCGTAATTGCATATGATGACATCATATTTTTGCCCCAGTATGGCTTCCACCAGTTGGTCGGTCACTTCTTCCGCACTCATTTCAGGCTGCAGGTCATAAGTCCGAACTTTCGGAGAAGGCACTAATATTCTGTCTTCACCAGGAAACGGCTCATCGGTGCCGCCATTAAGAAAAAAGGTGACATGTGCATATTTTTCCGTTTCGGCCAAACGTAACTGAGTCAACCCTGACTTTGAAAGCGTTTCACCCAAACCATTTTTAACTTCCAGTGAAGGGTAGGCCACGGGATAATTAAATTTTTCATGGTACTCGGTTAATGTGACATAACAACCTTTATGGGGCTGGAAATCGCGTTCGAAACCACTGAAGTCTTCATCAGTAATTGCTTGTGAAATTTCGCGCGCCCTGTCTGCACGAAAGTTCATAAAAACAATGGAGTCTTCCTGATCCAGTGGAGCCCCTTTCCGGTGCTGATCCAATATCACGGTGGGCAAAACAAATTCGTCTGTTTCGCCTCGATCATAAGCGGCCTGAAGCGCGTCTTTTGCAGTATTCGCCTGATGACTGGCCTGAGCTTTGACGATTAATTCGCAAGCTTCTTTGACTCGCTCCCAGCGTTTATCTCTGTCCATCGCATAAAAACGGCCCACAATGGAAGCAATCCTTCCCACACCTAACTCACTGAATTTTTTTTCAATCAGTTGAAGCGAATCCATAGCACTTTGTGGCGGTACATCGCGACCATCCAGAATGGCATGCAAATAAATCTGTCTGAGTCCTCGTTTGGCCGCAAGCTCAAGCATGGCCATTATCTGAAGTTCATGACTATGAACCCCCCCCGGTGACAGCAAACCCATCACATGAAGCGCTTTATTCTTCGTAATCGCCTGATCCACCGCATCGCACAATGCCGGATTCTCAAAAAAGCTGCCGTCTTCAATGGCATCGTTGACTCTTGAAAGATCCTGAGGCACATACCTTCCGCTACCTATGTGCAGGTGACCCACTTCCGAATTACCCATTTGATCAGCAGGCAAACCCACGACACGGCCGGAGCAGTTTATCAAGGTCATAGGGTATTCTTCGCTGAGTGAATCCCAGCAGGGCGTATTGGCCAACGCGATTGCATTGTTATCTGTTTCCTGCCTATAACCAAATCCATCAAGGATTAATAAGACCAGCGGCTTCGGTCGAATTTTCATATTTTTTCATCTCCGATTGATAAAACAAAAAAAGTAGGGGGCGACAGAATTATGAAATCCTTTCCCAAAGCGTATATTATAAGTGTATTGCTTAAAAAGCATTGAAATTAGTAAGTCGTTTTGTTAAATTCGCTGACCATTTATGCACTTAAAGCATTTCAAATTCCATCTCTTCAATTCCAGATATATCCAGGATAAAAAAGAATGCAGGGGATTTGTAAACGGAGATTTGAATTGCGTGCAGTCAATTTTGTGATTCTGGCGAATAAGCGTTCTGGCTGACGCTATATTAATACACGTAACTTGCCGCTGTGCAAAAAAATTCTGAGCCTCTTTTTGGCACCCCTCGTAAACCCAAATCAGTTAACATGGACAAAGACAACGAACACATAAATTACAACGACGCAGACATCGCCAGAGCGGCACGCTGCTTGAAAGCCATGTCGCACCCGCTAAGACTCAAAATTCTGTGTGTTCTAGGCAATAACGCCATCAGCGTCCAAGATATTGTTGAGCAGGTTGGGACAAGCCAAAGTAATATCTCGCAACACCTTGCGATCCTTAGAGAGAAAAACATTCTTGGTTCAAAAAAAGAAGCCAACCGGGTTTTTTACTTTATCGATGATGAACGCATGCTCAAACTCATTAAAATGATGCGCGACGTTTTCTGTTCGCATTGATTTTTTCACCTTTCTTTTCTAACTTTTTTTTGTAAATCCATGGAACGTTTAATAGAGTTTGTCCTAAACCATTACTTGCTATCGCTCGCTTTGGCGGTGGTTACTTTTTTATTGATACAAGACTTGGTCGAGAGCCTTACCAATAAATTCAAGTCACTATCCCCTATGCTGGCAATCGTTAAAATGAACAGCCAAGGTGCGACAATCCTGGATGTTCGTGAACCTGCCGAATTTTCAAAAGGTCATATTGAAGATGCCGTCAATATTCCCGTCGGCAAAATTGAAGAACAAATCAGCCAGCTTTCAGGAAGCAAATCCGCCCCCTTCATTGTGGTTTGCCAAACAGGAACACGCTCTGTTCCAGCTTGCAGATCGCTAACAAAAGCAGGCTTTACCGATATCTACACTATCACCGGAGGCATGCAATCCTGGGAAGACAATAAACTCCCGATCAAAGCCGGTAAAAAACAAAAAGTTTAATCCAAGACTCGCATCCCTTAATCTAACCCTTCATAAATCAAACAAGATCATGGCTGAAGTTAATCAAGCTCCTGAAAAACAGTTTTCCATTCAAAAGATTTATACTAAAGACATCTCTTTTGAGACACCTAACTCCCCAAAAATATTTACAGAAAAATGGGAGCCTAAAGTTGATTTCAATTTAGGCACAAATGTTCAACCCTTGGACAATTCCATGTATGAAGTCACGCTGACGGTTACCGTCACGGTAAAATGCGGCGAAATGACCGCCTATCTGGTTGAAGTATGCCAAGCCGGAATTTACTCTTTAAGCGGTTTTAGTGAAGAGGAAATGGGACCGATGGTAGGCAGCTTTTGCCCGAACATCCTGTTTCCCTATGCGCGGGAAGCCGTGTCTGATCTGGTTGCAAAAGGTGGATTTCCACAATTGCTACTGGCACCTGTTAACTTTGACGCGCTTTACCATCAACACCTCCAACAATTAAAACAACAGGTACCGGGTTCCAATCAAGTTAATTGATTGCCGTATGAAAAAAATATGCGTGCTCGGCGCAGGCTCCTGGGGCACGGCTCTGGCCATTCAGGCAGCCCGCAACGGCTGCCTGACATTGCTATGGGGGCATAACGCCGACCATATCGCTTCGAGCATTGAACAACGGACTAACGAACGTTATCTTCCCGGCGTGGCTTTGCCTGCCACACTGAAATTAACGTCCGATCTTGAAGAGGCAGCACAATTCTGCGATACCCTTTTGATTGCGGTTCCAAGCCGGGTGTTTAAGGACACCCTGCTAAAGCTGTCTCCTTTAGTATCGCCAGACATACAAATTGCCTGGGCAACAAAAGGCTTTAACCCTGAAGATGGATCGTTACTCCACCATTCGATTCATTCCATTTTTTCAGCAGATACCGCTGTTGCGGCACTCTCCGGACCTACTTTTGCAAGAGAGGTTGCAGCGGACTTGCCTACCGCGATAACCATCGCTTCCAATAAAATGGCTTTTGCGGACGAACTCACCTCAATGCTACACAGTTCCCGCTTCAGAATTTACACCAGTTCGGATTTGATTGGCGTTCAAGTTGGCGGCGCAGTGAAAAATGCGCTAGCGATCGCTGCCGGTATTGCAGATGGCTTGAACTTTGGCGCCAATACCCGGGCAGCACTGATTACAAGAGGCCTTCATGAAATAATACGCCTGGGTTTAAAAATGGGTGGACGCCAGGAAACATTTATGGGACTGGCTGGTTTAGGTGACTTGATTCTAACCTGCACCGACAATCAATCAAGAAACAGGCGATTTGGATTGGCAATAGGACAAAACAGAGACAGGGAAGCCGCCAGACGAGAAATCAACCAGGAAATTGAAGGCGTTTCAGCCGCCAAAGAAACCTATTTGCTGGCCAAAAAATTCAACATCGACATGCCGATTACCGAACAAACCTACAATGTTCTGTACAACGACTTATCGCCTTTGATAGCCGTTCAAAACCTGCTGGAAAGAGAGCAAAAACCCGAAAACTAGCTTAAGTCAATCGCTGGTTTTAAACTCGCCCCATCAAAACCGGTCTGGCGCCATGCCTCATAAAGCATTATGGCGACCGTATTGGATAAGTTCATACTCCGGCTTTCCGGTTTCATAGGCAAACGCAACAAGTGATCAGGCGGCATCGCTGCTAACAAAGCATTTGGCAAACCCCGTGTCTCAGGACCAAACAAAAAAGCATCTCCTGCGGCAAAACGGATGTCAGAAAACACCTTCTTGCCTTTAGTCGTCAACGCAAAAAGCCTTTCAGGTTTATTAGCGGCTAGATAAGTATCCAGCGAATCATGCATTTGTATGTCAACCCATTCATGATAATCCAATCCCGCCCGTCTTAATTTTTTATCCTCCAGCTTGAATCCTAAAGGCTTGATTAAATGCAGATGCGCGCCGGTATTGGCACATAGCCGGATGATATTACCGGTATTTGCAGGAATTTCTGGCTCATAGAGCACTATATCGAACATAATGAAAGACTAAGAATCGGCGGCAAAAAGGTGATGCCCGGGGGTATTGCTAAGCTCTAAGCCCTCGGCAACTAAAACCATAGGGGCTCTCAGGCATGGACTGTACTCGTGATTTAATCCGGCTTAAGCTTCGGTTTACTTGCAGCTCGCCAAGACCGGGCATTAAAAGGCCATAGACCTTTTCCTGCCAGGTATTAGCGAATTAAATAGAACTACAAAACTGAACAGGCACCGTTATTTCAGAAGATGACAAACCACCATCAATCGACCAATGGCGCAACAGGCGTCAATTTCCAGATTTCGCGGTTATAGTCGCTGATAGTCCGGTCCGTCGAAAACTTTCCGCTGGACGCACAATTCAGAATACTCATTCTGGTCCAGTTATCTTTATCCAGATAAGCGGCTTCCGCTCGATTTTGGGCATCGACATAACTGCGGAAATCGGCAACCGTCATCCAGGGGTCGTTAGAACTCCTGATAGAATTAACCACATCGTCAAAAATGCCGGGCTCAAGCAAACTAAAATGGCCGCATTCGATGAGTTTGATGACTCTTTTCAAGTCTTCATCCTGCTCAATAATCGATACAGGATCATAATGCGAGCGCAGATCTTCTACCTGACTTTCAGTCAAACCAAATAAAAAGAAGTTATCATCACCGACTTCTTCTCTTATTTCTATATTAGCCCCGTCCAGAGTGCCTATAGTGAGCGCTCCGTTCATCATGAATTTCATGTTGCCGGTACCAGACGCTTCTTTTCCGGCCGTGGAAATCTGTTCCGACAAGTCCGCACCGGGACATATTTTTTCCATTGCCGAAACACGGTAATTTGGCAAGAACACCAGCTTCAATTTATCGCCTACATCAGGGTCATTATTGATGACATCAGCAACGTTATTGATAAATTTAATGGTTTTTTTGGCCATGTAATAGCCGGGCGCCGCTTTTCCGCCGATAAGCACACAGCGATTAGTCCAGTTTTTGGTTTCTCCGCGCTTGATCCGGTCATACAGATGGATGACATGCAACACATTAAGTAATTGACGCTTGTACTCGTGAATGCGCTTAACCTGAACATCAAACAAGGCATCCGTGCTTAAATCAACGCCCATCTCGGCTCTTTTATATTCAACCAGCTTGCTTTTGCATTCTTGCTTGATGTTGTACCATTTCTCTCTGAATTTTGGATCGTCCGCATACGGCTTGAGCTTTTCAAGCTGAGATAAATCAATCAACCAGCCATCGCCAATGGTTTCAGAAATCAGCTTGGCCAAATCCGGATTACAAGCCGCCAACCAGCGCCTTGGGGTCACACCGTTAGTTTTATTATTGAACTTATGAGGCCATAATTCGTAGAAGTCTCTGAAAAGACCTTCCTGCAGCAGCTTTGAATGAAGTTCCGCAACACCGTTGACAGAATAGCTGCCCACTATTGCCAGGTATGCCATTCTGACTTGTTTTTCGTTACCTTCCTCAATCAATGACATCCGCCTCATGCGCTCATGGTCACCGGGCCAATGCACTGAAACTTCAGCTATAAAATGAGAATTGATTTCGTAAATGATTTCCAGCAAGCGAGGCAATAAACTTTCGAACAAACTAACAGACCACCGCTCCAGAGCCTCCGGCAGCAGCGTATGGTTGGTGTAAGCCATCGTATTTCGAGTGATTTTCCAGGCAGCATCCCAATCCAAACCATGAATATCGATCAACAGGCGCATTAATTCTGCAACCGCTATGCTGGGATGAGTATCGTTGAGCTGGAAGCAGTTCTTTTCAGCAAATTGAGAAAAATCATTGCCATGCCGCCCTACCCAATTGGCTATGACATCCTGCAAGCTGGCTGAAGCCAAAAGATATTGCTGGCGCAATCGGAGAGCTTTGCCGTTTTCATTGGCATCATTCGGATAGAGCACCATGGTAATGTTTTCAGCGGTATTTTTTGCAGCAACCGATTCGGCATAATCGCCCGCATTAAATTCCTGCAAATCAAATTCTTCAGTTGCTGTCGCTTTCCATAAGCGCAAAGTATTGACTGTTCCATTTTTATAACCGGGAATCGGAGTATCAAAAGGGACCGCAAGCACATCATGCGTATCTATCCAGCAGACCCTTTTTTTTCCGCGCTCATCAATATGTGATTCAGTGTGCCCGCCAAACTTGATTCTATGCGCATATTCAGGTCTTTCTATCTCCCAAATATTGCCATTGCGCAACCAATGGTCCGGTTTTTCAACTTGCTCACCATTGACCAGCGTCTGGCTGAACATGCCGTATTCATAGCGCAAACCATAGCCTGTAACCGGCAATTGAAGAGTCGCGCAGCTATCAATGAAACAAGCGGCTAATCGCCCAAGACCGCCATTTCCCAAGCCCGCATCAGGTTCGCTGTCAATGAGCTCCTCGATTTCCAGTCCGAGTTCATACATCGCACTTTTTGCAACATCGGTGACACCCAGATTAAGCATTGCATTGCTGAGAGTCCGGCCCATCAAGAATTCCATCGACAAATAAAACGCTCTTTTACAGTCTTCCTTTTTATAAGCGTTGTAGGTCGCTTTCCACCGCTCGATGAGACGATCACTGATCGCCAGCGCTAGCGCTTCATAAGCATAATAAGGCGACCTGCAGTTTTCATCTCTGCCTAAGCGATGGCCATAGTACCTCTTGAAATCCGCTACCAGATGCTTGCTCTCTAATCCTAAGGGAGAAAGCTTGGTAATATTGGCTGCCGGTTTACTGCTGGTGAATTTTTTGGAATGCATAGTTGAACCACTTGATTTAAAGAAAATTCTACTTGGGTTATTAACGCGTCACGACCTAAAACAGCATGCCTGCAATTTAATGTTACGAAGTTAAATTTAAAACTCCCCATCCATTTATTTTTTCATTGCAGGCTTTTGGAAATTAAGGACGTACCCAAATTCTATCGAATAATATGATTATTCCAGTAAGCGCAGGCCCTAGCAGCAAAGCAATATCGTTTTACCTGAAATTAACTTATCTGACCATGGCACTGCTTATATTTTTTTCCGGAACCGCAGGGACAAGGATCATTCCTTCCAACTTTTTTTCCATCTCGGACAAAAGGCTGCTCGGCATCGGCCTCACCCGCTAAATTTTCATCACCGGCATCATGCTCGATCGCCTGAACAAAAGACTCGGCTTCAGCATGTTCAAAATGTAACTCTTGAGGCTCCTGACGCTGCTCATCAATTGCCCTGACATCCTCCTCCTCTTGTACTTGAACTTTGGCAAGAATTCCGACGACTTCATACTTTATGTGATCGAGCAGAGCCGTAAACATATCAAACGACTCACGCTTATACTCCTGCTTAGGATCTTTTTGCGCATAGCCTCTGAAATGAATACCCTGACGAAGATGATCCATTGCAGCAAGATGTTCTTTCCAACTGTTGTCCAATACCTGCATCATGACTGATTTTTCGAAATGTCTTAACACGTCAGGCGCAATTCTCTCTTCTTTTTGTTTATACGACTGCTCAACCAATTCGACAATGCGGTCTCTTAATGTTGTTTCATGCAATTTTTTATCTTCGGACAGCATTTGCCGAACCGGAATTTCCACATTGAATTCCTGATGTAAATGCTCTTCTAATCCCTTGGTATTCCATTGCTCTTCCATGGTTTTTGGCGGAATATACTGAGTAATCACATTGTTGACCACATCTTTTCTGATCTGCGTGATGATATCGGAGATATCTTCGGCCGCCATCAACTCATTACGTTGCGCATAAACAACCTTCCGCTGATCATTCGCCACGTCATCGTAAGCCAATATTTGTTTGCGAATATCAAAATTTCGATTTTCCACTTTTTGCTGGGCGCTTTCAATCGAACGGGTTACCCAGGGATGCTCAATCGCCTCGCCATGTCCCATGCCCAACTTTTGCATCAACGATGCCACGCGATCCGAAGCGAAAATGCGCATCAACGGATCTTCAAGAGACAGATAAAAACGTGTTGAACCCGGATCACCCTGGCGCCCGGACCGACCTCTTAACTGATTATCGACCCGACGTGATTCGTGCCGTTCTGAACCGATGACATGAAGCCCTCCACTATTCAGCACAAGTTGGTGTCTGTCCAGCCAAGCGCCACGGACTTCTTGCATCTCTTCTTCACTTGTTCCCTCAGGCAATGCTTTCAGTTCTTCGTCCAGGTTTCCCCCCAGCACGATATCCGTTCCTCTACCCGCCATATTGGTGGCTATAGTCACGGCTCCGGGCATACCGGCTTGGGCTATAATATGCGCCTCGCGCTCATGCTGCTTGGCATTGAGCACTTCATGCTTGATTTTTTGCTGAGTCAGCAATCTTGATATGATTTCGGAGTTTTCAATTGACGTGGTACCCACTAGAACCGGCTGTCCACGCTCTACACATTGTTTAATATCTTCGACAATGGCCTGATATTTTTCATTAGCCGTCAGATAGACCAAATCACCCAGATCTTTTCTGATCATTGGCCTATGGGTAGGAATCACAACCACTTCCAGGCCATAAATACTATTTAATTCAAATGCCTCAGTATCGGCAGTACCGGTCATACCGGACAGCTTTTCATAAAGCCTGAAGTAATTTTGAAAGGTGATAGAGGCCAAGGTTTGATTTTCATTTTGAATAGCCACATGCTCTTTTGCTTCTATGGCTTGATGCAAACCTTCCGACCACCGCCGCCCCGGCATCACCCGCCCTGTGAACTCATCAACAATGACGACTTCATTGTTTGCAACGATATAATCGACATCCTTTTGAAATAAATTATGCGCTCTCAATGATGAATTAAGATAATGCATGAGTCTGATATTGGCAGCGTCATACAAACTCCCGCCTTCCGCCATCAAACCATGCTCAATCATCAACCGCTCTACCCGTTCATGACCTTCTTCAGTCAAATAGACTTGTCGGGTTTTCTCATCGACAGAAAAATCGCCAGGCTCATCTTCTTTTTCTTGTTTGGTAAGGAAAGGAACAATCTCGTTCGCTTTCATATACACTTCGGTGCTGCCTTCCGTTGGGCCGGAAATGATTAACGGGGTTCTTGCCTCGTCAATCAGAATGGAATCCACCTCATCGACAATCGCAAAGGCCAGCTCTCGCTGAACTTTTTGGGCCATGCTGAACGCCATATTGTCGCGCAAATAGTCAAACCCGAATTCGTTGTTTGTTCCGTACGTAATGTCGGAAGCATAAGCAGTCCGACGCTCACCGCTATCCATTTGGCTCACAATAACACCGGTTGTCAAACCGAGAAAACCGTACAACTTGCCCATCCAGGACGCATCACGAGCCGCCAGATAATCGTTAACGGTTACGACATGCACGCCCTTTCCCGGCAAGGCATTAAGATAAGCCGCCAGCGTTGCCATCAACGTTTTACCTTCTCCGGTCTTCATTTCGGCAATTTTGCCGTCATTCAGCACCATACCGCCGATTAACTGAACATCGAAGTGCCGCATCCCAAATACGCGGGAAGACGCCTCTCTGACAGTAGCAAAAGCATCAGGAATCAAATCGTCTATTGTTTCGCCCTTTTCCAGGCGATCACGAAATTCCAGCGTTTTAGCTTTTAGTTCCTCGTCGGATAATTTTTCATAATCGGCCGCCAGCGCATTGATTTTTTTTACCAGCTTCCTTTTTTTCTTGATCAAGCGATCGTTTCGACTGCCTATTACAACTTTAACCAGCTTACCCAGCATGCTTTTTTCCGATGTGAATTGTGAGATTGCATTTTCAAATAGCGCCGATTATATAACGAGTAACCCTTTTTTTACAGATAAAAACGACCCAGGCAATCTGCTATCGATGCTGTACAGACAGGATAATTTCCGAAATGACAAATAAACACGCTTACCGAGTCGACATCGCTGATGCCAATATTTGTCTCGGATAAATCAGGGCGGGCCATCCAATATGGCACTTGAAGCATGAGCAATAGCCGCAAAAGGTGTAAAAAAATGGACTGGGATTGGGTTGCGGTTAGAGCCTATGATAAATGAGTTGTTCTGTTACCGAGGGCAATAACTTGTTTTGAAGATCAAGAGCAGAATTTCTGGAAGCAGCAGAGACAGTGTTAAGTTTATTGATTAACGTCAACCGTCATCCGAAAGTGAAGGCTTAGCAAAGAGCACAGAGGATTTTCGAGAGTTTTACAGTCAACTTGGAACATCACAGACATTCCCGAAGGTGCTTGTTTAAAACATCCAGGAAAATCCCGGATGTTTTAATTTCCGCTTACCGCACAGTTCCATTGATGAATCGATTGGCATTATTCATTGCCTGTTTTGCTCAGCTTACGGTTCATATTTACATTACTGGCAATAGTCGCCGTTGCAAACAGAGCCGATGAAATAACAAATTCACCTGAAACAAAGCCTATTAGACCGCTTACAAAAACCGCACCCGTTAATACATCTTGGTAAAAATCACTCATGACTCTATCCCCTAAGGCTAATTAAAAATTACGACACAAGCCTAACTATAGGGTTGATTCTAATTCTTTACAATAACACTGGGTATTTATGCATTATTTCTTATTAGTTACCAAAAGCTTGGACAAAAGAATCATTAGCTATTATTACGATCTTTAAATAGCGCTTTTTACTCCTATCTGATCTAAAAATCGCCTTTTTTCCAGAAGGCACAGAGTGTGTCAGACGATGACGTTGGCAACAAGGTGCCGTCAAGGGGTTCATGACGATCCTCGGCAGGCACACTTCGCTCCTTTCACTACAGAACGATTTTTTATTGGCACAGGAGTATGTTCTAAAAACCGGTTCCCCACAGCAAAAATGAAGATTCACTATCGTAGCTGGATTTTTTCAGCCAATTTAAGGAGTGAGCGGCTTGAGAAAGAAGGGCTCGCGGATCAATCAGGAAGGAATAACAAGCGAATTGAAAATTCCCAGTGCTTGTTTAAAAATGATCAGTGATTATAGAGGACAAATGGCGGGGGGTGTTGCCAGGTGATCAGGAAAATACTTAATTTGCAGTGTTACCCAATCAACCCGGCTTGTTGCCGCTGATTAAATAATGGTAACTTCTTCAGCTTGCGGTCCTTTTTGACCTTGGGTCACAACAAATTGAACTTTTTGCCCTTCGTTCAAGGATTTAAAGCCCGTTCCCGCTATATTGCGAAAATGAACAAAAACATCGGGGCCTTGCTCTTGTTGAATAAAACCGAAACCTTTGTCCGCATTAAACCATTTAACTGTGCCTGTAGTAGCCATGTGTAACTCCTGAATAAAAAAATGTAACGCTTGAAGCGATGTGCAGCGGGAAATATTGAAATGACTTAATGCAGAACAGAACGAGGACTTACAGGTACGGAGTACTACAGAAAAAACATCGTAACAGCAAACAATTAAGCTTTATCACTTTCTAGCCGCGGCCATTTTATGCCAAATCAGCTTAAAGTCAATCAATGCACTTTGAAGATTAGAACTTGTTTATCAACAATGTGATTTAATTGATTTAAACAACACCTTAAAATTAATCAGATCCAATCTGTATCACTCTGTCTTCAGGTCAATGGCTAACAATCACTCGTTTAAAACTCCGCTGGCATTTCCCAATAAAACGCTCGCCGTAATCGCCTTGCATGCCAAACAGCAATCGATCATCCTCAACGCCATTCGCGCAAGACTGCCGGATGAACTGACCTGCTCAATAAAATATCTCGCTGTCTCGGGCAGCAAACTCCAGGTTTATACTGACAATGCGGCTAATGCGACAAAGCTCAGATTCCATGGCCCCTCCCTATTAGTTGCCGCCAGCGTGGCAATGCACGCTAAAGTTTTGTCTTTGCAGATACGTATAACTGAAACTTTGCGTCAGGAATACCCTGCCAATAAGCCTGGACCAAAGCTTCCTTCCATGGACGTTATCAAAGCACTTAGGAATAATCAGGCTTCGCAATCGGCTGATCCGGTGAATCAGGCTCTCATGCGCTTGAGTTTGACTTTAGAAAAATTATCTAACCAACCAACCGAAAGTTGAAGCGAAGCTGATTCATCGCTTCAACTGATTGAAATACTTATGCAGGCTCAGCAACATCCCCTGCGCTGCGCATAAACGAGATAGGGGCATCCTTCTCATCATCGAAAGTAACCATTTCCCACGCATCCTTGTTTTTAAGTAACGCCCTGAGTAATTTATTGTTCAGTCCATGCCCGGATTTATATCCGACATATTCACCGATCAGGCTATACCCCAATAAATACAAATCGCCGATTGCGTCCAAAATTTTATGTTTTACAAACTCATCGGCGTAACGCAAACCGTCTTCGTTAAGGATTTTGTCATCATCGACAACAATGGCATTATCCAGACTGCCGCCCAAAGCAAGATTGTTCTGCCTGAGCATATCAATATCTTTCATGAAGCCAAAAGTTCTAGCCCGGCTCACTTCCTTGACAAAAGTGGTAGAGGAAAAATCCATCACCGCCGTTTTTAAATGTTCTGCGAAAGCAGGGTGTTCAAAATCGATTGTAAACGTGACTTTGAAGCCGTTAAAAGGCTCAAATGCGGCCCATTTATCGCCGTCTTCGACACGGATACTGCGATTTATCCGAAGATATTGTTTCGGAATGTCCTGCTCTTGCACGCCGGCCGACTGCAATAAAAAAACAAAAGGCCCGGCACTTCCGTCCATGATAGGCACCTCAGCCGCACTTAGATCAATAATGGCGTTATCGATACCCAAGCCTGCAAAAGCGGAAAGCAAATGCTCTATAGTGGATATTTTTACACCATCTTGAACAAGCGTCGTTGAAAGAGTAGTTTCTCCAACATTTTCCGGTGACGCAATAATAGTGACGGGCTCGTCCAGATCAACACGACGAAACCTAATACCGGTATTGGGTTCTGCCGGACGCAAAGTCACATAAACCTTATCACCGGTATGCAGCCCTATACCGGTGGCGCGAATCGTGTTTTTTAAAGTACGCTGTTTGATCATAGATTTCAATAATGCCTAATTTATTGGGGCAGGAAACTGTGGGAGTTTATCATATTAGCCAGTCATTCAAACCATCGAACCACAAATGACTTTGTTTTTTTGGGCGTCATCCAACCGGACATCGCACATTAAATTTCGGCCATCCACCAAGACACGTTCTCCGGAAGAAAGCAAAAACAGGCGACTGGCAGAATGTTACAGGCTTAATGATGCATTACCCATTAACTATCAGAATGAAGCCGATAAATATCTGAATTCGATTTTAGACATCAGCCCTTCCATGACCATCCCTGGCCGAGGAAATTTCTGGCATCAATAAATAAACTCGATTAATCCGCTTGACGCCTTAAAAACGCAGGGATGTCCAAATAGTCCATATCGATCTCTTTTTTAGGCTGGGCACCGAAACGCGTCTCACGAAGTTCAGCACGATTTTGTCTTATGACAGTTGGCTTATCCAGCTTTTCATAATTAATTTCGCCCGCTGTTACGGCTTTTACCGCCAACTTGATGGGTGGATGCGCTGCGACCGTTTGTCCGCCCATGCCCGTCGCCACGACAGTCACCTTGATTTCGTCCCCCAAAGAAGGATCAATGGCAGTCCCGATCTTAATGATGGCGTCTTCCGACCCAAATTCGTGAACGATGTTACCAACTTCATCAAACTCGGCAATTCCCATATCCGCAGCGGTAATATTGACGAGAATTCCGCGCGCACCCTGCAAGTTGATATCTTCCAGTAAAGGACAGGCGATGGCTTTTTCAGCGGCTTCTCTTGCACGGTTTTCACCTGATGCCGATCCTGTCCCCATAATCGCAGCCCCCATACCCGACATAACGGTTCTTACGTCGGCAAAATCGACGTTGATCATTCCGGGATGAGTAATTAATTCGGTAATGCCTTGCACCGCATCCAGCAGCACATTATTGGCTGCATTAAATGCACTTACCAATGAAATGTTGCTACCTAACACCGGCAGCAGTTTTTGATTAGGAATCGTGATCAATGAATCGACATATTTTTCAAGTTCTTTGATACCTTGTTCGGCGACTTCCATTTTCTTCTTGCCTTCGAAATGGAAAGGCTTGGTCACAACTGCAACGGTAAGAATGCCTAATTCTCTGGCTATTTCAGCAATAGTGGGAATGGCTCCCGTACCGGTGCCGCCGCCCATGCCTGCGGTTAAAAAAACCATATCGGCACCCTGAATGACTTCCTTGATTCGCTCTCTGTTTTCCAAAGCCGCCTGTTTACCGATATCAGGATTAGTCCCCGCACCCAAACCCTTGGTCAATTCCGCGCCCAATTGAATGATAGTATCCACGTTCATTTTTCTAAGTGCTTGGGCATCGGTATTTGCACAGATGAATTGCACACCTTCAATGTGTTTTTCCACCATGTGATTGACTGCATTGCCGCCACCGCCACCAACGCCAATGACTTTAATTACGGCATTTTCAGCACCGATGTCCACTAATTCATATTTCATAATTGTTCCCCTTGCAAACGTAATAATTCTTAAAAATTACCCTGAAACCATTTTTTCATTTTGGCCAACACGCCGGTGCTATCCGCATCAAAACTGTCAAAGCCACCCCTATGTTCTTTTCCATATAGCAACAAACCTACACCGGTTGAATGGATCGGATTTCTGATGACATCCGTCAACCCTGAAACATGCTGAGGAAGCCCCATCCGAACCGGCATATGGAATATCTCTTCCGCTAATTCGATCACCCCTGTTACTTTTGCGCTCCCGCCTGTAATGACAATACCGGCGGCGATCATTTCTTCATACCCGCTTCGCCTTAGCTCAGCTTGAACCAACAACATCAACTCTTCATAACGAGGCTCAATAATTTCCGCCAGATTTTGCACGGATATTTTTCTGGGTGCTCTATCACCAATACTGGGCACCTCGATCAATTGATCAGTATTGGCTAATTGTGTCAGTGCACAAGCATATTTCTGCTTGATTTGTTCCGCATTTTGGGTAGGTGTTCTTAACGCTACGGCTATATCATTGGTGACTTGATCACCCGCAATCGGAATTACGGCGGTATGCTTGATCGCACCATGAGAGAAAACAGCAATGTCTGTGGTCCCGCCGCCTATATCAATAAGACAGACGCCCAAATCTTTTTCATCATCGGTCAGTACGGAATTACACGATGCCAGTTGCTCCAGAACGATATCGTCTACTTCCAGCCCACACCGGCGGATACATTTGATAATGTTTTGCGCTGCACTGACGCTTCCGGTGACCATGTGAACCTTCGCTTCCAAGCGAATTCCCGACATCCCGATAGGTTCCTTGATGCCATCCTGCAAATCAATCACAAATTCCTGAGGCAGAATGTGCAAAATTTTCTGATCAGCCGGGATCGCCACTGCCCGAGCGGAATCAATCACTCTGTCAATGTCATATTGAGTCACTTCTTTTTCTTTTATAGCGACTATCCCATGGGAATTGAGGCTCTTTATGTGACTTCCGGCTATACCCGCAAATACCGAGGTGATTTCGCATCCCGCCATCAACTCCGCTTCCTCGATCGCTCGACGGATTGACTGCACAGTAGACTCAAGGTTAACCACAACCCCTTTTTTTAAGCCGCGAGAAGGCGTACACCCGATACCTATAACTTCAATTTCGCCATTCCCGGTATGTTCACCGACGATAGCTGCAACTTTTGATGTTCCAATATCCAGTCCAACTATTAAATTCCTATCTGTTTTTTTTGCCATTTTATTTACTCTTAGAACACCATAATCTTTACCTGTTAAGGCTGCTGCTGTCCTTCAGCAATCTTCTTCCAGTCTATTTCCGGAACTCCGGGTTTCCATGTAACTGCATAGCCGTTCGGATACCTTAAATCGACTTTTGCAATTGACTCTATTTGACCTTGATCGAATAAACTCAAGGTCTTTAAAAACCGCTGAAAAGTTCTCAGTTGTTCTTTTCCGCCTAGTTGTATTTCCATTCCATTTGTTAAGACGATCTTCCAAGCCCGCCGTTCGTTAACAATAAACTCTGCCAATCCAAATGAATGATCCGCCAGGGTTGTTCTCAACCCGCTCATGATTTCAAGCAGTTTGGCCGCTTGGCTTTCGGGGCCATACAACTTGGGAAGATTTTCAAACTGTACCGTATTCGACGGTCTGAATATTTCTCCCCGTATAGACAGCAGGCCATTTTCACCCCACCGGGCTGCTGCCATTTTTTCGTAGACCTTAATATCAATCGCATCAGGCCATACCCTTTTAACCCTGACATTAGCTATCCACGGCAACTTCATCATTGCCTGCTGTATTGCCAGCATATCGGCACTGAAGATGCCGGTCGTCACCAAAGGCTTAATGGTCTGTTTAAGTTCTTCTTTACTGATGTATTGAAAAACGCCTTCAATTCTCACATACCTGATAGGGGCCGCATCCGACTGGTAGGTTTTTGCTTTGTCCCAAAAAGTCCATATTAGCCCTATCAATAACAACCCTATGCACACAAGCCTGGTGATCTGCATATCACCTCAGTTAAAAGCTGGTTTCAAGAATTCGCCAAACTAACTCAGAGAAACTTATCCCGGCCTGTTTTGCCGCCATAGGAACCAAGCTGTGGTCAGTCATGCCCGGTACGGTATTGACCTCAATCAATTGGTTATGGCCGTCCTGATCGATAAATACATCGACCCTGCCCCAACCCTCAACACCGATCACCTCGCAAGCACTGACCGCCAAAGCCTGCAACGATTGCTCTTCTGATTCACTGAGTCCGCACGGGCAATGATATTGGGTGGTATTAGCCTTGTACTTGGCATCATAATCATAAAAAACATTGGGCGTTTCCAATCGAATGACCGGCAAAGCTTTACCCTGAACCACCGCTACCGTGAACTCCCGCCCTGAAACCCAGGCCTCGGCATAGACATCACAGTTATATTCGGAAGCCAATTCAAAAGCCTGAATCAATTCATCCCTATCTGAAGCTTTGCTCATACCGATACTGGACCCTTCCTTGGCCGGTTTGACAATCACCGGAAAACCCAGCTTCTCAATACAGGCATCAATATCCCGGCTCTGTCTCAGCAAGGTCCATCGAGGCGTCGGTAAACCGACCCCTTGCCAACACATCTTGGTTCTGAGCTTATCCATACTGAGCGCTGACGCCAAAACACCACTGCCCGTGTAAGGCATGCCTATGGCTTCCAACGCACCCTGTAACACACCGTCTTCGCCGCCGCGGCCATGGATGATGTTAAAGACACGATCAAAGCGCTCGCCTGCCAAGGCCTGCACCGGATTTCCAGTCACATCGATCGCGACGGCATCTATACCTGACGCTTTAAGCGCATTAAAAACAGCCGCGCCGCTTCTTAATGAAACCTCACGTTCTGCGGCAGTTCCACCCATCATTACCGCTACACGCCCAAACTGCTGCGGCATCTCAATCGCCTTCGGCTTCATTCTTTTTCCCCTACCATACACACTTCTGTCGCTAACCTGATGCCTTGTTTTTCGGCTACCGTGTCCTGAACAAATTTGATCAGCATTTCAATCTCTTCAGCCTTGGCATTACCGGTATTAATTATAAAATTGGCATGCTTTTCAGAAACCTGAGCCCCTCCGATGGCATAACCTTTCAATCCACAGGCTTCAATCAATCTTGCGGCATAATCGCCATCGGGATTCTTGAAAACAGAACCGCAGCTTGGCTGGTTGGTCGGTTGTGTTTGTCCACGCTTTTCCAGCAATGACTTTATTTTTTGCTGACTCAACGCCGGGTCACCGCTTTCCAAGTGCAATACTGCAGACAAAAACCATTCATTTTCAAACCCTTTGACTGAACGATACGCTATCTGAAAATAGCCGGGCGCTCGTTCCAATACGTCACCTTGCCGGTTAATAGTTTCCACGCTTTTGACAATGCTCCAGGTTTCCCCTCCAAAAGCACCGGCATTCATTTTTAGCGCGCCACCCATGGTTCCCGGAATACCGGCAAGAAATTCAGCGCCGACAAGACCTTGTTCGCCGCAAAATCTGGCGACCAACGCGCAGGGAACTCCGGCCTCCACGTAAACGGTGTTGTCCGCTATCAGGCGCAATTGCTTCAAGCGATTGCGGGTGTTAATGACCGTTCCTCTAATGCCGCCATCCCTGACCAATACATTACTGCCTAAACCCAGCCACATGACCGGCTCAGAACCATCAATAGAGCGTATGAATAAAATTAAATCGTTCTTGTCTTCCGGTATATAGATCCGATCTGCCGGTCCACCGACACGCCAGCTGGTATATTTTGCAAGCGGCTCATTACTGAGTAACCGGCCCTTTAAATCGACCACCATGATCCTCTCTGCCTATCGATTGGCCAGCGCTTCAGTCAACAAAGCCGGCAAATCGGTAGCGATCTGTCCGACATTTCCTGCGCCCAAGGTCAAAATCACATCATCCTCCCTGACAATACCCGCCAACAGTTTTGGCAATTCCCGCCAATCCTCTACAAATACCGGATCCACCTGCCCTCTGACGCGAATGGCTCGACTCAATGACCGTCCATCTGCTCCGGTGATAGGAGATTCACCTGCCGAATAAATATCCAGCAAAATTAAAACATCCACAGAAGATAAGACCTGGACGAAATCTTCAAACAAATCACGGGTACGGGAATACCGGTGCGGCTGAAAAATAATGACTTCCCGCCGTTTAGGCCAAGCCTGCCGCAACGCCTCAAGGGTTGCGGCAATTTCACGGGGATGATGTCCATAATCATCCACCAAGGTTAACCGACCGCCCTCAAATGGAATATCTCCATTGATTTGAAAACGGCGGCCTATGCCATGAAATGCGCCCAAGCTTCTAACGATGGCGTCATCTTCCACATCCAGACTGGTTGCTATCGCGATAGCCGCCAAAGCATTCAGCATGTTGTGCCACCCCGGCATATTCAAATGAACCCTGAGCGGCTCATAGTTACCCAAGCGCAACACGGTAAACGAGGTGTTCATTCCGCATTGATGAATTTCAATCGCCCGGACATCGGCCTGTTCATGTACGCCATAGGTTTTTACCGGCTTGGACAGGTTCGGCAAAATCTCTCTGATTCCTTCATCGTCCAGACACAGAACAGCCAGTCCATAAAATGGCAAATGATGCAAAAACTCGATAAATGTGGCTTTAAGCTTGTCATAGCTGCCTTGATAGGTTGCCATATGGTCTTGATCGATGTTCGTCACGACCGCCATCATGGGCTGCAGATACAAAAAAGAAGCGTCGCTTTCATCGGCTTCCGCAACCAGATAATGACCTTGCCCTAACTTGGCGTTGGTGCCTGCGCTGTTAAGCCGTCCGCCTATCACAAAAGTAGGATCCATCCCTGCTTCTGCCAAAATACTCGCAACCAGACTGGTCGTCGTCGTTTTGCCATGCGTCCCGGCGACGGCAATGCCGAAACGAAAGCGCATCAATTCAGCCAGCATTTCTGCACGAGGAATCACAGGAATCCTGTTCAGATAAGCCTCATCAACCTCATCATTGCTGCGATCAATTGCAGAGGAAACGACAACAACATCCGCCCCGGCAACATTCTCGCGTTTATGCCCGATATGGACAGCAACACCTTGTTTAATCAGTCTTTCGGTTACCGCACTGGTTTTGATATCCGAACCGGACACTTGGTAACCCAGATTGGAAAGCACTTCGGCAATGCCGCTCATGCCGGTTCCGCCGATACCAACAAAGTGTATTCGATCAACATTACCTAATGCTTTAGTAGGCGTCTTTACATTCGGAAAATTCAAGGCCGAGCCTCCGTAATACAGCTATCAGCAACACACCGGGTCGCATCCAGCTTTGCACTCGTCAGGGCAGCACGTCCCATCTCATCGAGATGGTCAATAACGTACTTGATCCGCCCCGCCAGATTTTCCGGCGTTAAGTCTTGCTGCATCAACAACAGACCTCCTCCGGCATCAACGGCATACTTCGCATTCGCGGTCTGGTGATCATCGATTGCATAAGGAAACGGAATATAAACAGCAGGAAGAGCCATCGCAGCGACTTCGCTGACCGTCATGGCGCCTGAGCGACAAACAACCAGATCCGCCCATTGATAGGCTTCAGCCATGTCCTGAATAAACGCTGTCACTTGTGCATCAATGCCTAAATCCTGATACCGTTGAGTCACTTCGGCGAGCATTGATTCACCCGTCTGATGTTTGATCTGCACCGATTCAAGCCTGGAGGCCGTATCAGGCATAATTTCATTCAGAACCTTGGCGCCCTGGCTGCCACCTAAGATCAAAATACGCACTACCCCGGCTGACTTTTCTGTCATTTTTTGGGTGACCGACAATAATTCCTTGCGTAATGGATTACCTACCCATTTGGCTTTGACGGTCTTTTTAAAGCTATCAGGAAAAGCTTCCAACACTTGATTTGCCAATTTAGCAAGCAATCGGTTAGTTGTACCCGGCACACGATTTTGCTCATGAATGATTAAAGGCATGCCCAGCAGCTTAGCCATAAGCCCTCCCGGCCCGGCAACAAATCCGCCCATACCCAGCACCACATCGGGTTTACGCTGACGCAGAATTTTTAAGGCGGCAAAACAAGCCCTGATCAATAATCCCACCGCTTTAAACTTTGCGGCCAAACCCTTACCTCTAAATCCGGCCACAGGCAACCAGTCAATTTCAATCCCGTTAGCCGGAACCACCTTGCTTTCCAAGCCATTTAAAGTGCCCATCCAGCTGACTTGCCAATCCTGCTCCTGTAAATAATGAGCAACAGCAAGCGCCGGAAAAACATGTCCGCCTGTTCCGCCAGCCATTATCACTATGCGTTTGCCCATAACGGATTCCCTTTTGGTAAAGCGGCCTTCAGTACATGCGCATCCGAACTGACTCTCAACAGCAACGCAATTGCACTGCACATCACAATCATACTGCCGCCGCCATAGCTCATCAGCGGCAAGGTAATGCCCTTGGTCGGCAAAATGCCCATATTCACGCCCATATTGATGAATGCCTGAAATCCAAACCAAAATCCTATGCCATAGGCAACGTATGCTGGAAATGGCAGGCCTGCGTTTTCGGCCGTCACGCCTATTTTGAACGCCCGCCATACCAATAGACCGAATAACAGAATCACCAGCGTTATGCCCAGTAAACCCAATTCCTCAGCTAACACTGAAAATAGAAAATCGGTATGCGCTTCAGGTAAATAAAAAAGTTTCTGCAAGCTGTTGCCCAACCCGACACCTAACCACTCTCCCCGGCCAAACGATATCAAGGCCTGCACCAGTTGAAATCCGGTATTTTCCGGATCGGCCCAAGGATTGAGATAAGAAACGATGCGCTTCCATCGATACGGCGAAATAATCACCAAAGCCGCTGCGGTAGAACCGAAGATCAGCAGTAATGCCGCAAATTGACCCAATCGCGCGCCACTCAAAAACATGATCACCATCGCCATCGATATGATCACCACCGCTGAACCAAAATCGGGCTCCAATAGCAATAAAACACTGGCAACGACAAACAAAGCCAATGGTTTAAAAGCGCCAAACGTCGAATTTCTTAATGTGTCCTGGTATCGCGTCACATAGCTCGCCATATAAATCACTGAAATGAGTTTGACGACTTCCGATACCTGAATACGAAAACCGCCCAGCGAAATCCAGCGGGTACTGCCATTCACTTTAACGCCTAAGCCGGGAACGAATACCAACAGCAATAAAGCCAGTCCGCCTAAAAATAACCATTGCCCGTAGCGCTCCCAAAAACTCAACGGCACACAATACATGGCGACAGCAAACACTAATCCGATAACGATATGTATCATCTGCATCATCGGGTAATGCCAGTTGCTGCTTTGCATTTTTTCACCCAAATGAAATGACGCCGATGACACCATGATGTAACCGATGATCAACAACGCAAAACTGATGGCTAAGACCTGATAATCCAGATAAAACTCTTTTACGGGTTTATTGGAATCTGATGCGTTCATTGTTGTAACCCGAAAACGGCCGTAGCAAACTTCTCGCCACGCTCTTTATAACTTTTAAACTGATCCAGACTGGCACAGGCCGGGGATAACAAAACCGTCTCTCCTTTATCAGCCAAGCCGGAAGCCACATTAACGGCCTCAGCAATGTTTTTAACTGAATAGACTGGCACACTCCCGTTGATGGCCTTTTCAATCATTGGGCCATCTTTACCCATCAGGATTACCGCCTTGGCTTTTTCCCTGAGTACCGGTACCAGTTCATTCATATCTGCGCCTTTGGCATCACCGCCTGCGATGAGTATTACCTTGTTTTTATAACCTTGCAGTGCGGCTAAACAAGCCCCGATATTTGTGGCTTTGGAATCATTGACCCACGTAATCCCTTTAATCTGGGCAACCCGTTGCATGCGATGATCCAGGCCTTTAAATTTCCGCAAGGCAGTGCACATAGCTTGTCGATCAAGCCCTATTGCATCCCCCAGTGCTAAAGCGGCCAATGCATTTGATGCATTATGCAACCCCTCCAAAGGCAAATCCGATAATGCCATTAAACGTTGATTATTGCTGACCAGATAGTCAACTGAACCTTCACTTTGCAAACAATAATCAGCCTGTGATTTAATCGAAAATGTTTTGACTTTTCGTTCAGGTTTAAGCATTGCTTCAACCCAGGGGTCATCCAGATTGATGACCATCACACCGTCGCCATTGAATATTTTTTGTTTTTCAGCAGCATAATCCGCCATGCTGCCATGACGATCCAGGTGGTCCGCCGTCAGGTTCAAAACGGTAGCAGCTGCGGCATTAAGTAAAGACGTTCTTTCCAGTTGAAAGCTCGACAATTCCAATACATAGAGATCGCAATCCGCCTGTAACAAATCCAGCGCCGGCGTTCCCAGATTGCCACCTATCGCGACCTGTCTGCCCGCTTCCTTAGCCATGGCGCCCACCATGGTGGTCACTGTACTTTTTCCGTTCGAGCCGGTAATGCCAACGACGGGAACACTGATGCAGCTCACCAGGAGATCTATATCACTGAAGACTTTTGCGCCTCTGGCTATCGCTTTGACAATCGGATATTCCTTTAACGAGACACCGGGGCTGATGATCAAATGCGATGCCACCTTGAAAGCCGCTTCATCAAATCCACCGGTAAAAATCGGCGCATCGGGAATTTCATCCGCCAGCTTTGCCAGTAAAGGCGGCCTGTCACGACTGTCCACCACCGCGAAGCGGATGTGCTGTTCATTCAGAAAACGGGCAACGGAAAATCCGGTATCGCCCAAACCCACCACTAAAACTTTAGAGGCATTGGGATCCAATCCTAAATGTGTCGCAAGTGCTTGTTTGATATCCGGAACGACCATAGTTATCTCAGTTTCAGTGTCGACAAACCGACTAAGACCAATATAAAGGTAATGATCCAAAATCGAACGATCACACGCGGCTCAGGCCAACCTTTTAATTCAAAATGGTGATGAATTGGAGCCATTCTAAATACCCGCTTTCCGGTCATTTTGAATGATGCAACCTGAATCATGACTGACAGTGTCTCCATCACAAAAATACCGCCCATGATGACCAGAACAATTTCCTGCCTGACCAGAACCGCCAAAACACCTAATGCGCCACCGAGTGCCAAAGCACCGACATCACCCATAAAGACCATCGCCGGATACGCGTTAAACCAGAGAAATCCTAATCCGGCGCCAACCAACGCCGCGCAAAATACGATCAGTTCTCCACTATTGGGCAAAAATGGAATGGCCAAATACTTGGAAAACTCGGCATGTCCCGACAAATAAGCAAAGATACCCAAACCTGCTGCAACCATTACCGTAGGCATGATCGCCAGGCCATCCAGCCCGTCTGTCAAATTAACCGCGTTACTGGTACCGACGATGACAAAATAAACCATGACGATATAAAACAAGCCCATATTGAGCATGACATCTTTGAAAAACGGCACGATGAACTGGGTTTCAGCAGGAACCGTAGCGGTCATATAAAGAAATACCGCAACAGTAAGGCCGATAACCGATTGCCAGAAATACTTGGCTCTTGCCGAGAGGCCATCGCTGTTGCCCAACATCACTTTCCGGTAATCGTCTATAAAACCGATAACTCCGTAGCCCAAGGTGACCAGCAAAACTACCCAAACATAGCGATTGCCAAGATTGCTCCACAACAGCGTGCTGACTGCGACTGCAACGATTATTAACGCGCCGCCCATAGTCGGTGTTCCGGCTTTATCAAAATGACTTTTAGGTCCGTCTGAACGAACACTTTGCCCGATTTTCCTGCGGGTCAGTTTTCTGATCATGACCGGACCGACGACGAAAGAGATAATCAGCGCCGTCAATGCCCCTAAAATAGCTCTCAGAGTAAGATACTGAAATACTCTGAAGGCACTATCCAAGGTCATTAAATAATCAGTCAAATAAAGTAACATTCTTATTCCTGTGTCTTAAACAATGGCATTGACAACATTTTCCATACGCTGAAACCGTGAGCCTTTCACTAATATTGCTTCCTGGCCTTTCTGTTCGGATTTCAGGGCATCGATCAATGCCTGCTGTGTTTCGTAATAAACCCCGCCATCGCCGAAGGCTTCAACGCTATGGCATGCGTCATCTCCTGTCGCAAAAAGCCTTTTTACACCCAGCGCTTTCATTTGCTTACCCATATCCTGATGAATCAATGAGCTTTCCGGGCCTAATTCACCAAAAGCGCCCAGAGCAACCCAAGGCTCGCCGTCGCAGTCCATCAGAACCGCCAGTGCCGCATTTAATGAAGCAAAGTTGGCGTTATAGGTATCGTCGATGACGATATTGCCCATTTGACCGGCGCGAGGACACAAGCGACCATTGACCGGTTGAACGGACTCCAAACCTCGCTTGATTTGAACCAAATCCAGACCCAGCGCCAAACCTGCCGCACTGGCTGCCAATGCATTAAGTACGTTATGACGGCCCGCCAGATTAAGCCGGATCTCGATAAATGCGTTTTTATAACGAAGGGTAAACGCCGTACAAAAACGATTTTCGGAAATTTCAGTCTTGAATCCATCTGAGGTAACATCTGCGCCAGGATTCATTCCGAATGAAATCACTTTTCGCTTACCGGCCAGACTTTGCCAGTAATCAAAATAAACATCATCGTGATTGAGTACGGCCGTCCCGGTCTCTTTTAAAGCGCCGATAATTTCGCCCTTGCCCCTGGAAACGCCTTCAATGCTTCCGAATCCCTCTAAATGAGCCGGTCCTGCATTGGTAATAATCGTCACATCGGGCTGCACAAAACGACTGGTGTAAGCTATTTCTCCAACATGGTTAGCGCCCATTTCGATCACGCCGTACCGATGTTTTTCTTCCAGCCGCAGCAAGGTCAACGGCACGCCAATGTCGTTATTCAGGTTACCGGCTGTAAACAGCACCGAGTCGTCATTCCCCAGAACTGCCGCTGTCATTTCTTTTGCAGTCGTTTTGCCGTTACTGCCGGTAATGCCAACAAGACGCGCTGGCATGCGGTTTCGCCAATGGCCAGCTATTTCAGCCAAGGCCAGCCGGGTATCTTCCACTTCAAGAACCGGCAAACGGGTTTCAACTGGCTTACTTACAATAACCGCGCAGGCCCCTGCCTGTTCCGCCTGAGCAACAAAATCGTTACCATCAAAATTGCCGCCCTTGATGGCTATATAAAGATCGCCAGACTGCAAGGTCCGCGTGTTTATACTGATCCGTTCAACTTCAATATCTTCGCCGGTCAGCCCGGCATCGATCCATTGTGCTATTTGGCTCAACAACACTCGCATTATCGAATATCCTCCAAGGCTCTGATAACCACTTCGGCATCGCTGAAAGGTGTTTTTAGGCCGTTAATTTCCTGATGGGCCTCATGACCTTTACCGGCAATAAGAATACAGTCTTGATCTTCAGCTTCTCTAACCACGGTTTTTATAGCCTGCTCTCTGTCTTGAATCACACGAATCTTGTTGCTACTGCATCCCTGTTTGATTCCGTCAATAATCTGCAACGAATTTTCGCTGCGGGGATTATCATCAGTTAAAACAATATGATCCGCCCATTTTTCAGCGATTTGGCCCATCAACGGTCGCTTACCCGCATCTCTGTCGCCACCACACCCCATGACTACCCATAATTTATTGGGGCAATGTTTTTTGAGTCCGTTTAACACTTTATCCAGCGCATCCGGCGTGTGCGCATAATCAACAAAAATCCATGGCGTCGATTCAAAGCCATAGCGTGTCATACGGCCGGCAACCGGCTTGATGTTTGAAATCCGGCGGACAGTCTCGTCAAAGGAGAAGCCCATCGCCAGCAATACGCCGCAAACCTGAAGCAGATTTTCAACATTAAAATCGCCATACAATTCAACGCTGACCCGTCGGCAATGATTACGCCAGCACAGATCAAACTGCATTCCGTCCAATCCCTGTTCAATTTCTTTGGCCAAAACCCTTTCGCCCCTTTCTAACTGCTTACCCTGTAAGCTTGTACCCCATACTGCAACGTTGGGAGGCACTGCCTGAAGTATCGTTGTGCTGTAGCTATCGTCAAAATTGATAACCGCAAACTGTATCCCCGGTTTGGCCAAAAGCCTTAACTTTGCCTCAACATAGTTTTCCATTGAACCGTGATAATCCAGGTGATCACGGCTGATATTGGTATAGACTGCGCCTTTAAACGTGATTCCATTAACTCGGCCTTGCTCCAATCCGTGTGACGACACTTCCATTGCGACCGACTTTTTTCCTTGCTGCCTAAATGCGGCCAACATGGCCTGAATAGCCAGCGCATCCGGCGTGGTATTTAGAGTTGTTTTGAGCAGGCCCCATTCGCCCCAGCCTAAAGTACCGATAATCCCACAGTCATCCATCGCCTGACCCAGAAACTGGCTGCAAGACGTCTTGCCGTTGGTTCCGGTTATGCCAATCAGATTCATAGCCGCAGAAGGCTCATCAAAATAGCGCCCGGCAATATCACCCAAGCGCGCATTTAACTGGTCAACGGCAATGAAAAAATCCGCCTGATCCTGATTAATCTTCACATCTTCACAAGAGGCGGGGTCATAAATGATGGCTACCGCACCTCTTTTTATGGCGTCTTCAGCAAACAATAAGCCATGTTGCCTCACTCCCGACAACGCAATAAAAGCATCTCCAGGGCTAACTTCACGGCTGTTTAAGGTCAAACCCAGAATGGAAATATCATTTTTTACCGTGGCAAAGCCATCTAATAAGTTGCTAAGCTGCATCATTTACTGGACCGTTTTATTAGAAAGCAATAAAGGCATGGTTTCGACCTGATCCTGAGCTACGCCCATTACTCGCAATGCACCCTCCATCACTTTTGAAAAAACCGGTCCTGACACCAGTCCACCATAATACTTACCGGCTTTGGGCTCATCTACCATAACCGCCATGACTAAGCGGGGATTACTGGCCGGTGCCATACCGACAAATACCGACAAATATTTTTTTTCCTTATACCCGCCGGCACCGGCTTTTCTAACAGTACCGGTTTTTCCCGCAACCCGATAACCATCGACTCTTGCAAGATAGGCCGTCCCATCCTGCATCACCACATGCTCAAGCATGCTGCGTATCTGTTTGGCTGTTTTGGATGAAAAAACACGCTTCGCATCCGAATCTTCATCTCTTTTCAGCAAGCTGATTGAATGAAGAACCCCATCATCAGCCAAGGCTGTGTAAGCCCGTGCCAGTTGTAAAACCGAAGTATTGACACCGTAACCGAATGACAAGGTCGCTTGAGCAAAGTTATTCCACCGGTGGTAATCCAATAAACTGCCGTTGGCTTCACCTGGAAAATCCAATCCAGCAGAGACACCAAAACCCAGACGGTGATAAAACCCCCAAAAATATTTAGGTGGCATAGTCAACGCGACTTTACTGGTTGCAACATTGCTGGATTTTTTTAAAACCTGCGTTAAATCCATGGTGCCGTAATTGTGAATATCTTTAACAACATTTCGGCCAACCCGGTAAGCGCCGTCCGTTTCTATTTTTATACCTTCCTTGATAAAGTCGCCCTGTAATGCCGCCGCTATCACGAATGGCTTGACGGTTGATCCGGGCTCAAACAAATCAGTCAGACCTCTGTTTCGAAATGCACCTTTGTTTGTCCCGGTAGGCATATTCGGATTGAAGGAAGGGTAATTGACATTAGCCAACACCTCGCCTGTTTTTGCATCCAAAAGCACCAGCGCACCTGCATCCGCCTGATTTTCAATCACGCCAGCCTGCAATTCTCGATAAGCGATGTACTGAATACGCTCGTCAATGCTTAGCTTTATGTTTTGTCCGTTAACGGGTGCTTTAATGGCCTCAATATCAGCAATAATTTGCCGCTTGCCATCCCTGATCACACGTTTTCGGCCAGTTACGCCCTTTAAAAGACTTTCGTAGGCCAGTTCAATGCCTTCTTGCCCAACATCATCAATATTGGTGAAGCCCACCAGTTGAGCAGAGATCGGACCTGCAGGGTAATACCGCTTAAATTCACGATCGAAATAAACGCCTTTAATACTGAGCATTTTTACCCGTTCTGCCAGATCCGGATTGATACGTCTTTTGACATAAACAAATTGACGCTTTGATCCGGGTATTATCAACTTGGCAATTTTACCTTCAGACAAACCCAGCAATTGCTCGACTTGTTTAATATCCGAAGGGGCAACTTCAGCCAGTTCCATAGGGTTGACCCACGCAGACTCAACCGGGGAACTGATAGCCAAAGGCTCGTCATTCCTGTCCAGAATCATGCCTCGATAGGCAGAAACCGCCACTTCGCTAACATGCCTCATATCACCTTGCTGCTTTAAAAATTGCTTATTCAGCACTTGCAAATCAAAGGCGCGACCTACCAGTAATGCCATTCCCCCCAACATAAAAGCCAGCAACACTTTACGTCTTGCCGCAAAATCGTTGACCGGCTTCCTTGTTTGTTTCTGTGTATTAAAACGGCGCATCTAGGGCTTAATGTAAATAATCGCTTCCCGTTGCGGCAAAACCAGCCTCAGCTTCTCGCGCGCAATTTGTTCAACTCTGTTTTCTTCCGCCAAAGTCGTTAGCTCAAGTTGCAACTGACCCCATTCGACTTCATAGCGATCGAGTTCCCGCTCTTGCTTTTGAATCTCAATGAACAACAACCTTGATTGGTACTTACTGTAGATAACCGCCAACGCCGAACCTAAAAGCCCAACCACAAGCCCCATCATCAACAGGACCTTAATCTTGACCACATTCATATTTTTTCAGCCACCCGCATAACGGCACTTCTGGATCTGGGATTTTCAGACACTTCCTCGTCACCGGCTTTAATAGCCTTACCCATCTTTTTTAGCAGTCCTTTACTTATCTCGGATTCTTTTACCGGTAGCCGACCCGGGTCATATTTTCCGCCTGACTCCGCTCTTATAAAACGCTTGACGATGCGGTCTTCTAATGAATGAAACGATATGACAACCAACCGGCCTCCTGGCTTTAGCACCTCAACCGCTTGATCCAGCGCTGACTTGAGTTCGTTCAATTCCTGATTGATTTCCAGGCGAATCGCCTGAAAAGTACGCGTGGCAGGATGTTTATGTTTCTCTCTCACCGGCACAGCGTCTTCAATCAACTCGACCAGTTGACGGGTCGTTAAAATCGTATTTGTCATCCTGGATGAAACGATAGTCCGGGCAATTCTTCGGGCAAAACGCTCTTCACCATATTCAAACAAGACCTTGGCCAAACCTTGCTCATCAATATGCGAAAGCCACTGCGCGGCGGTTTCGCCGTGATGAGTATCCATCCTCATGTCCAAAGGTCCATCGTTCATAAAGCTGAAACCACGCTCAGGCGAATCAAGCTGCGGAGAGGAAACACCCAAGTCCATTAAAATCCCGTCGACACAACCCAGTAAATCATGCTGACCCGCTATCGAGGTCAATGCCGAAAAACGGCTGTGCGCCAAAGTAAAACGGGCATCTTGCTGCAGTTCCTGGGCAACTGCCGAATCAATGGCTGCCTTATCTCTATCCAACGCCAGCAAACGCCCCTGCTTGCCAAGACTGGCCAATATACCTTGACTGTGCCCTCCTCTCCCGAAAGTGCAATCGATATAAGTGCCTTGTTCTTTTATGGCTAAAGCTTGCAGCGCCTCTACAAATAAAACCGGTCGGTGCTGCACAAAGTCTTCCCAATGATTAAAACGATAATGTTCCTAACTCCTCAAGCCCTTCCGTATCGCCACCGTCCATCCATTCATGTTCTTTCGCGGTCCAGGCAAGCTCACTCCAAAGCTCAAATTTATTGAGTTGCCCAACCAGCAGTATTTTTTTGTCCATTTGGGCAAATTCTCTTAATTTCTCGGGAATCAACATCCGCCCCTGGCCGTCCATTTCACATTCAGTGGCATTGCCAATCACAAAACGCCGCAACATGCCGGCCATTTTATTCAGGGTGGGTAGCTTGACAATCGTTTGTTCGAGCTTTTCCCATTCAGGCAAAGGGTACAGCCATAAACAACCGGGCTCACCTACACAACGATCATTAACCGCCACAGTAACAACCAACTGACGATCACAGCATTCCTGCAATTCCTCTCTATAACGAGTAGGAATCGCAATGCGTCCTTTTGGATCGAGATTGATTGAACTGATACCTCTTAACATGCCTTTCGGACTCTCCCAAAAAAATCCCTTTTTCACCACAACACAACAATTTTAATCCACTATAGATTTCATTAAGGCCTTAGTCAAGGGTCAATTAATTTAAATTCTTTCTTTTTCTACAATGACTTAGAGGCTGAAAAAAAGGGAACAAAAACGGAGCAAAGCCAGCTCTGATAAATTCCGCCTAATATCATGAGGTTAATAATAGAAATTGAAGTATCGGCTTAAACGAAAAAAAATCCGAACCCTCAAACTTGAAATGACAGAGGTCAGATGTAAAAAAAGGAAGGAAAAACGGGCCAAAAACTCATTGGCAGGATGCGATAGTGCGAAGTATTTGAAGAGTATCAAGAGTCGGCCTGTAAGCCGGGTTCTGTCTGGAACAGCCATTCATCTAGGCTACAAGTCACCCTGCAGCTCAAGCAATCTACCCGGGAACCGCGCGGGCCACGCGTATGTTCCCCTATTTGATCTTGCTCCGAGTGGGGTTTACCCTGCCACACCTGTTGCCAGTTGCGCGGTGCGCTCTTACCGCACCATTTCACCCTTACCGAATTTGCATCCGGCGGTATATTTTCTGCGGCACTTTCCGTAGGCTCACGCCCCCCAGGCGTTACCTGGCACTCCGCCCTATGGAGCCCGGACTTTCCTCCATCCCACATAAAGTGAGACAGCGACTGCTCAGCCAACTCTTGATCGGGCCGATTATACGTGATTACCCTGAGTTGACCAGAAAAAACATTAAACCCTGTTAATCGCTCTCAGCTTGACCGGCCAAACTCAAAGCCAGCTGATAAAGGACTTTTTTGCGAACACCCGTGATTTCAGCCGCCAAGGAAGCCGCTGTCTTGATGGAACATTCTTTCAACAAGATTTTTAACACTTTAAGTTGTTCATCATTTATTTCGTCATGACCTTTTTGAGAAACAAAGCCGTCGACAATGACCACAAACTCGCCTTTTCGCATGTTTTCATCCTGCGCGACCTTTTCCAGCATTCCTTCCAGGCTCGATTTAATAATCGTTTCATGCATTTTGGTCATTTCTCTGGCGATGACAATCTGATGATTCAGAGGAAAAACCTTGATCATATCCTGCAAAGAAGCCAATATGCGATGACTTGACTCATAAAATGCCCAGGTTGCCGGGTAATTTAAACGGTCAGTAAAAAATGCCACTCTTGCCGAGGACGTTCTAGGCAAGAAGCCTTCAAAAGTAAACCTGGAAACCGGCAGTCCAGAGACCGATAACGCAGCAATCAATGCACATGCTCCGGGAATGGGTACCACATCGATTCCTGCATTTTTAGCCAGCCGCACCAAAGGCATGCCGGGATCACTCAGCAAAGGCGTACCGGCATCCGAGACCAAAGCAATCGATACCCCCTGTTGCAATTTATTTAAGAGATCACCCGAAACCCTATCCTCATTATGCTGATGTAAAGACACCAATTTATTGTTGATATTGTAATGCTGCAATAAATGCAACACATGCCGGGTATCTTCAGCCGCAATCAAATCAACAGTCTTTAAAACCTCAACCGCACGAAAACTAAAATCAGCCAAATTACCTATTGGCGTTGCAACAACGTATAATCGGCCCGCTTGATCACTCATTTATTTTCACCTGAATTCCTGCTGTGAGGGTATGACAACCACCATGAGACGGCTTTATCATTCTAATTTACTCTTGTCGGGCGTCATTTTGCTGTCGGCTTGCGGCACAACGGGAATTCAAGATTCAAGCTATGAGCAAGACGCCAAAGCAGCCAAAACTTATATGCAGCAAGGCCAACCTAAAAAAGCGGCTCGAGTCTATCAACATCTGGCTGATAACGAAACGGATTTACAAGATCAATTTCGCCTTTTGGCGATTGAATCAATGATTTTGTCAGGCGACATTAATACCGCAAAAACTTACGCTCAGGCTATCAATGCCAGTCAATTGTCAGCCCAACAGCAAAGTCTGCTCAATCTCTATCAAGCCCAGATTGATCTGAGCTTTGGCGAGGCCGAACAAGCTGCGGTCCGTCTGGAACAAATTCGCCCCGAACTGCTGCCAGACAATGACCTGATCAAACTCTATCAATCCAATGCCTTTGCTTACTCGTTGACCGGCGATCTGATCAAGAGCGCAACGTCGCGCATAGCACTAGGCCCCTTGCTTCCTCCCGATCAACAAGCCAAAAACAACTCGGCGATACTGGAGGCGCTCAGCCTGGTACCGTTAAACACACTTCAAGAAACCCAGGCACGCAGCTCAGGTTATTTGACCGGCTGGTTATCGCTGGCCAGACTGGTGCGCCAGAATTCTCAAAATCGCGCTCAACTTCAAAATGACTTCGTGCAATGGCAAAAAGCATTTCCCGGTCACCCAGCCAATGATTTGCTTCCTCAAATTTTGGCCGGCCTGCAAAACCTGCCTGGCATTATTGCCATCATTTTGCCCGGTTCCGGCACTTATGCAATGGCCGGCAAAGCCGTCCGGGAAGGTGTGATGGCGGCATATCATCAGGATACCAGCACGACCAAACCAGAACTGCGCTTTTATGATAGCGAACAATCACCCGCAACCGCACTTTACAACCAGGCCAAAGCTGAAGGCGCCCAATTGGTAATTGGGCCCTTAAGCAAACCGGATATCATCGAACTGGCAGGCGCTGCCAACCTGGAAATCCCTGTCCTGGCATTAAATAATGTCCCGGAAATAGCCAGAGACAACCTTTATCAGTTCGGCCTCAATCCGTTCGACGATACCGAGCAAGTCAGCGCCAAAGCCTGGTCAGACGGCCACAAAAAAGCGTTGCTATTGATTCCTGAAACAGAACAAGGCGCTCGCATTCAGGGGTTTTTTCAGCAACTTTGGGAAAGCGGCGACACCGCTCTTTTGGAAACTCAGAGTTACGACCCCAAACAAACTGATTTTTCGGAACCTATCAAAAAGCTACTTAATCTGGATGAAAGCACTTATCGCTTCGAAAATTTAAGGCAACACATTCCGGACATCACGTTTGCACCTCGTGTTCGCCACGATGCCGAATTAGTCTTGCTTAACGCTTATGAGACGGCCGCCCGGTCGATCAACCCGCAACTCAAATATCTGCAGGCACCTCACTTACCGGTTTACGCGACACCCCAGGTCTACACCGGCATCCCCAATCCGTCCAGCGATATTGACCTGGAGGACATCGTTTTTTGTGATACGCCGTGGCTGTTCGAAGACGCCTACCCCGGCCCGCTCAGCTTTTCAGCACTGGAAAATGTCAGGGAAAGCTTCCCTCCCATTTACTTGCGGCTGATCGCAATGGGTATAGATGCTTATCACTTGACCACTCAACTGGATCGCCTCGCAAACGAGCCGTTTAAAGGCGCCAGCGGCAACCTGACACTGACAGAGGGTAACCGTATAAAACGCAATCTTGTCTGCGCTCAGTTTAATCAAGGCAGACCGATTGCATCGGGCATTGTTAACAGCAGTCTGATTCAGTCTAATGACTTGCCTGCTGCGCCAGAGAACTTATCTATAGAATAATGGCGCTTATTCCTAACAGAGACAAACCACCTCATTTAGCCAAAGGATCGGCGACTGAAGAGCAAGCCTGCCAATTCCTTATAAGCCAGGGGCTCAAACTGGTCGATAGAAACTTTCGCTGCCCGATTGGGGAACTGGATCTTGTCATGCTCGACGGCAAAACCTTGGTGATAATCGAAGTCAGATATCGCAAAAACAACCGGTACGGCGGCGCGGAAGCCAGTATCACCCGGCAGAAGCAAGCAAAGATCATTGCCGCCACCCACTATTATTTAACCCAGCACAAAACGGGAGCATCCATCCGTTTTGATGTTGTCGCAATAACAGGAGACAACCCGGTGAATTGGATAAAAAACGCCTTTCAAACAGAGTGGATTTCATGAGTTTACAAGATCGTATCGAACAACATTTCACTCAAAATGCCCTGACCCAACAGGAAGCACTGCTCAACTTAAGCGAAGTCATTGAGTTCGCCTCTTTGAGATTGGTCGCAACACTGTTGAATGACAATAAAGTCCTAACGTGCGGAAACGGTGGCTCTGCTCTGAATGCCACGCAGTTCGCCGTTAAAATGCTCAATCGATTTGACCGTGAACGTCCGTCCTTGCCCGCTTTCGCACTCACAACCGATACCGCAACGATCACGTCGATTGCAAATGACCTACTATTTGATGACGTTTATGCCAAACAAATCAGAGCACTGGGACAAAGCGGCGACATTCTTTTGCTGTATACCGCCAGCGGCAATTCGGCCAATATGGTCAAAGCGGTCAGCGCAGCTCATGACAAAGATATTTCAGTCATTGCCTTAACCGGTCAAGAAGGCGGCATGTTGGCACCCATACTCAATGAAACCGATATAGAAATTCGCGTGCCTTCAAGCATAAGACACCGGATTCAAGAAACGCATTTATTGATTACGCATTGCTTGCTGGACCTGGTCGATCAACAGCTATTTGGCGACAACAGCCCATCACGGTAATCCGCTGATTTCCAAAGTGACAGGACGGACTTCAAAACGAAGTCTGTCCTGTTGACAAGCCATATCCTAATTCGTTTTCAATAATATCTTTTTTGCATACTCGTTTGGAATTTGAGTCGCTGCTTTTAAGCGCACCGCTTGATAATTGAAAGCCACACTGCCTTTGGCGGCTTCATTTTTGCCGAGTATCGCCAATGATGCACCGTGACCTTTAGCAGCCGCTTTTTCATACCATTGCGTAGCTTTTTTGACATCTTGGGGCATGCCCAAACCTCTGTCATACATCGCCGCAACAACGACTTCGGCTTCCAGTAAACCTTGCTCGGCCGCTTTAAGCATCCAGGCCGCCGCTTCCTGAAGATTGACTTCATAGCCGTCTCTACCCAGTAAAAACAACGCGCCTAATTGGGCCTGGGCAAGCGCATTGCCTTGTTCGGCGAATTCCTTTAGGGGTGTCTTTTGTGCTGCTTCTTCGGCATGCGTCACAGCCATGCCGGATAAAACAAAAACACACACTATCAATTTTATTATTTTTATCATTTGGTCACCTTCCCGCCTTATTTGAATAAATTATTATTGGCCTGGGCATATTGACTCAATAATCCGGAAATTTCATCATTTAAGCTTGACCGCAGTCCCGTAAGCCAAAATTTCGGACGCATTAGCCATGATATTGCTGGTCGTAAAGCGAATATTGACGATGGCATCGGCACCGCGCCCTTTTGCTTCGGTTACCATTCTTTCAATGGCGATATCCCTGGCCTCGGCCAACATTTCGGTATAACCTTTTATTTCCCCACCCACCAGGCCTTTTAAAGCCGCCATCAAATCACGGCCGACATGCTTGGATTGCACCACATTGCCCACTACCACTCCCAAACACTCTTTAACTTCTCGTCCCGGTACATCTGGAGTTGTCGTAAATATCATCGTTAATTTTCCGTTTATTGAATAAAAACCCTACAAGGTAAGGCGATAGCCGTGCATTATGGATCGAATTCAACACGCATTGCAAAATTGTTATTATTTTAAAAGCCGCAAACCCCAGCCGCATAAAACACCAGCAATCAAGTTGTCCGTATGTTGAAGATGATCCAAGATAAAATCAGCCTCTTCTCCCGACAACTCCTGACACAGGGGGTTACCGAGATCCGAATGCACGATGACGTACTAAGGTAAATGCCGGCATCAAATCAAGCCAACCTCCATCTACGGATAGAGGTGCTATACGACACCCATCTCTGATAAGGCGCGTCTACTTAAATTGTGGGTCAGTAAGTTAGGTAATACCGGCAAGAGTTGGTTGATATGAGTTACAGCTTTGCATTTTTTAATGGATTTGGCTCGGCCATCATGTGCGAAGGTGAACAGCTGCGTTTTGTTAATCCACTTTCTACTTTGCCCGCTTCCCCATGAGTCCTTAAGCTCAAAGATAACTCTCTTTACTCAATGACTGTAAAACTGGGCAAGACCATTATGATCTATTTGGCTTTAAAAGAGCGAATACTGTCGCTTTTTGACTCTTTTACAGTGTCAATAGGGGCTTCCTTATCCCCTTAATCTTCCTGACTTTTTAAGATAGCGAATACCAGAAAAAGAGGTTATCAGCAATAATCCTATAATTATCAAAAGCTCATTGCGTCGTCCATCATCAAAGGCAGATAATTCGGGATATTTCAACAGGGTTATACACGTAATACCCATCAGCCAGACATGCAAAGTACTTACTTCCTTGGACAGCCAACGTCGCCAATTAAATTCCATGCTATTAAACGTACTTTTTAAACCGTTAAAATCAGGAATCCAACGATTCACGCGATTGCAATAACTATCAAACTCAGCGCCAAACTTTTCCTGCAAAAAATTCTCTTCCGCCATCACTATGGATTGAAAAATAAACAGAAATAGAGGGATAACTAAGCCTACGAAAATCAAAGAATTGGATAAAATACCAATACCTACCAACATCAATATATTGCCAACATAGAGCGGATTTCGGCAGTGATTGAAAATACCCTCGGTCACCAGATTAACCGCATGAACTTTTTTCTTAAGACCGCCCCGCTTGATGTAAGCTAATCCGATAGTGGCGCCTCGAATTATTTGACCGAAGATGGTGATGAATAAGCCAAAGAATAAAAGCCAGTTATGATTCACATCCGACAAGATGACAGGCGATGGAAAAAATAATGCCATGTATAACGGGACAAATACCCAGTTACGATATTTAAAAAAGAAATTACCGATTTGAATCATTGTTTTCTCGCGATAAGTCCGGAAAAGTTATACCACTTAAAAAACACTTCACTATGCTCAAAGCCAATATCCTGCAGCAAGCTAATATTTTCGCTGAGTTTGTAAGGAACAAGAATGTTTTCCAGGGCTTCTCGTTTTTGCGAAATTTCCATTTCGCTGTAGTTATTCCTGCGCTTGTAGTTATAGTATTGCTTAATAAATTCACGATTGAATACACTGTCTTCTGCCAGTATTTTTTCAACCAGAATTAACGCGCCGCCGCTTTCCAAACCATCGAATATCCTCTTCAAAAGTTTTTCTCGCGAAATCGGTCGAACAAATTGCAGTGTCAGGCATAAAACAACGACAGAGGCATTGGAAATCTCAACATCACGATTCAAATCAGCCACACGCAAATCAAAAGGCCGGGAAAAGCCAGCTTCATTAAGTTTGATTCGACATTTATCCAGCATTTCGGTCGAGTCATCAATACCTATGAATCGTATATCTTCAGATACGCTGGTATTCATTCCGATCAAGGTGGTGCCGGTAGCGCAACCTAAGTCGTAAACATCTGTGCCCGGCTTGGCATAATCTGCGGCTAACTCGGCCATCATTCGCTGTATTTCTCCGTAGAAAGGCACCGATCGATTAACCATATCATCAAAAACATTCGCCACTGCAGAACCGAATTTAAAGTCAGTGGCTACTTTAAGTTCTTCTTGAAAAACACGATCTTTATCTGACATAAAAAATAAGTATTTAAGGCGCTAAAGAAAATGAACAGGCGTTTCCAGCGAAATCATATACAACGCAATAATTATATAAAGAGTAATTTCTTGTTACTGGAAAGCATTCAATGTTGACGGTGACAAAACTGGATATTCATTGCCAGTCAGTGCTTTCTATCGTTGAAAATCTTTGTGACCTCCGCAGGCGAGTCCAGTTGCTAATGGCGGGGGATCTGCGCGCTTCTCAGTCTTTAGGCTAAGAAAAAACCCACGGCATTGAATTTATAACGTCGCGCTCATGGAACCGCGCAGTGAAAGCAAAACACGTTACCACTTCTAATCAGGTTGGGAATTTTTGGACATATTCGCAGCTATTATGTAACAGTGTTTTGTAACAGACGCTGTTATTGAGCCACGACAGGAAATATTTTTCCTTTTTAATCAGCTTGCTTATAGTGGCGGAGAGAAAGGGATTCGAACCCTTGATACGTTGCCGTATACACACTTTCCAGGCGTGCGCCTTCGACCGCTCGGCCACCTCTCCACTTGCATGCCCATCAGATGAGAACGCGCAAGAATAAAGGAGATTTGCAATTGATGCAATGCCCCTGACGGATTTTTTTACTCAACAGCCAGAGTTTCTAGTTCATCCCAGCGAGAATAAGCTTGTTCCAGTTGGGCTTCAATGCTCTTTAGGTTCTCTAGCGTCTTGGCAATCAGCGCCTGGTCATTTTTATAAAAATCGGCCGCACTGATTTTCAGCGACAGATTGGCTTGTTCTGTTTCTAACCGGCTAATGGTTTCCGGCAGCGCTTCGAGTTCTTTTTGATCTTTATAACTGAGCTTTTTCTTTTTTGCCGGTTCCGGTTTGGTTTTTTTCTCGGCGGATTCGTTTTTCTTTACTGATTGCTCTTTTTGTTGCTGCGCGCAATAAGCCAGCCAATCGCTGTAACCACCGACAAACTCATTTATGATGCCTTGGCCTTCAAAGACCAGCACACTGGTCACGACATTATCCAGAAACGCACGGTCATGACTGACCAGCAGCAGCGTGCCTTCGTAATCGACCAGTTTCTCTTCCAGCAATTCCAGTGTCTCCAGATCCAGATCGTTGGTAGGCTCGTCCATGATGATCAGATTGGCGGCTTTAGTGAATAAACGTGCCAACAACAGGCGGTTTTTTTCGCCGCCCGACAAGCTTTTAACCGGCGAACGCGCTCTGGCAGGCGCAAACAGAAAATCGCCAAGATAGGACATGACATGACGCTTGTTTCCGGCTATCTCGACATAGTCGTTGCCGTCGGCAATCGAGTCTACGACCGTCATTTCAGGATCCAACTGTTCGCGCAACTGATCGAAATAGGCCACTTGCAGGCGGGTACCCTGCTCTACGGAGCCGCTGTCGGGCTCGATTTGCTGGAGCAACAGCTTTAACAGCGTTGATTTTCCTGCTCCGTTAGGACCGATTAATCCGATTTTGTCACCGCGTTGAATCAGTGTTGAAAAATCCTTGACCACCGGATTGCCGTCATAGCTTTTGCAAAGATTGATCGCTTCAATCACTTTTTTGCCGGAAGCATCGCCTTTTTCCATCGTCAGTTTTGTCGTGCCTTGCTGGTTCCGTCGCTGAGACCGTTCTTCCCGCAACTTTTTAAGGGCTCTTACCCGGCCTTCATTCCGAGTGCGCCGGGCTTTTACGCCTTGCCTTATCCAGGCTTCTTCCAGCGCCAGTTTTTTATCAAACTCGGCATTTTGATTCGCTTCGTCTTCCAATGCGGCTGCTTTCCGGGACAGATAATCGTCATAAGTACCCTGCCAGGAAACCAGTTGCCCCCGGTCCAAATCGACAATACGCGTCGCCAGTTTCTGCAGGAAAGCTCGATCGTGGGTTACGAACAGCACAGCTCCCTGAAAATTAAGCATCTGATCTTCCAGCCAGGTGATGCTTTCCAGATCGAGATGGTTGGTAGGCTCATCCAGCAATAAGACTTCCGGCTCTATGACTAACGCCTTAGCCAGCGCCACCCGGCGCTTCCAGCCACCTGACAAGCTGTTCACCAGCAAATCCGGGGGTAAATTCAAACGACTGAGCGTACTTTCTACCCGTTGTTGAAAATGCCAGCCGTTTTTGGCTTCGAATTTGTGTTGTAAATCACCTAATTCCTGCAACGCTTTTTCATCGGCACTACCCATAGTCAAAGATAAGGTGTGATAGCGGGTCAGCCATTGGCCCAACTCGCCCAAACCACTGGCCACAGCATCATAGATGGTTGCCTCATCAGGCAAATCAGGTGCTTGTTCCAGCCACGCCAGTTTAAGCTCGGGTTGCTTCCAAATGTCGCCGTGATCGGCAGAAATATTGCCGGCAATAATTTTCATCAACGTGGATTTGCCCTCACCGTTTCTTCCTAATAAACCGACGCGTTCACCGGGGTCCAGTTGAAAATCAGCGTTATCCAGTAATAAATGGGTACCAAAAGCGATTGAAACATTGGTTAAGCGTAATAAGGGCATAGTAATTAATGATGAAGTTGTAAGTAACGTCTTAAAGTATCCAGGGCCAGCACGGCTGACTGATTTTGTTTGCGTTGCGCCGGACCGCTGATCGTATGCTTGACCTGCAAAAGCCCATTCGGCATTAATAAGGTCGTATTGATTTCAACGGCGATGTTTTTATCGCGTATCGCATTCCGGTCGCTTTGATGAAGCTGAACCAGTACCAGATCCAACTTTTTCCGACGCTTGATTTTTTCGGCGACAGCTGCAGCAAGCTGGTCTATGTCAGCTTTGACGTTTACCGTCAGGTCAAAATCTCCGATCAGTTGCCGGATATCGGCGTAATAAGCGCTTTCGATTAGCCAATCACAATCGACGCATTTGGCCGACAGCAAACCTTGACTCAGGGTTTCGATGAAGACTGCCTTTTGCTGCTGCCCCTGCATCAACCTGTCAACAACATTGACCAAGTCGCCTGAGGCGTGACCCGGCCTGTCGATGCCAAACACAAAGTCGCCCATATTTCCGGCGAAGGCATTGATCAGTTCCGTCATGAGGGCCTGATCATAGTCATGAGGAAATAATAATTTGGTTTCTACGTGATCGACACCGGCTCGAAAACCCAATTCTACGGTCTCCGGTATTTTAATCGCTGCAACCGCAGTTTGAATGTCGGATTCCCCGATACCCACTGTTTTAAGGGAAACCAGTTGTTTGGGCTTTAATGCGAACTGCTTGCTGAGATGACTTCTGACAAAACTATCAAACAATTGACGCATTTCACTGGGCACACCGGGTAAAAATACAAACCAGCATTCGTTGTATCGCAACGTGAAACCAGGGGCCGTGCCCCATTCATTATCAATCCGCTGAGCGCCTTTTGGAAAATACGCCTGTTTTCGGTTGACTTCGGGCATGGCGCGTTTTCGTTTTAAAAAAAACTGCTCGATTTGTTCAAAAGCCACCGAGTCGAATTCCAAAGGCAGGGAAAATGCCTGGGCTACGGCCTGGGCCGTTAAATCGTCGCTGGTAGGACCTAATCCCCCGGTACAAATACAACAATCCGAACGCCCGGCTATTTCGTTCAAAAGCGTGACCAAATCTTCCAATTTATCGCCGACTGCCGTTTGGCGGGTTATCATAAAGCCCAAATTCACACAGGCTTGGGCAAGCCATGCTGCGTTGGTATCCACCGTTTGACCGGTGACAACTTCTTCTCCCTGAGAGAATAGCTCTAGTTTAGGATTCATGTTTTGACTGTGCTTGAAGTGAATGTCATAAGTGGAGAGGCGATGATGCGCCCATTTTTTAAGGGTTAGATTGAATCTTACGAAACCGACAAAATTTGATGCCAAAACGGCAAAGTCATTAAACTTAAGATCGTCGTCAATGTGACGGCCATGGCGTATAAGCCGCTGTCCAGCCGGTAACGATCGCAGAAAACGATACCCAAGACCATACTCGGCATGGCTGTTTCAAGAATGGCGGCCGCTTTATGATCGCCTTCCAGGCTCAGAAAACCGGTCACCCAAAGCGCAAATAAAGGCATGATAGCCATTTTTATAGCGATTACCGGCAGTACATAAGGCAGATTGCGCACGGTGACGTCTTTCCAGCTTAACGCCAATCCCAATGAAAACAACATGATAGGCACCACACCTGCCGACAATTTCTGCAAAACACCATCAAGCCAGCCGGGCATGGCTATTTCGTTTAAATTCAAAGCGACTGCCAGAAATGCGGCCCAAAACGGAGGCGCATTAAGATACGATAATACAGCTTTTGACTCACCCGCTTCCTCATCACCGAAGCGTTTAACGACCATAATACCCATCGTAAACAGAAAAGGTGCTGTCGCAAATAAATCCATCTGAATAGCAACCGAGCGGGCCCAATAACCATAAGTTTGCTCCAGCACAGGCAAACCCAGGTAGGTCACATTGGGAAAGGCTGTCGCAAGTATCATCGCTCCCAGCCGATGCCGATCGAACCTTAAAAGACGTCCGGTCAACACAATACAAACCATGGCAAAGGCAATAGCCGTCACGCCCAGCAAACTGTACTGCAAAGACTGCCTACCGATATCCGCCTGCCATAAAACATCAAGTACCATAGCCGGTAAAAACAAATAATAAACGACTGTTGTCAGAACAGGACGCGCTTGCTCCGCAGTCAAACCGCCCGGCTGAAACAGGCGCCATGCTCCGCCGCAGGCTATCAGCAAAGCCATTTGAATCAAGGTAGGTATCATATCAGGCGAAGTGCTCAACAAAACGGGGTATATTATCATTCACGCTTAAATCAAGTTCCGGTAATATAGCCAGCCGCATACTTAGACCTAACCCTTAGCCCTGAACCCATAAACATGACTGATTCCTTTATCTCTAAAAAACCCATTCCTATCCGTGAGCGTCTGATTATGGCGCTGGACGTGCCCAGCATACCTGAAGCGCAAGCGCTGGTTGAAGAGCTGGGCGATGCTGTCGTTTTTTATAAGGTCGGTATGGAATTATTTATGGCCGGCGATTACTTCGGTTTTATCGACTGGCTTAAACAACGCAATAAAAAAGTCTTTGTCGATTTAAAGTTTTTTGATGTGCCGGCTACGGTAGGGCGAGCTATTCGTGCGCTCAGCCAAAAAGGCGTTGATCTGGCGACTATTCATGGCAACGATGCCATCATGGAAGCAGCCGCCAAAGAAAAAGGCTCACTCAAAGTCCTCGCTGTAACCGCTTTAACCAGCCTGGATCGCGGCGATTTAGATGATTTGGGATTTCAATGCGATGTTAGGGAACTGGTTTTATCAAGAGCAAAGCGCGCTTTACAAATAGGCTGCGACGGCATTGTCTCCTCAGGACTTGAAGCCCCGATGTTAAGACAGGAACTGGATAATCGTTTATTGATCATCACTCCGGGTATCAGACCCGTGGACAATCGTGAGGAAGATGATCAAAAAAGAGTCGTGAGTGTAGAACAGGCCTTCAGAAATGGCGCCGATTACATCGTGGTTGGCAGGCCCATTCGAGATGCTGATGACAGACAAGCCATGGCTGAAAAAATTCAGCAGCAAATAGCGGCGCAGTTCTAATAACAGAGTTCGCTTTAAACACCTAACCGTTCATGAAAGTCCTGCATTCGCCCCGTCAAATGAAAGTACCAGGTGTTAAGGAGAGAGCGGTCACTCGCCCGACAGGACGCCGTGAATACGTCCATGTAGGTTTGACGCCGGCGCCCTGCCGCCGACACCTGTCGATCGAGCAACCCGCTCCCTCTTCGGTTCGTGTACTTTCACGGTAACCTGGATAAAGCGCCAGCCGGATCCAGGCAGGATGCACTAAATTGTGGATTATCCCTATAGCATAGCCGTCAAAAAGTAGTGATCCGGATGCTCGTATTTTGTTACACCTGCTTGCCTGCAGTTAATCATCTATACTACTCGCACCTGTCTTATTATCTTCAGCGATAAACCGCATCGGCTTGATCGGAACATCTTATTCAAATTAATCAATGTTATTTAACTCATCTTTTTTACGTTAAATAACCTGTTTTAATTAATTTACCGAGCCGAACTATTGTTTATATTTTTTTCTGTGTTAATGTTTTGGCCCTATGCAATTTCACATATCCTTTACTTCTTCCTATCTTGTGTCATTTTTGATGGGGCTATTGAGCAGCATGCATTGTATCGGCATGTGCGGCTCCATAATCGGCACATTGACACTCAGCCTGAAACCGGAAATTCGCAACAACAAAACCCGGCTGCTTCCCTATGTTTTAAACTATAACTTGGGCCGTATTTTCAGCTATACGGTAGCCGGCGGATTGGCGGGGGCCGTTCAATTTTTACTGATGCTGCCTTTTGGTGAAGCTATTGCTTACCGCCTGTTTCAGATGCTGTCGGCAGTCATCATGATCGGCGCAGGCTTTTACATTGCGGGCTGGTTTCCCCGCTTTGCCTATATTGAAAAAGCAGGTTCACGTTTTTGGAAATTAATTGAACCCTACGGACGAAAACTGATTCCTGTCAAAACCCGGCTGCAGGCTTTCCTGTTCGGAATGGTATGGGGCTGGCTTCCGTGCGGATTAATTTATGCCGCATTGGCTCTGGCCGCTACTACCAGCGACATCACCCGAAGCGCATTAACGATGCTCTCATTTGGAATGGGGACTTTACCTGCCGTCATCGGTGTCGGTATAATGACCGGCATACTGACAAGGTTATCGAGGTTGCGGTATTTTAAACAGGCCGTAGGCCTTTTTATGATCCTTTTAGCCTTGTTTGCAGCCCTTCCGTGGCTAAACCCCATGCGTTTACAACATATTTAATAAGTCGAGGTTCCAGTGGATCATTTTAATTCTATTATTGGTCAGTCTCCTGCACTCGAATCTTTAATTCGTAGCGCCAAGATGGTTTCCGCTACCGATGTCACTGTTCTTCTCAAAGGTGAAACAGGAACCGGTAAAGAAGTTCTTGCCAAAGCGATTCAAAAAGAAAGCAATCGGGCCAATAAACCTTTTATCACCATCAACTGTGGCGCCCTGCCTGAAAGCCTGGTCGAATCCGAATTATTCGGCCATAGAAAAGGGGCTTTCACCGGCGCAATCGGCAACAAACTGGGCATATTCCAGGCAGCTGACGGCGGCACTCTATTTCTGGACGAAATCAATTCTTTGCCTCTAGCCATACAAGCCAAATTACTGCGTTTTCTGGAAACGGGTGAATGTCTGGCAGTCGGCGATACCAAACCTTATTTCGTTGACGTAAGAATCATTGCCGCTACCAACAATGACTTACTTCAGCAGATTGAAAGAGGCGATTTCAGACGCGATTTGTATTTTCGCCTGAATGTTGTCCCACTTGATATTCCACCTCTCTCTCAACGTACCGATGACATTGAAAAACTGATAAGGCACTTTCTTAATCACTTTTCAGAAGCTCACGGCATTACAGCACCTAAATTTAGTAAACAGGCTTTAAAAACCCTGAAAAGCTATTCGTGGCCGGGAAACATACGTGAACTTCGAAATTTATGCGAACGCCTCAGCATTTTACTGGCAGGAAGAACGATTGAGCCTGAAAATTTGCCGCATGAATTCAGACCCAGCACCCTCTTTAAAACAGAACCTGCCAACACTGATTTTACGTTGCCTGCAACCGGAATTAAACTGGAAGACCTGGAACTCGATTTGATTCATCAAGCTTTATCGAGAACCAATGGAAATCGCAGCAAATCGGCCAAGCTTCTCGGCATTTCCCGAGACACGCTGCTTTATCGGATTCAAAAACACGGACTGGCTACTCATTAATCATCAGTCCAACCAGGACCACGGAAGGTCCTATGCCAAATACCTGACCCATTGAACGGTCACATTATCGCTCTTACCTTTCGCTCTCAGCACCGACAAACGCGCCATCTTGCCCAATTCTACTCGACCGCCGGCAGGTTCAGCCAATTGAAGCCATTCCAGTGGCTTGACGTGCTCCCAAAAGCCATCGGTACATAACACAAAAGTTTCACCCGGCGCCATCGGCGGATAAAGATTGACTTCAACCGGATGGCTTTTCGCAATATTAATACTTCGCGTGAGCTGATTCTGTTCCGGATGCAAGCCCATTTCTGCTTCTGTTATCTCGCCCATCTCCAGCAGTTTCTGTAAAACCGAATGATCCCTGGTACGCCAAATGACCTTGCGCGGACTCATCCGATAAACCCGGCTGTCACCGCAATGAGCAGTCATAACAAACAGGTCATTGACAAATAATACGGCACAGGTCGTATGGGCTTCATCTGCCGTGGGATCATTCCCGAATAAACGCTTCATCTCATCGATAGCATCTTCTATCCAAGCCGATAACACATCCACTGGAAACGAACGGATAGTATCGGTATACCGTTCCGCCAATTGCATCATAGCCTGACAAAGATATTGAGCCGCTTTTTCGCCTGATTGATAGCCGCCTAACCCGTCTGCCACTATAAAAAGCCCGTAGTCTTCGTTAATCTGATGCGCCATTGCATCTTGATTAGTCTCTCTATCACCGGCAGAAGTTAATTGATAACAAACAAGTTTCATATCTATTTCGTACAAATGCTTTCCAAACGGGCCTGTCTCATCAGGTATTTCATATCAGACACTGATTTGGCTAAACCGGAAAATAAGGCCTGTGCAATCAACGCATGACCAATGTTTAATTCAACGATCTCAGGTATTCGACAGATAGCTTCGACATTGGCGAAATTCAAGCCATGACCGGCATTCACCTGAAGACCTGCCGAATGAGCGTAGGCCGCCGCTTGTCGTATTCGTGCCAATTCATCAGTCTGCTCTGCTGAGTTGCGGGCATCTGCGTAACGGCCGGTATGAAATTCAACAACAGGAGCACCGGCTTTTATTGCAGCATCTATCTGCCTAAGCTCAGGATTTATAAACAGCGACACCTCAATGCCCGCCTCTGCCAGCACCTCACACACCTTTGTCATTCTTTCTTGGGTGGCGACTACATCCAGACCGCCTTCCGTTGTCAATTCCTCTCGCTTTTCCGGAACCAAACAACAGGCGGCTGGCGCGACATCTATCGCTAACGCCACCATTTCGTCAGTAACAGCCATTTCAAAATTCAAGCGGGTGTGCAGCATCTCACTCAACAAATAAATATCCCTGTCCTGTATATGCCGGCGATCTTCACGAAGATGTGCGGTTATACCATCCGCACCCGCCTGTTCTGCTATTAAAGCCGCCTGGACTGGTTCCGGGTATTTGGTTCCCCTCGCCTGTCTTAACGTTGCCACATGATCGATATTAACGCCCAGCAAAATATTTTTAATTTTCATTCTTCACATATGTTTGATGATTTTAGCAATGGTCTCGCGACTTTTAAGCAACTTGCCTTGCAAATGAAAGTCGATCACCATTCTCATGATTTTTTTGGCTTGCAGTAACGATTCTTTATCTTTGAACTGACGGGAATGCAAAGCGTGCAAAGTGGCTCCATTGATTTCCCCGTTTACCGCTTCCCTAGCCCCCTGCTCAACGCTGAAATGGTATTTTCTTTCGGCCTCTACCAATTGCTGGGTTTGGCTGTCATAGCGCAAGTCCAAACCATAGCCCACCAACTCCAGCAAGTTAACTTCAAAACAGCGCAGACAGCTTTCTATATCATCTCCCTGTTGCAAAGCCAAAAGACTCTGCTGATAAAGCTCAAATACTTCAGGATGGGGATCGGATTGATGAAGAAAATGCGTTATGAGTTCGTTGATATAAAATCCGCAAAAAAGCGCTTTACCGTGAAGAGAATTGTCAGAAGCAGGGAACTGAGGTTCGGCATGGGACAAATAATATAATTCACCTCGCCCGGCACCAAAGGAAAGCAGCAAAGGAAAAAATGGCCTCAGCACACCCGCCATTTTCGATTTTGGCTTTCTAAGGCCTCTGGCCAGTAAAGAAATACGGCCAAAATCTCGCGTTAAAACGTCCGCAAGTAAACTCGTTTCCCCATAAGGCCAATGCCGGATTAAAAAACCTGGCTGCAGAGAGGCAAGCCTTTCACTCATTAAACCCTAAACTCTGCAAGGCTCGCTCATTATCAGACCAACCGTGTTTAACCTTGACCCAAAGTTGCAGATACACTTTTTGCCCAATCAGACGCTCTATGTCATGACGCGCATCGGTGCCTACATTTTTGAGCATCTCTCCTTGAGAACCGATGACAATTGATTTTTGAGAGTTCCGCTCAACCCAGATAATCGCGTATATTTTTGACAAGGTAGGATGCTCTTCATAGCGTTCAATCTCAACAGTCAGCGCATAGGGCAATTCATCACCCAAACGCCTTGTCAATTTTTCCCTGACAATTTCAGCGCATAAAAACCGCTCCGGTCTGTCTGTAATCTGGTCTGCAGGATAGATCAGCTCTCTCTCCGGCAATAATTTCATGACAAGGGAATCAAGCATCTGCAAATTAGTGTTTTTAAGCGCCGATATTGGAACGATATGCTCAAATAGGTAACGCGCCTGGGCTTCTGCAAAAAAAGCCAGCATCGTTTCTTTGTCTTTAACCTTATCCACTTTATTGACAGCGAGAATTGCTGGCAAACCGGCTTGTTTTAATTTGGCAAAAATAACGTCATCGTATTCCTGCCAGGCCAAAGCATCAATCAACCAGACCACAACATCAACACCCGCCAAAGTGGATTCTGCTGTTCTGTTCAGATAACGGTTAAGCGCTTTTTTCTCGTTATTATGCATACCCGGCGTATCCATATAGATAGCCTGGCCTTCATCGGTGGTATTGATCCCCAGAATCCGATGCCGGGTTGTTTGTGGTTTTCTTGAGGTAATGCTGATCTTCTGCCCCAGCAAATGATTCATCAAGGTAGATTTTCCAACGTTGGGACGACCCACTAAAGCAACATAGCCGCAATTCATTAATTATCTCTCTTTAGCAAAATCAACATTTGCTCTGCGGCATCCTGTTCGGCTCTCTTCCTTGAAACGCCTTTTCCAACTGAGAATTTATCCGTCAATTCGATAGAGCATTTGACTTTAAATGTTTGCTCATGAGGCAAACCTGACATGGATAAAAGCGAATATTCGGGCAAATTGAGCTTTTTGGACTGCATCAGTTCCTGCAACTGTGTTTTAGGGTCTTTTTGCCAGTTTTCCAGGGACAGGCAAGTAAACTTTTCGTCAAACATGGTCAAAATCCACTGTTTGCAGACTTCAATGCCTTGATCTTTAAAAAGTGAACCAATAATTGCTTCAAAAGCATCCGACAAAATAGAGTCGCGCCTGAACCCTCCGCTTTTCAATTCACCGGCACCTAAAATAAGATAATCACCCACATTATGTTTTCTCGCCACATCGGCTAAAGAACACTGGTTTACAAGACTGGCCCTGAGCCTGCTTAACACGCCTTCACTGGCCTCGGGAAAAATCTCATGCAGTTTCTCGGCAACAACGAAACCTAAAATGGCGTCACCCAAAAACTCCAATCGTTCATTATTTCTCGCCCCCACACTTCGATGCGTCAGCGCCATGACGAATAACTGAGGGTCATTAAATTTAAGGCCCAGTTTTTTACAAAGCACTTCCGGGTTTTTTATCACTCCTGACCTACCTCAATAATTTCATAAAAATTTACCAGCACACTCAAATTGCCGACTATGGGCTTAACGACTTCATATTCAATTTCAACTTTTAAATAGCTGCCACGGCGCGTAACAATGACATTGTCTTTAGTGACATCCGTAACGTAATTCATGTTAAAGCGCTTTTCCAGAGAGCTCCAGACTTCTTCCTTGGTCACCGTCTCAATATTTTCCATCTGTTCCACTCCTGTCAAAGCACTTTTCACTTTGCTGTGGTCTATATAAATGGGCGCAATTTTTAATACGAGCAACGTAATAAAGCCAATGAAACCCAGCAACAGCGTCAAAGTTATTAAGGTCAGACCGCTTTCGCGATTAGATGACAAGCTCATTAGATAACTCCTGAGTTAGATTTAAACTCATTAAGTGTAGTTTACTTAAGCACTGTACCAATTCGGTCAAAGCCAATACCTTTATTCTGCCAATCCCAACTCATCCATATAAAAAAGGCCTTGCCAACCAGATTGTCCTCGGGAACCGTTCCCCAATAACGACTATCGTTACTGTTATCGCGGTTGTCACCCATGACAAAAAAGTTCCCGTCAGGCACAACATAAACCCCTTCCACCGAAGGCGCGCCATTATGTATCAGAATACTGTGCTCAACCCCTTCAAGGTTTTCCTGAAAATGTTCAGCACCGGTCATTGACTGGCCTTGACCGACGCCGCGATACATACCCAGGGAGACTCGCTGAACTGGCGAACCGTTGACATAAAGATTTTTGTTGTAGTAAGCGATTTTGTCACCCGGCAAACCGATGATCCGTTTGATGTAATCGACGGTCGGTTCTTTCGGGTACCTGAAGACCACAATATCCCCCCTTTCAGGCTGATTCATATCAATGACTTTGGTATTGATGACAGGCAAACGAACACCGTACGTAAACTTGTTCACCAAAATAAAGTCGCCGATTAACAAGGTCGGCATCATGGAACCGGATGGAATTCTAAATGGTTCCACTAAAAATGAACGCAACACCAAAACGATCAATACGATAGGAAAAAAAGATCGTGCATATTCGACAATCAGTGGTTCGTTTTCAGGAAGCGGTTCTTTGTGCGTGTATTTGAGCAGCAAGATATAAGCGCCCCAGATAACACCCGTTACAACCGTTGCCATCAGCAAAAAAAAAGAGAAATCGAAATCCATGTTTAATTGATAGGTGATGAAAAGAAAATGGTATGGGCGGAAATTACTCTTTGTTAACCTGAAGAACCGCTAAAAAGGCTTCTTGAGGTATCTCAATGTTACCGACTTGCTTCATCCTTTTTTTGCCGGCCTTTTGCTTTTCGAGTAGTTTCTTTTTGCGCGTGATATCACCCCCGTAACATTTGGCAGTGACATTTTTTCTCAACGCTTTTACTGTAGATCGAGCAATAATCTTGGAACCTATTGCGGCTTGAATGGCTACTTCGAACATTTGGCGAGGTATCAGATCTTTCATTTTTTCGACCAGATCACGGCCCTTGATATGACTCATTTCGCGATGCACGATGATGGACAAGGCATCAACCTTGTCACCGTTGATCAATATATCCAATTTGACCAAATCGGCTTCTTGAAACCGGAGAAACTCATAATCAAACGATGCAAAACCCCGACTTGCCGATTTTAATCGATCAAAAAAGTCCAGTACCACTTCACTTAAAGGCAGCTCATAATGCAAGGAAACCTGACGTCCCACATACTGCATATCCTTTTGAGATCCTCTCTTTTCAATACACAATGAGATGACTGCACCTAAATAATCCTGGGGAACCAGAATATTTGCGCGAATGATAGGCTCTTTGATGGTACGGACCGTACCGGTATCGGGAAGTTTTGCAGGATTATCCACCATCAAAACTTCATCGTTATGCGTTGTCACTTCATAGACTACGGTGGGTGACGTGGTAATGAGGTCCACATCATATTCACGTTCCAAACGCTCCTGGATAATCTCCATGTGCAGCATGCCAAGAAAACCGCAACGAAAACCAAATCCTAGCGCTTGAGACGTTTCAGGCTCAAACTGCAATGCTGCATCATTAAGCCTGAGCTTGTTCAATGCTTCACGCAAATCCTCATAATCATCGGAGCTGACCGGATAAAGACCCGCAAAAACACGCGGCTGAACTTTTTGGAATCCGGCAACAGGTTCATCTGCTGGATTATCGGTCCAGGTTATGGTGTCTCCCACGGGAGCACCGTAAATATCCTTGATTGCGGCTACCATAAAACCGACTTCACCGGTTTTAAGTTCGTCCCGCTCTTGACGCTTTGGCGTAAACACACCGACTTTCTCAACCAGAAACGACTTGCCCGTAGACATGATCGTGATTTTCTGTTTTTTGCGGATACTGCCGTTAAATATTCTTACCAGCGAGACTACACCAAGATAACTATCAAACCATGAATCGATAATCAGCGCTTGTAGGGGCCCTTGCTCGTTGCCTTTGGGAGAGGGAACCAGTTCAATGATCTGTTCCAATACATCGTCCACACCTATTCCGGTTTTTGCACTGATTTTTAAGGCCGCATCGGCAGGAATGCCGATAACATCCTCAATTTCGGCAGCGACACGTTCCGGCTCGGCTGAAGGCAAGTCAATCTTGTTAAGCACAGGAACCACTTCAAGACCTTGCTCTATAGCGGTATAGCAGTTGGCTACGCTTTGCGCTTCAACGCCTTGTGCGGCATCCACAACCAGCAAAGCGCCCTCACACGCTGCGAGAGAGCGCGAAACTTCATAAGAAAAATCCACATGCCCGGGTGTATCGATAAAATTAAGCTGATAGGTTTCACCGTTTTTAGCAGTGTAAAACAAAGTCACGCTCTGTGCCTTGATGGTAATCCCGCGTTCGCGCTCAATATCCATGGAATCAAGCACTTGATTACCCATTTCCCGATCGGTGAGTCCTCCACAAATCTGGATAAACCTATCTGCTAAAGTCGATTTTCCGTGATCGATATGCGCAATAATGGAGAAATTTCTTATATTTTTTAAATCCACTGGTTACTTGTCTAGTTTAATTGCTAAAAATATCGGATTTCCGCGACGCTGGATCAAAACTGCAATTGATTTCCCGGCAGAAAGTTGACTGACTATCTTATCAAAATCAGCCACGTCACGGACGATATTATTATTGATCCGTAAAATCACATCACCACTTTGAATACCCGCTTGCGATGCCGGGCCTCTGGCAACCATCTGAACAAGAACGCCATTTTTAATGACTTGCAATTGCTCTCTTTGCTCATCGGTTAAATTAGTGACGGAAATTCCCAGACGATTAGTCGGCTTGGCTTCCTTTTTCTCAGCCGGTTGTTCACTTTCTTCTTCAGGCAGCAAGCCTACTTTAATCGGAATTGTTTTTTTCTCACCCTGACGAATCAACGTTAAGTTGGCTTTTTGATCGATGGGTGTCATGCCGACTATGGGCGGTAAGTCTCCGGACATCTCTATCGGGGTTCCGTTAAACTCGGTGATGATATCGCCAATCTGCAACGCCGCATCCTCTGCAGGACTTCCGGCAACTATTTTTGCAACCAATGCACCAACCGGTCTTTTCATTCCAAATGATTCGGCCAGTTCCCGGGTGACGTCTTGAATTTGAACACCCAACCAACCGCGAGACACTTTGCCTTTAGTTTTAATCTGATCTACGACATTCATTACCACATCCATTGGAATGGCGAAAGAAAGCCCCATAAAACCGCCTGTACGGCTATAGATTTGGGAATTTATGCCGACCACTTTACCGTCCATATTAAAGAGCGGACCGCCCGAATTACCAGGATTTATCGCAACATCGGTTTGAATGAAAGGCACATAGTTCCCACCCGGCAAACTCCGGCCTTTAGCGCTTACGATACCTGCCGTCACTGATTGCTCAAAACCAAATGGCGAGCCTATCGCCAATACCCATTCTCCCACTTGCAACTGTTCCTGAGATCCGATAACAACAGCCGGTAAATCCGTAGCCTCAATTTTCAATAAAGCCACGTCAGTCCGGGCATCTGAACCAATCAACTTGGCAGGTACTTCTCGGCGATCAGATAGTTTTACGATGATTTCATCAGCATTATTGACAACATGGTGGTTAGTTAGCACATAGCCATCGTTGGAAATCACAAACCCGGACCCTAATGAGTTAGCTTCACGCGGCGCCATGCCTCCGCCCGGCCCTTGAAGGAAATGCTTTAAGAATTCTTCCATTTCCGGTGGAATGCCCTCCGGTAACTGAGGCATTTCTGTGGTTCCTGCCATCTCATTTTCAGGCATTTTTTGTTTTGTGCTGATATTGACGACAGCTTTACCATTTTCTTTGACCATGACGGTGAAATCCGGCAGCTGAGCAACCGCTGATTGCGCAACCATAAAGATCGACAAGAAAATTCCGTAACGATTTTTGAGCATAAAACCTCCGGGTAGACTCAAATAAAAAATTCAGCGCTGTCCCCGTGTAGGGTTAGACCAGCTAATTCTGTTTCTGTGGGGATTTAGACGTCTAAAGAATACAGCTAAAATTTTAGAATCCAAATGATAATGCGTAGAAAGGGGGTGTCGAAACACTCAAAAGCACTGCCGCGTTGAGTCGGGAACAATTTGAGTGTCATTTTCATCAGCAATCAGAGAACCCATCTTTTCTGTTATCTGAAAAACGGATGGCGATTTAGTCAGAACGGAGCCTGACACCTTCAGCTATGAGCTTTACAGCAGCCGGAGGCACCTCGCCCATCACGGTAAGCAGGTAATCATCAACTAGCCGACTGAATGAATTAACTGTGCCGGATGAACTAGCGCCTAACGCCATCTTTTCATTTTTTTGTTCCAGATAAACGGACACCGATGAAAATCCATCACTCAACAATAAATGTTCAACGGGTTGGTCTGCATCACTCATATTAAGCTGAATGTAAAATTGAGGATTAAATCCACCCGGCACTTGAGTCAACTCAAATCCGGCCTGATCAAAAGGCATGGGCATTCGATCATGGATATGCTGAATTTCCCGCCCGGGAAAGCTGGCGTTGACATCAACTAAGGGCAGTGATTTTTCCAGTATCATTTCTGTAAAGACCACTTGCTCAATCGTTTTGTTGTTTTGATCGTACACTTCAATTTTCAAAGGCAAAAACTGCTGCTTTTCTACCCAGATCCGCCTGGCATACCTGAAAGCGTCTTTAGGCTTGATATCCAATACTCTCGCCGTCAAAAGAGCAACCTGCTCTTCACCCGAAAAAGCCAAGTCATAATATTCTTCAATGCCGTCCATACGCTCCGGCAAATCCATTAGAAATGAACGAGCGGACGGCCTGTGATCAACGACCACCCTGGAAGTAGATTCAAAGAAACAGCTGACCTTATCTGCATCCCGGATAACTTCATGCATGGGAGAGTTTAACGTAATAAGACGCTCCTGATTTTGCCCTTCAATTGAAGCATGAGAATATTTGAGTGTGTTTAATTTTCCATTTCTTAGGAATGCTACGGTACCGTGGTAATTCAGCAAGTCCATGGCTTGCTGCATTTTCATCAGGGTTTGGCTGGGTGAAGGCTGAAGTTCATCCGCGAAAACATTTGCCGCAGCCAGGATCAGAATAAGACTAAACAGTTTTAACACGAGGTTATTCCTGGCTGTAACTCACGATTCGAGCGTAAGGTTGACGTTCAAATCCCCCGTCAATATAACGGGTACTATTATGAGCTTGAAGGTATTCTGCAAAACGTGACACGGATGAATGAACTGTCCCCGCCTTTGTTTCCAGAGGCCTGTCTGAAGGAATCACAGGTCGAGATGCCTGGGCCAAAGAGTTTAAGGGTTCTGACTCAGTGTTTGAGGCAATTAGCAGACTAGGCTTATTAAGGGATTCAGACGAACTGTAGCTTAGAAACCCCTGAGAAACCAAGACAGCCAGCAAAGCAACAGATGCCGCTAAAGCGGAAAGTCTTATATTGGGGTTAAACACCGACTTTCGTTTTGGCAACAAGTATACAGGTTCTTTATGAATTGCCTGATTTACCCGGGCTGCGAAATCACAATCAACCGACAGAAAAACATCCGATTTAATGGCATGACCTATCGTTTCATAGCGGCTTAATTTTGCCTGCAAAACCGGGTCTTGCTTCATCTTTTTAAGAAGGACGAGCGCCTCTTCTTTGTCTAAATCATTGTCAATTAATTGAGAAATTTTTTGATTCAGTTCTTCAATCATTAAAGGCCACCGTTATCCCAATAAAGGGTTCAATTTACTATCAATTGCCTCACGAGCTCTAAAAATACGTGAACGCACTGTACCTACCGGACAATCCATTGCCTCAGCTATTTCCTCATAGCTCATGCCCTCAAATTCCCGCAGAGTGATTGCGATGCGCATTTCTTCAGGTAATTTCTCTATCGCTGATCTGATTGTTTCTATAATTTCATCATTCAATAACATTTGTTCCGGCGTATCCAGACCTTTGAGCTCATTAATATTGTGGACTTGTTCTTCGTCATCAATATCCAGTTCACTGTCTGAACCACGTCTCGTTCTGGCGACCAAATAATTTTTTGCCGTATTGATGGCAATCCGGTATAGCCAAGTGTAAAAAGCGCTGTCGCCTCTGAAGTTTGCCAATGCGCGATAAGCTTTTATGAATGTTTCTTGAGCAACATCCTGAGCTTCGCTTTGATCTTTGACATAACGATTAACCAATTGAATGATTTTATGCTGGTATTTTATCACCAACAAATCATAGGCAGACTTGTCACCCTGCTGCACACGCAGCACCAAGTCTTGATAAAGCTCTTCGCTGTTCCCTGTTTTATTTTTCACAGCATTCTAAATTCATTCAAATAGACCAAACCAAACCGTACAAGTTCTATGGATACAAAAAAAATTGCTATCGGTAAAAAAAACGTTATTATCCATGAACCTTAGCATTCGAGCTATACGGGTTTAAATACTTCTCGTAAAAAAATTATCAGTAATGTCAGAAAGTAACAACATTCAACAAAACTATGATGTGCTTATAATCGGTAGTGGCGCTGCGGGGCTAAGCCTGGCGCTTAAACTGGCTGATCATACGCGCATTGCCATCTTATCAAAGTTTACGGTGTCTGAGGGAAGTACTGCTTATGCGCAAGGCGGAATTTCAGCAGTACTGGATGCGCAGGATTCTCTGGAATCCCATATCGCTGACACGCTGGATGCTGGTGCGGGGCTATGCGACCCGGAAATAGTGAAACTCACCGTCACCCATGGCAAAGAATCGATCGAGTGGCTAAAAAGCCAGGGAGTCGCATTTACCGAGGAACAGTCCAGCAGCGGAGAGACGCAGTTCCATTTAAACCGCGAGGGCGGCCATTCTCACCGGCGTATTGTGCACACAGCCGATGCCACGGGTAAAGCCGTATCAGAATCGTTAGTCAGCCGAGCCAAGCAACACCCGAATATTACGATTTTTGAACACCACAATGTCATTGATCTGATTACAACCCCTAAATGCGGCAAAGCACCTGACCGGGTGATTGGAGCCTACGTCCTGGATGTTAAAGCCGGAAAAGTCAAATCAATTGCAGCCCGCATTTTTGCCCTGGCAACCGGGGGCGCCAGCAAAGTCTATCTATACAGCACCAATCCTCAAATTGCTACCGGCGATGGCATTGCATTGGCTTGGCGGGCAGGTTGCCGGATCGGTAATATGGAATTCATGCAATTCCATCCGACCTGTCTTTATCATCCGCTAGGCCGCTCTTTCCTGATTAGTGAGGCGGTCAGAGGTGAAGGCGGAAAGTTAATCCTGCCCGACGGCACCCGGTTTATGGCAAGATTCGATAAACGGGAAGAACTGGCACCGAGAGACATTGTTGCCAGAGCGATTGATCACGAGATCAAGAAACGCGGAATTGATTGCGTTTATCTGGATATCAGCCACAAGTCCAGCTCGTTCATATTGGAGCATTTCCCGAATATTTATGATACGTGCCTGAAGCTGGGTATTGATATTACAAAACAACCGATACCCGTGGTTCCCGCCGCCCATTACACTTGCGGTGGCATTGTCACCGACCAAAACGCACGCACAGATATCAGCAATCTTTATGCTGTGGGCGAAGTGGCTTTTACGGGCTTGCACGGCGCAAATCGCATGGCCAGCAATTCGCTGCTGGAGTGCCTGGTATTTGCTGAGCAGGCAAGCCGCGATATACTAAAAAACCTAGCCGCAACTCCGGCTGTTGTTGCCATTCCTGAGTGGGACGAATCGAAAGTTGGTGATTCGGATGAAGAAGTCGTGGTTTCCCATAATTGGAACGAACTCAGAAACTTTATGTGGGACTATGTCGGCATAGTCAGAACAGATAAACGCTTGAGCCGCGCCATGCGTCGTATTGAACTGCTTAAAAGCGAAATCACCGAATACTACAGTCACTTTAGAGTCACCAGCGATTTACTGGAACTTCGGAATCTGGTGATTGTAGCGGAGTTGATCATTCGCTGCGCCCAGCAACGTAAGGAAAGCCGGGGCCTCCATTACACGCTGGATTATCCGGAAGCAGATAACTCTAAACCGGCGGTGAACACCCTGTTAACGCCCGACAATTTACTCCCCCGGAATTAAGGATACCCGTAAACCGGATACAGGTAATCCTATCCGGCTTAACGTTCCTCTGCCCTGGAAAGCTCGACAAAACCGTGCAAGCCCCGTTTGGATTTAACGGACAGCCACTCTTTAAGCAGCAGAATCTCTTCAGTTTCCTCCAGCTCATCTATGCTTTTTTTCTTTTTTAGTAGCCGAAATGCCGTTTCCAGCACTTTATAACGGTCACCGGTAATGCCGGCCCGTCGTAATCCTATGGTATTGAGACGATAATGCCGGGCTGGGCGGCCACCAATCAGCATAAAAGGTATCACATCCATATTAAGACCGGTGGTACCTTGTACGATCGCGTAGGCACCGATTCGACAAAACTGATGCGCCACCACCGAGCCGCCCATAAATACTTTATGACCTACCTCGACGTGACCGCCAATCGCGACATTATTTGCAAATATGGTGTTGTCCCCAATGACACAATCGTGTGCGACATGGCTGTTATTCATAAAATAGCAGCCTGAACCAATCCGCGTTTCACCCTTTTCTTTAGTGGCTCGGTGCGCGGTAAACCCCTCTCTGAATACATTATTATCGCCAATAGCCAGCCAGGTAACAGTTTCCGGCTTAAAACCAAGATCCTGAGGCAAGTCGCCCAACACAGCGTGTGGATGCAAAACATTTCCTGAACCCATTTTGACATAGCGCTGCACAACGGCGTGCGCGCCTATTTGACAGCCGGGACCGATTTGAACATCATCTTCAATCACGGCAAAAGGACCCACTATGACATCGTCAGCCAAATGGGCTTTATCGGCTATATACGCAGTTGGATGAATCAATTTTGCCATTCGCATTATCCTCTGGGGTGAAATTTTTCATGTAAATCTTTTAAACGTTCACGGGCAATATGGGTGTATATCTGTGTCGTCGATAAGTCCGAATGCCCCAACAGCAACTGCACGACGCGCAAATCAGCGCCGTGATTCAACAAATGCGTAGCAAAGGCATGACGCAGCGTGTGAGGCGATAAATCCTTAGTGATTCCGGCCTGCTTTGAGTGGCGTTTGATAATATGCCAAAAAGCCTGTCGTGTCATGCCTTCAGCGCGTTGCGTCACAAAAAGGAACTCACAACGGCGTTCCTTCAGCAACTGCGGTCGGGTCATTTCACAATACTCTTGCAACCAAGTCATGGCTTCTTCGCCTACCGGCAACAAACGCTCCTTATTGCCTTTCCCGGTAATGCGCACCACACCTTGCCTGAAACTGACTTGTTCCAATCTTAACCCGACCAGCTCCGATACCCTCAACCCTGTCGCATAAAGCATTTCCAACATGGTTCTGTCCCTGTGCCCAAGGACATGGACAGTCTCCGGCGCATTAAGAAGACGCTCAACATCCTGCTCCGAGAGTGATGTCGGCAATTTTCTGCCGATATAGGGTAAATCGATAAGCGAGGTTGGGTCGATAACAATGTGATTTTCTCTTAGCAGGTAACCATAAAACTTCCTCAGACTGGACAGAATGCGCGCCGTAGAGCGGTTACCAATACCTTGTTTATAGCGGTAGGCTAAAAAAGCTGAAATATCATCAGACTTAACCTCTATCAGAGATTTTTCTTTTAACCATTTGGAAAAAATCTTTAAATCGCTGCCATAAGCAGACAAGGTATTTTCACTCACGCCTTGTTCAGCCCACAGCATGTCAAGAAACGTGTCGATTAAATCAAGAGACATTTTTAAACATGGCTTCGGCCGCTATTAGCTTTCGCTTGATTGCCACTAAATCGCCTTGAGTTTCTCCGCTATATCCGCCCAAACCATGAGCCGCAACGATGCGGTGACACGGAATAATTAAAGGATAGGGATTTTTTTTGCAGGCATTACCAATCGCTCTGGCCCCTGAACCCATTTGCAACGCCAAGGCTTTATAGGTCATTGTGTGTCCAAAGGGAATTTTGAGCAATTCCTGCCAAACTTTAAATTGATAGCACGTTCCTTGCATGAGTAATTTGAGGCTTGTTGTTTTATCCGCTTGCTGCCAGCACGCCAGCCAATTAGATGACATCGTTGCATCAGCCTGCTGCTTAGTCAGCGGATCGGCACTTAACACCCAGTCAGCAGAAACTATCACATCTCCCCGCCGGTCAATTTTCATATCTGCAAAAGGGAGATTTATTATCTGGGAGTCCTGCAAACCTTCTGCCGTATCAACCCATTCAACACAAAACGTCATGACAGTTAAGAGTAAGTAAGGAATTAATGATTTGTCGCCAACAAAAAAGGCAGCCTAGGCTGCCTTTTTTCGGTGTTTCGATGCCGAATCAAATTTTTTCTTTGATTCTAGCCGCTTTACCTGTCAAGTCACGCAAATAGTACAACTTAGCACGGCGGACAGCACCGCGTCTTTTAACCTGCACTTCGCTGATCAAATGACTGTGGGTTTGAAAAACCCGTTCAACACCTTCACCGTGTGATATTTTTCTGACGGTAAACGATGAATTGAGACCGCGATTGCGTTTAGCAATTACGATACCTTCGAAAGCCTGTATTCTTTCCCGCTCGCCTTCTTTTACTTTAACTTGTACAACAACGGTATCACCAGCGCCGAACACGGGTATGTCCTTTCTCAGCTGTTCCGCTTCCAAAACATCTATAATATTACTCATTACCACACCTTAAATTATTCAATTCCACAATAAATTCTTCCAGCAGTTTGCGCTGCATTTCATCTAATGGCTTGTTTTTCAACAAATCCGGACGCTTAAGCCAAGTTCGCCCCAATGCCTGCTTGGTGCGCCACCGCTCGATATCCGCATGATTGCCACTCAATAAAACCGCCGGTACGCTATCCTCATCAATTTTCTCAGGTCGCGTGTAATGAGGAAAATCAAGCAACCCGTCCATGTGCGAGTCTTGCTTTGCAGACTCTTCATCCCCCAAAACACCCGGCAACAAACGTGTAATACCATCCACCACAATCAGCGCAGCCAGTTCGCCGCCGCTGATCACATAATCACCTAAAGACCACTCTTCGTCACAAACATGTTGAACAAAGCGTTCATCAATCCCTTCGTAGCGGCCGGCAATCAGGATCAATTGATCCAATTCCACCGCTTGCGTTAACAAACTCTGACTGATCGGTCGTCCCTGCGGGCTTAAGTAGACCACTTTGAGTTTTTTATTTTTCTGTTCGGCTTTTATAGCGTTGACCGTATCGAACAAAGGTTGGTATTTCATAACCATCCCCGGTCCACCGCCATAAGGCCTATCGTCTACCGTCCGATACTTGTCTAAAGTAAATTCTCTTGGATTCCAGGCTTTTAAACTTACCAGTCCGCTCTGAATGGCTTTGCCAGTCACACCATAACCTGAAGCACCGATAACCATCTCGGGGAACAACGTTATGATGTCAAATCGCATGTCTAAAGCTAAAAATCCGGATCCCAATTTACTATAATCTGACCGTCTTCAAAATTGACTTTGATGACATAATCATTCATGACAAACGGGATTAACCGTTCTCTGTCTCCGATAACAACCAGCACGTCGTTTGCCCCGGTTTCCAGCAAATGATCAACCAAACCTAAATCTAAACCTTCAGTAGTGAGCACTTTCAAACCAACAAGATCGGTCCAGTAATACTCATTTTCGTCCGGTTCAGGCAGTTGACTACGATCAACAGAGATTTTCGAACCCAAAAGCGCTTCAGCATCTTCTCTGGTATTGACGCCTTTGATATGAGCGACAACTGTTTTTCCTTGCCTTTGCCCTTCTACAAACTCTACGGATCGACTGTCACCACCCTTAGTTAAAGCCAAAGGAGAATAGGTCAGAATATTTTCACGCGGGTTCGTAAACGAGAATATCTTTACCCAGCCTTTTAAACCAAAAACGCCGGATATTTCACCGACATCGATTGAATAAGACTTAGACAAATTTTAAGCTGCTGCTTTTTTTGCGTTTTTTATCAAGCTGGCAACGCGCTCAGAAGGCTGTGCGCCTCTTGCTTGCCAAAATGCAATACGCTCAACATCCAACTGTAATTTTTGCTCATTACCGCGAGCGATAGGATTAAAAAAGCCTACACGTTCGATGTAGCGTCCATCACGGCTACTTCTACTGTCAGTCACTACAACTTGATAGAAAGGGCGATTTTTAGCGCCACCTCTTGAAAGACGAATGGTTACCATCTAGTTTCCTCGAAACATTATTCAAAAAATTAATCGCACTATTTTACGCATTTTTAGAAATATGTGAAGGGCTAAATTTCTAAACAGGCTTTTGGTACGGAATATTACTCTATCTTGCTCAAACGCTCACTCATTGCGAACGCTTGATGTATCACCTACATTTTCATACCGCGCATATTGGATTTCAATCCACGAACCATATTGGCCATATTGCCCTTTTTGAATCGTTTCATCATTTTTTCCATCATTTTATGCTGCTTGAGAATACGATTGACGTCCTGCAACTCTTGCCCGCATCCGTCTGCAATTCGCTTTTTGCGGTTACCCTTGATTAAATCAGGGTAGCGCCGCTCTTTCATTGTCATTGAATTAATAACGGCGACTTGCCTTGCTATGTCTTTATCCTTAACTTTTTCTTTCATTTCTTTCGGAATATCGCTCATTCCCGGCAATTTTTCCAGCATGGATCCTACGCCACCCATTTTTTGCATTTGCACTAACTGCTCGCGCAAATCTTCCAGATCAAAACTTTTACCTTTTTGCAGTTTTTTGGCGAGCTTCTCGGCATTGGCTTTATCAACCTTTTGCTCAATTTCTTCAATCAAGCCCAGGATGTCGCCCATCCCCAATATACGCGAGGCCAAGCGATCAGGGTAAAAAGGCTCAAGCGCATCGGTTTTCTCACCCACCCCGATAAACTTGATGGGTTTACCTGTGATATGCCGGATTGATAATGCAGCACCGCCTCTGGCATCACCATCAGCCTTGGTCAAGATCACACCGGTAAGCGGTAGAGCATCATTAAACGCTTTGGCCGTATTTGCAGCATCCTGGCCGGTCATACTATCGACAACAAACAAGGTTTCGATAGGATTGATCGCCGCATGCAAGGCCTTGATTTCAGCCATCATTTCGTCATCGACGTGAAGACGACCTGCGGTATCGACTATGACCACATCCAGAAATTTCTTCTTGGCCGCCTCAATTGCATTGCGGGCAATATCTACCGGATTTTGAGAAATATCGCTCTCAAAAAACGTCAAATCCAGATCATTAGCCAATGTTTCCAATTGCTTGATCGCCGCTGGACGGTAAACGTCAGCACTGACAACCCCGACTTTTTTCTTTTTGTTCAACTGCAGCCAGCGGCCTAACTTGGCAACCGTTGTCGTCTTACCCGCACCCTGTAATCCGGCCATCAGTATGATAGCGGGAGGGGTCATTTTCAGATTAAGCTCTTCATTAGCCTCACCCATCACCTTGACGAGTTCCGCTTGAACCAGCTTAATCAAAGCCTGGCCTGGCGTTAAACTGGTTTGAACCTGCTGGCCTAGAGCGCCCTCTTTAACCCGTTCGATAAAATCGGTTACTACCGGCAAAGCAACATCGGCCTCTAAAAGCGCCATGCGAACTTCGCGCAACGTCTCTTTTATATTGCTCTCAGTCAGCTTTCCCTGACCTTTGACTTTTTTTAGCGTACTACTTAATCGATCGGTTAAATTATCAAACATGGCTGCGTCTACACCTTCAGAAATGAGTCATATGCCTATACGTAAATGCGCTAGGACTATTCAGCTCGATATATTAACATAACGTAACGAATACTACTTTTGATTTGTTTAATCATTGCAAGTCCTGGGTAATTAAGCAAAATAAGTGACCGCAAAATCCTGTAGTACAAACTGATTGGGTTAAGACATAAAATGGGCTCTGTCTGAATTAAGGCCTGAGTGTTAAAGTTGAGTAATGCCGTCATTTCGGCTGGGATTGGCGAAATCCAGGCAACATGAATAGCTAGGCTTACCCTCCAGGGCACTGGATGCCCGTTTCCAGACGGGCATGACGGGCTTATGGATTAGCTTAAACAGCTTGCTAATCAGGATTTACATTATGCTTATTCCTTGGCTTTACAGAACAACAACATTGACAACCTGACACAAAGCACACTTATGGCCGCCCTATTAACCGGTATTTTATCCATCCTGGGTTATCTATCCGCCACATTTCTTTTACTAAAAGACTTGTTCAAAGCAAAAATCCGGCGTCCCTTTTTAATCATTGCCTGGATAGCTGTCTCACTCCATGCGATCAACATCGCTTTAGTCACGGATAAACATCAAGGGTTTAATTTCAGCTTCTTTAGTACGGCCTCATTAATTTCACTGTCAATCGCCATACTTTTACTGATTGCGGTATTGGACAAACCCGTGGAAAAACTGGGTATTGTTATATTCCCACTGGCATCCTTGATGCTTGGACTTGAAATAGTGATGCCCGAGGCATCATTCACGGCAGTGTCATATAGCTGGCAAATGTCTACGCACATACTTACATCCATCATGGCGTTCAGCCTGCTCAACATTGCCGCGCTTCAGGCCGCGCTGTTGGCCATTCAAGATCAACAGTTACGCAGTCACCATCCCAGAAAACTGATAAGGTCATTACCGCCATTGCAAGCAATGGAGTCATTACTATTTCAAATGATTGGTTACGGACTTTTGTTTTTATCCGCGTCGCTTCTGACCGGATTTATTTTTATTGAAGATTTGTTTGCACAGCACTTGGTCCATAAGACCGTACTCTCTATCCTTGCCTGGATCATTTTTTCGTGCCTTTTGATTGGACGTTCACGTTATGGCTGGCGGGGAAACACCGCCATTCAATGGACTTTGATAGGATTTATTCTGCTGCTGCTAGCTTATTTCGGCAGCAAACTGGTATTGGAACTGATACTCAAAAAACACTAAGGCTCGCCTTGCCCATAGGCTTTAGCCGCGGCGCGCCCCTTTTTCATCTGTGTCATTTGATCATTGAGAGAATGCATCTGATCCTCGCTCAAAGCAATCACTTGATCCAACAGCGAATTAATTTTGATAATGAGCGACTGATCATTTTGAGTCGGGACGAACTCCTGATTGAAGACCGATTGAATCGTTTCGCGCTGTAACGTTTCGAGTTGGTTTAACTGCCCCCACTCCTGCTGCAAAGCAAGCATCAGCATTTGCTCCGTCAAATCAAGTGCATGCTCTAAGGTAAATGGACTCATACCTACCCAACAGGAAATAACAAGCTAAACACTGATGGCATCCCAGGCAGACTTTACATCCCTCAGCAAGCTACTCACTTCATCAAGAATCTCTTCGTCATTTTTGATATTTGCCTCAAGCAAACGGCGCTCCATGTATTCATAGAGATTATCGAGATTGACGGCAATATCACCCTGACTCAAATCCAAACTCGAACGTAATCCACCCAGAATAGCTATGGCACGACTGATACTTTCACCTTTGGTCGCAATTTCATTGCGTTGAATGGCCCCTTTGGCGACGGCAATTTTCTGCAATCCGCCCTCATAAAGCATTTGAATTAACCGGTGCGGACTGGCGCCATCAATTTCAGAAGCCATTCCGGACTTATAACTATTAACTGCGTATTTTCTGGAACCCATATTCATGTCGATCTTCCTTCAAGTAACTTTTCGATGCCTTAATTATCGGCAGCCCTTTCATTTCTTGAATAGTCCAAATAAAAAAAGCCGAAATAAATCGGCTTTTTTTGGAGAGTATAAGACCGCTTAACCTTGAAGTAAACTCATAACATTTTGGGTTTGCGCATTAGCCTGACTCAACATCGCGGTACCGGCTTGTTGCAAGATCTGATTTCGAGTCATTTCCGTCGTTTCTTTGGCAAAGTCGGCATCACGTATTCGAGAATTCGCAGCAGCCAGGTTTTCTGCGACGTTATCAAGGTTTCTAATCGTCATTTCGAATCGATTCTGCGCAGCACCTAACACCGCTCTTAAACTGTCAACCTGATTAATCGCACTGTCTACCGATTTCATCAATTGGTTTGCACCCTGAACTGTAGTGACGTCTGCATTAGCTATAGTGCCGATGGCCTGGACATTTTGTTGGATTCCTCGCCCTGTTGATACAGAGGAAGCCGGATCTAAACCGATTGAGGCCATTGTTGTTGTTGATGCACCACTCGCTGATATTGTATCCGAGGCCGAAATTGTTACCTGGCCCGAAACCCTCAAATCAATTGGCTCCCTGAAGTCATATCCTTCATTACCCCCAATACCATTAACTGCTCCTCCACCGCCATTAAATAGCAAGTTTGCTTCAGTTTTACTTTTGGTCTGTAAAATGATATCTCTTCCATCTTCAGCGACCAGATTGAGTCTTCCATCCTTATCAATACTGGCAACCACACCAGTAGCATTAGTTTTAGCATTAATGGCATTAACCAAAGAACCGTCTGAATCCTTAACCTTAATATCAACAGGCCCAATACTTACACCATTGATTTTTAAACCATCATGATCAATTCTGCCGACCCCGACATATGAGAATTCAACAGAAGGCATACCACTGGTTCCAGCAACACTAGTACTGACATCTCCAGAAGTAGCGTCACCAATTGAAAATTCGGTACGTGCGGTCGCATAAACACCCTCTAATACAATCTTTCCAGCTGCATCAACCTGCTCCATTTCCCGAATAGAATTAATTCGGGAAGCAATATCTTTGGCGACTCCTGTTCCATAATTTAAATTATTGCTATCGACAAGATCGCCACTCGCAAACTGAACAATGCTGCCTCCATAACGAGTTTCGGCAATATCAACTAACTGAGCCCCACCTCTAACGCTCAGATTTACATCACCAAGCTTTACCGCATTTCCAGAAGCGGCGGTGCTACTTGCGGTGGTGACACCAATATTGCCAGATACGTCACCTGACAAAGCAACTCTTGTTCCTACCGTTTGAACCGCGCCCGGCTGCTGACCTAAAGCACTCGCTCTCATATCACCCATATTGACAGCTAATTGCTGACCGGCATTTGCTCCAATCTGAAAATTGAAGACCTTATTGCTTCCGTCCAGTAGACTTTTGCCATTGAACTGAGTGGTAGTACCAATACGGTTTATTTCACTGACAATTTGATCAATTTCTAACTGAATGGATTGACGGTCGCTGGCTGAGTTGGTGTCATTGGCAGACTGCACCGCTAATGTACGCATTCGCTGCAGGCCGTTTGATACTTCATCTAATGCTCCTTCAGCGGTTTGCGCCAAAGAAATTCCGTCATTCGCATTTCGAGAAGCCTGGTTTAAGCCATTGATTTGGGCTATAAAGCGATCCGAAATCGCAAGACCGGCAGCATCATCCTTGGCACTGTTAATACGCAAACCGGAAGACAACCGTTGCATACTGGTCTGTAAAGCCGATTGTGACTTGTTCAAATTCCGTTGCGCTGTCAACGCGGGTATATTGGTGTTGATAATTTGTGGCATGGTCTTTCTCCCATTTGCATTCGCAATGTCAAATAACTTTCGCTATTTAATTTGTAATTTCATCCCAACACCGCGAATGCGGCTTAGAATTGAGTCACATAGACATATACATTAGCCATGCCAAATTATATTTAATTATTTAATTCAATTAGATACAGACTTTTTTAAATCAAACACAGAAAATCAAACATATCCCAGTCAATTTTTTGACCTGCTGTATTAAATCCTTTTCTCTAATTCTACATAGTCAGATTCAAGAAATCGCCGTCAAGCCGCAGGGATGCGGGCATCCAGTCCCATGGATGATCTGCTTTGATCCATCCTTTGGACCTGGATTCGCTTACGCGGTCTACCGGCTACGGCTATCGCCCGAAGCCAACTAAGTAGAAGATCAAGATCGAAATGCGGAATCTAAAAACAGAGGACTATTGAAAAGCGGAAATGAGATAGAACAGCAATTATTTGCCTAGACAGCGGCAAATAATTACCGCTTTGCGAGAATGCTATTAAAAACAAGCGAAAAAACAAGATTGTTTTCGCGTTAGCATTTGAAAGGACATCGACGCCGTCATCCCGGCAATCCGTGCCGGGGCGACACCAACTATTATCGCGAACATAGACTTCAAGCGGTCATATTTAAATATTGCTTAAAACTTATGATTTAGAAATAGCTCAGTATCGATAGAGGGGAAAAACAAGCAACAAAACTAAGATCATACTCCTTAGGTTGCGGTTGGCGCAGCAATTCCCATTTTAAAACCTTACGTTTTTCTAGGTATTTGATTTTCTCCATAGAGCATGAACCGCATCAAATGCTGCCAATTATCAAAAGGCATAAATTGAAGTAAGGTTCGGAATTGTTCGAAGAATGTCCGTCTGGAAGGTGCGGCATTGCGTACGGCACGGTAAGCCTCGTCGAGCCATTCAAGCACCGTATGAGTGAGGAAAGCTAATAAGTTGAGGGTTGCCAAGAA
>JAGXSU010000088.1 GCA_018333785.1 Methylomicrobium sp. | reverse complement strand
GATCGAACTCAAATCGTCCGGTGTCTCGTCGCGAGTTCAGGAGATGAGTTGGAACGAGCGGAAGCCGGCGAGTTCGAATGTGTTGGGGCAGCGCTATTATCTGTGCTTGGTTGGAAATCTGCGGTCAGACATTGAGGGTTCCGTGCCTTTCGTGAGAAACATTCGTAATCCATTCGAGCAGCTACGAGCGGACATTCGTGCCGACAGAACCGTCACACGCAAGGTGCAAATTGGCCGTGCATTATTTTGATGAGCCAGAGCGCCTGAATCTCACCGTTTCTAGAAGCATTGAGCTATCTTCTGGTTCGAATTTGGTTGTGCAAAATAACAAACTTAGCGATTAATGTTAATTTGTGCTAGAAATCATTTGCAATTAAAGAATGAAGAGTAACTAAGGAACATATAGGGAACTTTAGTTGTAGGACTTCTAACCAAAAAAATTAAATTTGCTATTGATTGCGCCGCAGGCGTCCTGATCTAGTGGTGGTTTTGCTCCCGAACCTATGGACAGGCGGTGATTTAGTGTGGTGAACGCATTGATTACCTGCTTTTTAGATTATCAATGCGTTCTCCACTCGTTCCGAAGGAAAATCACGGTCTGTCCATAGGTTCGGGCAGAATGTGCATTCCAATAATCCAAATTATTAATTCCCAAATTGGGTTAAAATCAGATATCTAAGTCACCAGGATCTAAATTTACGTATCGCTGAAGTGTTTTCCATGATTCATGGAGCGTAATTTGCTGAACATCGACTATTCCCAGTTTACGTTCAAAAAGACGGCTTGTCGCTTCGTGCCGTAAATCATGAAAATGCAAATTGACAATACCTAACATCTTGCAGGCCCGTTCAAAATTAGCCCCAATCGTATCGGGATTGAATGGAAAGATAAACTCACTGGTAACGGGCTGTCTTTGGACGATTTTCCATGCGGATTTTGGATATTTAAAGCGTTTATGATTTCCTGTTTTTAGTCGTGGATGTTTGGCATCTCGAACCACCCCACTTGCTTTTTGGTTGTCATTATCCGCCCATTCCAGGCGTGTAATTTCGGATAGACGACGAGCCGAGTATATTGCAAACCACATGATATGGAGCATGGGTACCGATCGCTTTCTTTTGGCAAAATACCGAGATAGCGCCCAAAGCTCTTTTTTGGTCGGCCTCCGTTCTCTTTCATCTGATTTCCCAATGAGCTTTTCGCGCCGCAGCGTTTCATATGCATCATCAAACACTGCCATATCAAAGGTAAACCCCTTGACGGAGCGCATCGTCTTGACGGCTATTTTAAGCCAAATGACATCATTCTTTACGGTCTGAGGTTTGGCTTGCTTGTTGCGTTCAATGCAGTGATTGATCAAGACTTGAGGCGTGAGTTCTGAAATATCCAGATCGGCGAGAGGATAACGCAGCAATCTGGCAAGGTCGTAATTTTTCGATTGACCATAGTTATGACCGAACTGTGTTAAATATTCCTGGATGATCTCGGAAACCTTCAGAGGCTCTTCTTTCGGTTTAAAGACTTTTTGAGCCGCTAATTCCGCTTCTCTTTTCGTGGCCCAGGCCTTCGCCAAAGCCCTTGTGTCGAACGTCTGAGACTCCGTGAAAACCGTCTTTCCATTTCGATTCAGACGAATTTGAGCTCGATAGGAAATTTTTCCGGATTGTTTTCGGTATTTGGTGATGGATGCCATAATTGTTGCTCAAAATGTTATTTTTGAGCAATTATAGAGCAAGAAAAAAGCAGATATGTTTAAAAATGTTTAGGAATGTTTAAAAATGAGAGAAGTAAAAGTCATGTATATCAATGACTACGAGATAAATCCTAATAAAATCAATGCTCACAGGTTCTGCGTAGCCCCGATGCTGGATTGGACTGATCGGCATTGCCGGTATTTTTACCGGTTGTTATCCCAACACGCTTTTTTGTATAGCGAGATGGTCACTACCGGTGCGTTGATCCACGGGGATAGGCATCGCTTTCTACAATTTGACAGGACTGAACAGCCGGTCGCGCTTCAGTTGGGAGGCAGTAATCCCCATGATTTGGCGGTATGCGCTGCGATGGCCGAGGATTACGGTTATGCCGAGGTGAATCTCAATGTGGGCTGCCCCAGTGACCGCGTTCAGAATGGCCGGTTCGGTGCCTGTTTGATGGCTGAACCTGATTTGGTGGCCGAATGTGTTGATGCGATGAAGAACAAGGTTGCGTTGCCGGTGACGGTGAAATCCCGGATTGGCATTGATGATCAGGATTCCTTTGAGGAACTGGTTCATTTCATTGGCACTGTGGCGGCGGCCGGTTGTGCTGTATTTATTATCCATGCCCGCAAGGCGTGGTTAAAAGGGTTGTCGCCCAAGCAGAATCGGGAGGTCCCACCCTTGGATTATGAGCGGGTTTACAAAATTAAAGAGACGTTTCCGCATCTTCAAATCATTTTAAATGGCGGAATAACACATTTTGATCAGGCGGATGAGGTGTTAGAGAGAGTCGATGGTGTTATGGTCGGCAGAGAGATTTATCATAATCCTTATCTTCTGGCGGATGTGGATGCGCACTTTTTTGATGTTGTATCTGAAAGGCTCAGTCGGGAAGCCGTTGTTCAAGCAATGATGCCTTATATTGAACAACGGTTAGCTGAAGGGGTTCGCCTCAATAGTATTGTACGGCATGTCCTGGGTTTATTTCATGGTGAACCGCATGCCCGATCCTGGCGCCGACATTTGAGTGAAAATGGCCCTAAAAATGGGGCGGATCTGAATGTCCTTTGCAATGCATTAGCTTTAACTCGAGGTTAAGGTATACTGGCAGGCCATTTTTTTAACTGAGATAAAGCAATGGAAGAGTATTTTTCCAATATTATAAAGGCGATAGGCGAAGACGTTAACAGAGAGGGATTAGTTGATACGCCTGCCCGCGCTGCTAAAGCCTTTAAGTTTTTGAATAACGGATATGAAAAAAACTTGGATGAAGTGTTAAACGGTGCCATATTCCAAGCGGATACAGAGGATATGGTCATTGTTAAAGACATTGAGCTTTATTCCTTGTGCGAACATCATTTGTTGCCTTTTATCGGCAAGTGTCATGTCGGTTATTTACCGAAAGGTAAGGTCTTGGGTTTGTCGAAAGTGGCAAGAATTATTGATATGTACGCCAGGCGCTTACAGATTCAGGAAAAACTGACCAAACAAATTGCTGATGCGATAGAAACCGCGATTGGCGCCAGAGGCGTTGCTGTGGTTATTGAGGCAAAGCATTTATGTATGATGATGCGCGGAGTAGAAAAGCAAAATTCAGTCATGACCACGTCGGTGATGACCGGGATTTTCAGGGAAGAAATAAGTACCCGCTCCGAATTTCTAAATTTAATTAATCGTTAAAACTAACCCCGGCAAAATAATAAAGCATATAAACAGCTTTTTGCGGGTTTAACTTTTCTGGCAATGTTGTTGCCGTCCCTAAGCAGCTTAACGTTTAAAGAAGTAATGAGTTTGTCTGAATTTAATCTCATCCAATGGGACTTGGGTTAATGGGGGCAGTCTTGAAAAGAGTGATGCCATTATTGACAAGCAAGCGTTTGATTGATGATAGCTTTGCCCTGTATTGATTTTATCGGCTTGCAACACTGAGCATTTGAATCCAATTGACGCGAGGTATCGGCTATGAGTACCAATATTTCAAATTGCCCGGTTTGCAGGTTGATGCGAAGCCTGGCCTTTAGCGGCTTGGGCATGGCTATCGGCGGCGGGATCGCTTTTTTATTAGGGGCTTCAAGAGACCAGAGTCTTATGGCCGGCATTGTGACTGCGGCTGTTTTAGTATTTGGCATAGTCGATAAAAAAAGGAAATAATGCAATGAATCAAACAATCTTAGAGAGCTGGACAGATAAATGGCCGTTTGTAGCATCGACTGCGCCTTCCCAAACCGGTGAAGGTGTTATTGATCAGGGGGCTTTTAAGTCAATTGAGATTGAAGAAGTCTTTGGTGCGGTTAATCACGCTGAAACGTTGGTGGGTCAGTCCGTTCTTTACCGTTCTTTGGGTCAACCCCCCAGCAATAAAGAAGAAATAGCGGCAAAGCAGGAAGCCGTTAAAGAGATACAGGATAATCCGGCGTTAAAAGAGGCTTTAGAGCGAATTTTGCAGCGCGCCGCCGAACACGAAAAGCATCTTTATTTGTTGTTATTCGGTGAGTTTCTGGGATCTTTCGGAACGGCGAGGGAAGCTCATGAAATTGAAGGTTACGGCTATTTGCAATACCGTCGCGGTATTCGCTTCATGCTTGAAGTGGTCGATGAGCTGCGCCAAATAGAGGGAGTGAGCAGCGCTTACCTAAAGAGTCTTCTGGAAAAAATTAAACAATTTGAAGAATCCCGTTCCTATTCTCTGATGTTGGGGCCTGCTTACATTACTGAAAGAGGCATCAAGTGCAAGGAAGAGAGGAAAGGCGATTTTACGCCCGCGCTGATTTTTAGGCCGACTCTGTTCAAGCCGCTGCTGATTGCGCTGTTTTTTGCTTCAGTGTGGGCCATGGCGCACTTTTTTCCTACGGATATGTTCAGGGTTTCGGCAGAATCCATTCCGGTGGCATCTATATTTTTCGTGCCCATGCTGCTGGTTTACTTTCCTGTGGTGGGCGGCTTTGACCGCGATAGTTGCATCATTCCATTAAGAAATGAGTTCAAAAATTCGCAAGCTTTGGCGCAAGCACTGGACGCACTGGGTCAATTTGATGAGTTAATGGCATTTATCAAGTTTGCCAATCACTTTGGTAGCCATACCGTATTACCCGAGCTGATTGACGCGGAACATCATCGCATCAAATTGACGGATGCTAAAAATCCGGTGCTGGCCAAAGAAAATCCTGATTATGTGGGCAATGATTTTCAATTGGAAGAAGATAAGCTGGTGCTGGTAACCGGTCCCAACAGCGGCGGCAAAACGGCATTTTGTAAAACGATCACACAAATTCAACTGCTGGCGCAAATTGGCTGTTATGTTCCTGCAAAAGAGGCGGTACTTACCGTAGCTGACAGAATTTTTTATCAAGTGCCTGAAATCAGTCATCTTGAGGATGGCGAAGGCCGTTTTGGCACTGAGCTGAAAAGAACGCGGGATATCTTTTTGGCGTCGACTGCGAAAAGTCTGGTGGTTCTGGATGAGTTATCCGAAGGCACTACTTTTGAGGAAAAGCTGGAATCTTCAACGCATGTGCTTAACGGGTTTTATCGTAAAGGCAACAGCACTATTTTAATTACACACAATCATCAGCTGGTTGATGATTTTGTGGCCAGAGGTTTGGGGTTGCCCCGGCAGGTTGAGTTTGCCAATGGCGAGCCTACCTATAAGTTGGTTGAGGGTATTTCAAGAGTCAGCCACGCAGACCGTGTCGCTAAAAAAATCGGTTTTTCAAAAGAAGATATTGATAGTTATCTGGCCGACACGAAACCTTCTTGATTCTTTTTCCCGGTGCAGAAATGCTTTTGACGAAAGTCTGAAAAGAAACGGATCTTTTGCTTGGATAGGCGAGGGATCCGAATAGACATTTTTGTAGTCTGTTAAGAAAATCTCAGTCAATCGGTTTTGTGTAACTATACTTACGCCAATGTTTTTAGGTTAACTGCTGTTCATTAGGGTTAGATAATGCAAAAGCTTATAACTTTATCGATATCGGTTTTGATGTCAGTCGGCGCGCATGCCGATATTTTCAAATATACGGATCCGTCGGGCCATGTTTATTACACAGACCGCCCAGAGCATCAGCTTTATAAGCGGATCATCAGAACCCGGCCTGAAAGTTACGCAAGAGCGCTGCCGCATCTTAAAGTCAACAAGCATAAATACAGTCAGTTGATTGCTGATGCCGCATCAAAGCACGATATCGATGAAAAATTACTCCATGCCGTGATTCAAGCTGAATCGGCCTATCACGCCCAAGCTGTTTCTTCAGCGGGTGCAGTCGGCTTGATGCAATTGATGCCTGCTACGGCAAAACGATATGGTGTTACCGATCGCTCTGATCCGGAGCAAAACATTGATGGCGGAACCCGCTATCTCAGTGATTTATTGAAAATGTTTAATTTAAACCTGCCTTTAGCCGTTGCTGCTTACAACGCAGGTGAAAATGCGGTAAAAAAATACCATAACTCCATTCCGCCTTATCCCGAAACTCAAAACTATGTAAGGCAAGTGTTGGCTCTTTACGGACGCTAGACGCATGCCTCAGTTAACAGCCAAAACACTGATCAAAGGCGCTTTAGACCTCTGCTCCTTGCCCGATATTTACTTTCAAATCAGGGAAATGATTCGCGATCCCCGTTTTTCAATGAACGATATAGGATTGGTCCTGGCCAAAGATCCTGCGCTAAGCATCAGGGTGTTAAAAATTGTCAATAGTTCGTTTTATGGATTTCCGGCGCGCGTGGATACCATTTCAAGAGCTGTCACTATCATCGGTATTGATGATCTGGAAAGTCTGATATTGGCAACCTCCGTGGTTGATACGTTCAAGAAAATACCGTCAGAAATTATCAATATGACTGATTTTTGGATGCGTAGTGTTAGTTGCGCTTTGATTGCTAAATTGCTGGCTAAAAAAAGCGCCATTTTGCACAGTGATCGTCTCTTTCTTGCCGGTTTGTTGCATAACATTGGGGCCTTGGTGATTTATCAGAAATTGCCCGAAAAAGCGTGCCGTATTTTGATGCTGGCGCAAGGGGACAGATGCCTGATTACCGGTTTGGAGCAGGAAATTATGGGTTTTAATTATGCCGAGGTAGGGGCGGAGTTGATTCATGATTGGGGCTTGCCTGACTCATTGGCGGAAACGATACGCTGGCAGCTTAATCCCTGCGCCGCCCAAACCAACAAGACGGATGCACATTTGCTTTATCTGGCGGTTAAATTAACGGATATGGTCGATATGGATACGAATGTCGAAGAGGTTCTGAGCGCGGCGCCCGATTCGACATTACGGACGCTGGGGTTGACTGAATTCCAGGTAAAGCAGGCCGTTTCGTTGGCGGTAGATGAATTTAAGTCGACCTTTGATCTACTGTCGCCTGGAAAAAAATTCCACTGATTGATCGGGCTTATTGACTCCCGTTATCGTTAAATAACGGGAACATCAAATTTCTCAAGTAAGCCAATCAACTTGATTAAAGGCAGACCAATCAAGGCATTGGGGTCATCCCCTTGTATTTTTTCTAACAAAGCGATTCCCAGTCCTTCCGATTTAAAGCCGCCCGCGCAGTCAAAAGGCTTTTCCAGTTCTACATAGTTAATGATCGATTTTTCGTTCAATGGTTTAAAAAAGACCTGGCATAGGTCAATGGCCTGTTCTGTTCGGCCGGATTGGCTATCCAATACGCAAATCGCCGTATAAAACAGGACTGATTTTCCCGAACAGGCTTTAAGTTGGTTTATTGTTTCAGCACGATTACCCGGTTTACAGAGTTGTGTGTCGCCCAGCATGGCGACTTGATCGGAACCGATAATCAAGTGTGCAGGAAATTGCTCCCGCAGCGCTTCGGCTTTTAATTTGCTTAAGCGCAGTGAGGCTATTTCCGGGGCTTCCATCGCTAAAAGTTGCTCATCAATATCAGGTGCGACAGCACTGAAATTTAAATGCAGTTTGCTTAACAACGCTTGCCGGTAAGGTGAGCTTGATGCAAGGATAAGAGGCGGGTGTTCTTTAAGAAAATATGACATAGGTTTGACGCAATTGAGGATTACAGATATTATTGCAAAGTTATGTTAGATCGATTGCCGGAATATATAGAACCTTTAAGTTTTGCTGATAAGCGAGGCGAAGTAAAAGGTAAAATAGCGCTCAGTAAATTAACACGATTGTCAGAAATTTTAGCTGATAATTCGGGTGAGGTTACGGTCGAGCTTTTTTTTTATAGGGATGGCAAGCTGGCTATCGTGGAAGGGCAGGTTAATACAAACCTGCAGATTATCTGTCAGAATTGTTTACAGCCTATGGAATGGGTTGTGGATCGTTCGGTCAAGCTAGGTATTGTTAGCTCGCTTGAGCAGGCGGACAGGCTTCCAGAAGACATTGATCCGTTGTTGATGAGTGATTCCAGGATTTTATTGAATGATATTATTGAGGATGAGCTTTTGTTGGCTGTACCGGACTTTCCGAAGCACGAATGGCAATGCTACAGTCAACCGGTTAATAGCGATATTCAGAGCGATTCAAGCGAAAACAAGCAGTCGGACTCTAACAATCCTTTTTCAATTTTAGCCAAACTTAAATAATAGTGGAGACCCTAGATGGCAGTTCAAAAAAGTAAAGTGACACGTTCAAGACGCGGTCAAAGACGTTCTCATGATTCTTTAACCAGCAAAACATTATCTCAAGATCCTTTGACAGGTGAAGTTCATTTACGTCATCACGTTACCCCCGATGGTTTTTTTAAAGGCCGTCAAATTACTTCAAAACGCGAAGAAGATTAATCGCGAATCCCCCTTTACTGATTGAACATAGAGCCGAACCTTGTTGTCCAGGTTCGGTTTTTTCATTTACATTCCCCTGGAGTCAATGTTGGCGTGAGTTTAACTATTTCAATCGATGCAATGGGCGGAGATCATGGTCCTGCAGTTACCATTCCAGCATCATTGGATTGCTTGAAAAACAATCCAAACTTAAAGCTGATTTTAGTGGGTGACGAAACACTGTTAAAAGAACAGTTGGCCCAAGCACTGATACTTTATCAAGACAGACTTTTTATTCAGCATGCCTCTCAGTGTGTCGGGATGGATGAATCGCCTTCCAAAGCACTGAAAAATAAAAAAGATTCATCCATGCGTATTGCCATTGAGCTGGTGCGCGACGGGCGGGCAGACGCCTGCGTCAGTGCCGGCAATACGGGTGCGCTGATGGCAACGGCCCGTTTTGTACTCAAGATGATTCCCGGCATTGAAAGACCCGCCATTATTTCAACGATGCCGTCTATTTTCGGGCATACCCATGTGCTGGATTTGGGAGCCAACGTGGATTGTACTGCCGAACATCTTTTTCAATTTGCGGTGATGGGATCCGAAGTTGTAAAAGCGGTTGAGAACATTGAAAGCCCAAGGGTCGGCCTGCTCAATATCGGGGAAGAAGAGGTCAAAGGGAACGAACAGGTTAAAGCGGCCGCTAAATTATTGGAAAATTCACCTCTCAACTATATCGGTTACGTAGAGGGCAACTCGCTGAATGCCGGCACTATCAAAGTCGATTTGATTGTGGCAGACGGATTCGTCGGGAATGTGGCACTGAAATCGATAGAAGGTGCGGCAAAAATGATAGGGACAACACTTAAAGACGCATTTAATAAGAATGTGTTTACTAAACTGGCCGGATTGCTGGTCTACCCGGTTTTAAAAGCATTCAAGCAAAAAATCGATCCCCGGATGTATAACGGAGCCAGTTTTTTGGGGTTGAGAGGGCTGGTTATAAAAAGTCACGGGGGTGCCGATGTCGTGGCTTTCAAAACAGCGATTCATTTGGCTCAAATTGAGGTTGAAAAGAACGTGATTAGAAGAATCAGCGAAAGAGTCGAGACGATTCTGACCAAGAGAGACAATACATGACACGCTTTTCAAGAGTAATCGGCACGGGTGGCTATTTACCTGAGCACATCAGGACCAATGACGACATTTCGAAAATGGTCGATACCTCCGATGGCTGGATCTACGAACGTACCGGCATAAAAAGCCGGCGAATTGCCGGACCTGAGGAATCAGCAGCCAGTATGGCCGAAGTTGCGGCAAGGCAGGCGCTGGAGTCGGCCGGTACCGATCCGTCAGAAATTGATTTGATTATTGTTGCAACCGGCACACCGGATCGTGTTTATCCAAGCACCGGATGTTTGTTGCAGCAACGCTTAGGCATCAAAAATTGCGTGGCCTTCGATATACAAGCGGCGTGTTCAGGGTCCATTTTCGCGATGAGCGTAGCGGATCAATACATCAAAAGCGGGGCTGCCAAGACGGTGTTGGTGGTGGGTTCAGAAATCTGTTCTCGCATAGTCGACTGGACAGACAGAAGTACCTGCGTATTGTTTGGCGACGGGGCGGGCGCCGTTCTGCTCCAGGCTTCGGATAAACCCGGCATTATCTCTACCCATATTCATTCGGATGGAGAATTCGAGGAATTGCTTTATTTGCCAAATCCCCAGTCTGCTTCGGAATCGAATAAAAGCGAAGCCGGTTTTGTGCGTATGCGCGGTAATGAGGTTTTTAAAGTAGCGGTCAATACTTTGGGGCGTATCGTCGATGAAACCTTGTCGGCAAATGATATGTCGCAAGAGGAAATCAACTGGCTGGTGCCGCATCAGGCCAACACTCGCATCATTGCCGCGACAGCTAAAAAACTGAGAATGTCCATGGATAATGTCATATTGACTTTGGAAACTCAGGGTAACACGTCTTCTGCATCCGTTTTGCTTGCCTTAAACGAAGGTGTGCGAGATGGCAGAATTCAACGTGGCCATGTGCTGCTGTTGGAAGCCTTTGGAGCAGGATTCACCTGGGGTTCCGCACTAATTAGATATTGATTGAGAGAAAGCAATTCATGAGTGAGCAAATTTATAGCCTGGCATTTGTTTTTCCGGGCCAGGGTTCCCAATCAATAGGGATGTTGTCGTCACTGGCTGCCGCATATCCGGAAATCAAGGACACCTTTGATCAGGCATCCGATATTCTGGAAACCGATTTATGGTCTCTGGTAGAAAACGGTCCCATTGAAGACCTGAATCAAACTCAGAATACACAACCCGTTATGCTGGCTGCCGGTTATGCGGTATGGCGGCTTTGGTGCAAACTGAGTGACGTTAGGCCCGGCTGGGTCGCGGGACATAGTCTTGGCGAGTACACGGCATTAGTCTGTTCAGAATCCCTTTCTTTTGCCGATGCGATCAGGGTCGTTGCCGAAAGAGGGCGGTTGATGCAGGTTGCTGTGCCTGCCGGAGAAGGCGCGATGGCGGCAATAATCGGCCTTGAAGACCATCAAGTGGTCAAGGTCTGTCTGGATGCGGCTCAGGGCGAAGTAGTATCGGCGGTTAATTTTAACGCGCCGGGCCAGGTCGTCATTGCCGGTAACGCCGCAGCGGTTGAAAGAGCCCTGGTGCTGGCAAAAGAATCCGGTGCGAAGCGGGCGCTGCCGTTGCCGGTCAGTGTGCCCTCGCATTGTGCGTTGATGGAAGGCGCCGCAGAAAAATTAGCGGCCTACTTAGAAGGCATTAATTTGGAAACACCGCGGATGACGTTAATTCACAATGTCGATATCAGCACGCACACCGCTCCCGAAGTTATCCGGAATGTTTTAAAAGAACAGCTGTATAAACCCGTTCGCTGGGTCGACAGTATAAAATTTATGTCGGAACAAGGGGTTAACCGATTTGTTGAATGCGGGCCAGGCAAGGTTTTAATTGGTCTAAACAAACGTATTGTCAAGGAAGCAGATCATCTCAGTATTTTTGATCCTGAATCTTTAGATCAGGCTTTGGAGAAACTCAATGGATAAGAAAATAGCGCTGGTAACCGGTGCGAGCAGGGGTATTGGACGTGCTATCGCTGAACAATTGGCAAGGGATGGTTTTTTTGTCATTGGAACGGCTACCTCCGATAACGGCGCAGAGGCGATTTCAATTTATCTGGGCGATAACGGCAAAGGATTGAAACTAAATGTGACCGATTCTGACTCGATTGAAAGCATCATAAAATCAATCAATGACGAATACGGGACGCCTGCAGTATTGGTCAATAATGCAGGCATTACCCGTGATAATTTACTGATGCGGATGAAGGATGATGAGTGGGATGAAATCATTGCCACTAATCTCACTTCAGTGTTTCGTATGAGTAAAGCGGTGCTTCGGGGAATGATGAAAGCCAAGTCGGGTAGAATCATTAATATCTCGTCAGTGGTAGGTGCCACCGGAAATGCCGGTCAAGCCAATTATGCCGCCGCCAAGGCAGGGATGATCGGCTTTGCCAAATCGATGGCTAAAGAAGTAGGTTCTCGAAATATAACGATTAATACAGTTGCGCCGGGCTTTATTGATACCGATATGACGCGAGAATTATCTGAAGAACATAAACAGACACTATTAAGTGCAATTCCACTGGGGCGTTTGGGCGAGGCAAACGAGATAGCGAATGCTGTCTCATTTTTAGCCTCTGACAAAGCAGCCTACATCACTGGAGAAACGCTGCACGTCAATGGTGGCATGTTTATGCCTTAATATTGTGATATGGTTGAAAATTAAAGTATAATCCCGTTCGCCGTCTGGAATTGAGAATGGCGAGATTTCTAACAAGATAAATATACTATTGTAAGTATTAAATATAACTAAAAGCTTACATTGTTGAGGATAATAATTATGAGTAATGTTGAAGAACGAGTAAAAAAGATTGTCGCAGAACAGTTGGGTGTTAAAGATGACATAGCGAACGATGCATCCTTTGTCGATGATCTTGGTGCTGATTCTTTAGATACAGTTGAACTCGTCATGGCTCTTGAAGAAGAATTCGAATGTGAAATTCCAGATGATGAAGCTGAAAAAATCACAACCGTACAACAAGCTATCGATTACGTAGAAAAAAACGCTTAAATTTTGATTTCTTGGTGGGTGAATCAGTTCATCCACTAAGAGACTCCGCACTTCCCCCCTATCTATATCAATTACTTCAGGTAAATCACATTGAGCAATCGCCGCGTTGTAATAACAGGATTAGGCGCAGTTACGCCTATTGCAAATACAGTTGCTGAAACTTGGGACGGAATTATCAATGGCAAAAGTGGAATAACTCCGATTGATTCCTTTGATATTTCTGCATTTTCAACAACATTCGGTGGCGTGATCAGAAACTTCGATATCACCCAGTACATTGCCGAAAAAGATGCCAAGCGTATGGACGGATTCATACATTATGGTTTGGCGGCGGGTTGTCAGGCTTTTGAAGATTCTGGCCTGGAAGTCAACGAACAAAATGCAGAACGGATTGGTGTTGCGATAGGTGCCGGTATCGGCGGAATCACCGGAATTGAGGAATGCTACGCCACTTTTGAAAAAGGCGGACCGCGAAGGATCTCACCTTTTTTTGTTCCGGGAAATATCATCAATATGATTTCAGGCAATTTGTCCATTAAATACGGATTGAAAGGGCCAAACTTTGCCATTGTGACAGCGTGCACAACCGGCACTCACAATATTGGCGATGCAGCTAGGTTGATTAAATACGGTGATGCCGATGTGATGATTGCCGGTGGCGCTGAGCGATGCACGTCGTCCCCCACAGCAATGGGCGGCTTTGCTTCAGCCAAGGCATTGTCCAGAAGAAATGATGATCCTCATGCTGCCAGCAGGCCTTGGGATAAAGACCGGGATGGTTTTGTTTTGAGTGATGGCTCCGGTGTTGTTGTACTGGAAGAGCTGGAACACGCCAAAGCGCGTGGCGCGAAAATTTATGCCGAATTGATCGGGTATGGCTTAAGTGGCGATGCGTACCATATCACCAGCCCATCCGAGGGTGGTGAGGGCGCCGCACGATGCATGAAAAATGCAATGCGCGATGCCAAGATCAATCCGGAAGATATCGATTATATCAATGCTCACGGCACCTCTACTCCTGCGGGAGATATCGGAGAGACGCATGCCATGAAATCAGCATTAGGTTCGCATGCCTACAAGTTGGCTGTCAGCTCGACAAAATCGATGACCGGGCATCTCTTAGGTGCGGCCGGAGGTATTGAGGCTGTTTTAACGGCTTTGGCAATTAAAAACCAAATCGCTCCGCCAACCATCAATCTTGATAACCCGGATCCCGAATGTGATCTGGATTATGTTCCTCATACGGCCCGTGAAATGAAAATTGATGTGGCGATTTCAAATTCGTTTGGATTTGGCGGAACAAACGGCACACTGGTTTTTAGACGTTTTCAATAATGCTGCCGCCTCGGTCCTGATAGCGCAGTTCTCATCATGTATTTGGTAAACGGCCAAATCAAGCATGAAATAGCTATCACTGATCGAGGCTTTAGCTACGGTGACGGTCTTTTTGAAACCATAGAAATCAATCGCGGTAACCCCGTTTTTTTCTATCGGCATCTAAAAAGACTGACCGCTGGTTGCCAACGGCTTCGAATTCCTTTATTTGAAACCGATCAGCTGATTGCTGAAGTTAAGCAAGCTTTACAAGGTGTAGAGCAAGGCGTTCTCAAAATTATAATCACGCGAGGTTCCGGAGGTCGAGGCTATCGTCAACCCGATCCTGTGATGCCCACCCGAGTGATCAGTGTTCACCCTTTCCCGGGCTATCCAGCCGATTTTCAAACACAAGGCATCAGCCTGACCTTTTGCGAGACGCGCTTGGGTCTTAACCCGGCCTTGGCCGGAATCAAGCATTTAAACCGACTCGAGCAGGTCCTGGCCAGAGCCGAATGGAATTCGGATGCCATTCAAGAAGGTCTTATGCAGGATATCCAGGGTCATGTCATTGAGGGAACCATGAGCAATTTTTTTCTCGTAAAAGACAACAGGCTAATCACTTCATTCATTGATCAATGCGGTGTTGCAGGCATAATGCGCGCTGTAGTGATGGAATGCGCGGGTGAACTCGATATCGCTCTTTCAGAGCAATGGATAGACAAGACTGATCTTTTGGAAGCCGATGAACTCTTTGTTTGCAACTCATTGATTAAAATATGGCCGGTCAGCAAGCTGGAAAACCGGTTTTATCCCGTTGGTCCTCTGGCCCGGGCAATAAGCCAAAGGGTTGATATAAAGAGAAGTAGAGAAAAAAATTTATGACGAGTAAATTTTTGGGCATTGCCGTTTTGTTAACCAGTTTGTTCATCGGGTGGTTATGGCTGGACTATCAAAACGCAATAAAACAAGTGTTGGTAGATAAAACGGTTTATGTCGAAATTGAAAAAGGTGATTCCCTCAACAGGATCATTGAAAAATTGCAAGATCAAGGCCTTTCAATCAAACCCATTTGGTTTAAATGCTTTGCTTACCTGAATGAAAAAGCGGCACTGTTAAAAACCGGCGAATATGAATTGGCAGAAAATTCAACCGTTCCGGAACTGATCGATCTCTTTGTTTCGGGCAAGGTAAGGCAACATTCAATTACCTTTCCTGAAGGTTGGACTTTTTCGCAGTTATACGAATTGATCAGAAAAAACGACAAGGTACATAAAACCATAGACACGATGGATTTGGTATCGATTGCCTCTATGATTGACCGGAATTACTCGCATCCCGAGGGTTTGTTTTTTCCTGATACGTATTTTTTTGAAAAGAACACAACAGACATCGCTTTGCTCAAGAGAGCTTATGATCGGATGCGCACCGTTTTGGAAACCGAATGGCAAAACCGGCAACCCGATCTGCCGTTGACATCGCCTTATCAGGCATTGATTCTGGCATCTATCATTGAAAAAGAAACCGGGCTGGCTTCAGAACGACCCGCTATTGCCGGTGTTTTTGTCCGTAGACTCAAACAAGATATGATGCTGCAGACCGATCCAACAGTGATTTACGGCATGGGCTCCGATTATGATGGGGATATACGAAGCAAGGATCTCAAAACGCCGACACCTTATAATACCTACGTCATCAAGGGATTACCGCCTACACCCATTGCTTTGCCGGGCCGGGAAGCTATCCGTGCTGCATTGCATCCGGAACCCGGAGAAAGTCTGTATTTCGTAGCCAGGGGCGATGGCTCTCATGTTTTTTCAGACACATTAAAAAAACATCAGGAAGCCGTCAATCTTTATCAATTAGGCCGATAATGAAACTGAGAGGGAAGTTTATTACTTTTGAAGGCGGGGAAGGGGTCGGTAAAACGACTAACTTGACCTTCTTGAAAGATTATCTGATTCAGCACCATATTCCTGTCATTGTTTCGCGCGAACCGGGCGGAACGCAACTGGCTGAAAAAATTCGCAGTCTGTTATTGACCAAACATAAGGAAACCATTACTGAGCAGGCAGAGCTTTTACTGATGTTTGCAGCCAGATCACAGCATATCAGGCATGTGATTGAACCGGCATTAGCTGAGGGTGCTTGGGTCTTATGCGATCGATTTACCGATGCGACCTATGCTTACCAGGGCGCCGGGCGAAACTTGGGAGCCAGCACTATTCAATGGCTGGAGCATTTTGTTCAACAGGGTTTGACGCCGGACTTGACGATTTTACTGGATGCGCCCGCTGAGACAGGTCTTAAACGCGCTAAGCAGCGGGGTGAACTTGATCGCATCGAAGATGAAACGCTGAGTTTTTTTGGCCGGGTCAGGCGAGGGTATTTGCTGCAGGCAGAATTGGAGCCCGCCAGGATAAAAATAATAAAAGCCGATCAACCGTTGGTTGATGTTCAAAATGATATCATCGGTTTGATAAAACATTTTTTTGTCAATGAGCATTGATAGCCAAATGCTACCCTGGCATGAGCCTTATTGGCAGCAATTAGCCGCCTATCTTCAACAGAAGCGAATTCCTCAAGCACTGATCGTCAATGGTCCGCGTGGATTAGGTAAACACCAGCTGGTTAATCAGTTCGCCTATTCATTGCTCTGTAATCAGCCCTTGGCTAACGGCATTCACTGTGGTCAATGCAGTTCATGCTTACTGGTTAAGGCGCAAACGCATCCTGATTTGTTATATCTGGAACCGGAAGAACCCGGTAAAGCCATTACAATCGGACAAATACGCGAACTGATGCCGACGCTATCACTGAAGCCCCAGTACCAGGGTTACCGGGTTCTGATCATTAACCCAGCCGATGCGATGAATAGAGCGGCTGCCAACGCCTTTTTAAAGTTTTTGGAAGAACCTACAGAAAGAACGATCATTCTGTTGATTACCGAGAGACTTTCCCAATTACCGGCCACGATTGCCAGTCGATGCCAAAAAATGACCTTAATAAAGCCGGAACCGGACGCCGCGAGGCTTTGGCTGGCGACTCAGGGTATTGAGCAGAACAAGTCGGCCCTATTGCTCAGTTTGGCGTTGGGATCTCCTTTGCTTGCAAGCGCTTATGCAGAAGACGGTACGATAGAACAAAGACAAAACTGTTTGACGCAATGGTTTAACGTTGGCAAACACCAGTTATTGCCTACCGTGGTAGCGGAAGAATGGAGCAAACTACCAACGGGCAAGTTGCAGTTCTGGATGACAAGCTGGGTTATTGATTTGATTAAATGTTGTTTCGGGTTGCCGGTTAGCACTTTGATCAATCCTGATTTAAAAGTACATTGGCAAGAATTTAAGCAGCCACTAGAATTAAACCAGCTTTATTCACTGTACGATTTGTTGCTGCTAAGCCGCGAACGTTTTGAAAAACAGCTCAATAATCAGCTGTTATTAGAAGAAATTTTAATCAACTGGTCCCACGTAACCAGGAGTCCATAACACCATGGCAGAACCGACGAACCCAAGACAAGGAATATTGTCGCTTTCGATCAAGGACAAAAACGCACTTTATTCCGCCTATATGCCCTTTGTACTGAACGGCGGGCTTTTTATTCCTACCAACCGGGAATATGAGATGGGGCAGGAAGTGTTTATGTTGCTGAATCTGATGGAAGAAACTGAGCGTATCCCGATTGCGGGCAAGATTATCTGGAAAACTCCGGCGGGGTCCGAAGGCTACCGAACGACGGGCATAGGCGTTCAATTCAGTGATCAGGATGGCGGCCTTGCCAGAAGCAAAATTGAAAACTACCTGGCCGGAGCCCTGGAGTCCGATCGCCCGACCCACACCATGTAAGCGTAACAGATCCTTACTTTTTCCTTATTACGGTTTCTGATGGCGGTTTTAGCTGTCAGAATCCGGCAAAATACCCCCATTCAATCCTTTATTATGTTCATTGATTCGCATTGCCACCTCGATCGGATAGACCTTTCACCTTACGATAATAATTTTGCTACCTTCATGAATGCAGCTACCGAGGCAGGCATTGATCACATGCTTTGTATCAGCATTGATTTGGAAACCTATCCGGCCATGCGGGAACTGGTTATCGATTATCCGCAAATTTCCTTAAGCGTAGGGGCTCATCCGAATACAACAGAGGGTGTTGAGCCCGATGCAGAACAACTTTTGAAATTGGCTCAGGATGACAGGGTCGTTGCCATCGGCGAAACAGGGCTTGATTATTTTAGAAGCGAAGGCGATTTGACCTGGCAACAGCAACGCTTGAGAGAGCATATCAAAGTTGCATTAACAATAGACAAGCCCTTGATTATCCATACCCGGGAAGCCAGACAGGATACCCTCAAGATCTTAAAAGAAGAGGGCGCTGAACGTGTTGGTGGCGTGATTCATTGTTTTACTGAAGACTGGGAATTTGCAGTTGAAGCCATGGCGATGAATTTTTATATTTCGTTTTCAGGGATTGTGACATTTAATAATGCAAAAGCCATTCAAGAAGTGGCTAGACAAATTCCAGCTGACCGTTATTTAATTGAAACCGATTCACCTTATCTGGCGCCTGCGCCGCACAGAGGGCGGCCGAACTATCCGCTTTATGTGCGCCATGTTGCCGAATTTATTGCCAAATTAAGAAACGAATCGCTGGAAACGGTGGCCCGGCAATCGGCGGAAAATTATAAAAGACTTTTTAATAAAGCAGCTTAAGCGGAGAATGGCTCAGGCGCAGAGCACCTTCATGCTTTGATGTGACAAGAGTAGGCATTACCGGAGCGATATCACCATGGCTACTCAACAGCCGATAAGCATTTTAAAATACCATCAGCGAACCAAACATTTTCTCGATCGTTATGCTCAAGGGCCTGGGACTTTGGATTGGGCCGATCAACCGGATCCATTTAGACGGTTTGAAGGCAGCACACGATTTCAACTCCCTTTGGTGGAGCACGGTCAGACACCTGCTTTTAGTCTGTTGCAGCAAGGTGAAAAAATCGAGGCTCAAGCAGTCAGTCTTCAAAGTCTGGGATTGATGCTGGAGTTGGCTTTCGGTCTTTCAGCCTGGAAACAATACGGAGGCGACCGCTGGGCGCTTCGCTGTAACCCATCCAGCGGCAACCTCCATCCCACCGAAGCTTATCTGATCAACACGGCTACTGAGGATTTGCCCGCTGGCCTTTATCATTATCTGAGTCACGATCATGTTCTTGAAAAACGCGGTGAATGGAACACTTCGCCAGAATTTCAGGGACTATTGATCGGTTTGTCTTCCATTCACTGGCGTGAAGCGTGGAAATATGGCGAGCGGGCTTTTCGCTATTGTCAGCATGACATCGGCCACGCCCTGGCTGCTTTACGCTATGCGGCTGCGATTCAAGGCTGGTCGGTAGAAATACTCGCCGAAGTAAGCGATGTCACTATTTCAGGCTTATTGGGTTTGGACAGAGAGCAGGATTTTTTTCCCAAGGAAACCGAGTCTCCTGATGTGTTGTGCCGGATTCACACCGGCGCATTGGAATCCGTCACCGTTATGGATCCGGGAGATCTGGCCGATTTGGCTGTTGATCACTGGTTTGGCAAAGCTAATCGCTTAAGCCATTATCACCATTATCAATGGCCTGTTGTCGATGAAGCGGCTCTAGCAACTCTAAAACCCAGCACATCTGAACACTGCGAATTTCGAACGTCCGATCATCGTCTTGTCTTAAAGCCTTCATCGCAACCGGCGGTCGACATTATTCGCCAGCGAAGAAGCGCGCAGCAATTTGATGCACAAACCTCAATATCTCGGGTTGATTTCTTTCAGCTTTTGCAGGCGCTGATGCCTTGCAGGCCAATGCCTTTTGATCTTTGGCCCTGGTCTCCAAAAATTCATTTGTTTCTGTTTGTACACCGGGTCGAAGGATTGCCGCCGGGGGTCTATGCTTTACCGCGTGAGCCGGAATGTCTGATGACGCTGAAAGAAATGATGCAGGATGCGTTTATCTGGGAACCTGTAGATGGGACTCCCGAGCAGATGGATCTTTACTGTTTGTTACGCGCCGATTGCAGAAAGGCAGCAAAAACATTGTCGTGTCATCAGGGGATAGCTTCAGATGGCGCGTTTAGTCTGGCGATGGTGGCCGAATTCGGCGACGATTTGGAGAATGAACCCTGGCGCTACCGCCGCCTGTTTTGGGAAAGCGGCCTGATCGGTCAGGCTTTGTATCTTGAAGCTGAAGCTATCGGCATGCGCGGGACCGGTATTGGGTGCTTTTTTGACGATGCGGTTCATGAGGTATTGGGTATAAGCGGCAGCCGTTTTCAAAGTATTTATCATTTTACCGTCGGCAAGGCTTTGGAAGATAAACGCTTGCAAACCCTTCCGGCTTATTTTCATCTTAATCACTGCAAGTGATGCGTTTCCCGTTTGAATGTTGTAAGTCTTGCCAAGAACCCCGTAAACCCATCCATGGGGACTTGATGGACGCATCCTTATAATCAGGAAGCTTTTTGTCATCAAACTGGAAATTGCTGGATGAAATGTACTTACAAACTTAAAAATGCTCTAGCGTAGCTTGTATTCTAAAATCAGGAGTCACCCTTTTTTCTAAAAATTCTGCCATGAAACAAACGCGAATAAATTATTTGATCGATATCATAGCTTTTGCAGGCTTTGTTTTTCTGACCACTACCGGTGTGTTGTTGCGTTATCTGTTGCCGCCGGGTAGTGGGCGGACTAGCACGCTAATGGGACTCGACCGGCATGAGTGGGGGACTGTTCACTTCTGGATTTCAGTCGTATTTTTTTCCGTACTGGCACTTCATTTGATAGTCCATTGGCGCTGGATAGCCGGTGTCTTTTCGGGGCGTGCATCAGAAAGCTCAGGTTTGCGATTGGGCTTGGGTGTGGTGGGCATTCTCACACTGGTCGCAATTGGTGTGGCTCCCTTGCTTGTTCCGGTTGAAAATTCAGATAGCCACGTCCGGCAAGGCGCTCATTCTGAGAATCTGGATATCTATGGGGCTATGACTTTGCGGGAGCTCGAACAAGCTTCCGGTGTGCCTGCAGACTACGTGCTGTCAAAACTGGGTTTGCCTGACACTGTTTCTAAAGAGGAAAAATTAGGGCAATTAAAAAGAAAATACGGTTTTGAACTGGCAAGCGTCAGAAACGCGATTAAGTCTTACCGTGAATAAATTGGCTACTTGCTCCCGTCTTTGTTTTGTAGACCGTTGACGCCTCTTCCGGGATTGGCGCGAACGGTCTAGAGCGCAAAGCACCATGGCTACTAGGAGCCTGTCCGAGAACAGCCAACTCACCAGCATTCCTGCGGATAGCTCGCTGCAGTCGGTCACATGCACAAATCTGAAAAAGCATAACAATAGCCTATGGTATAATTGCGTCCAAAATTCAGCCTGGAAAGCTTATGTCCATCCCCTTTAAATCCCACCCGATTGAATTCCATCAGCACCAGCTTTTTCCCAGCAATATCTTCGATCTGTTGCCGCAAGCTC
>JAGXSU010000087.1 GCA_018333785.1 Methylomicrobium sp. | reverse complement strand
CGTCTATAGCATCGGTATCACTGGCTGTATCGTTCGCCTTATCCCACGGTGCTTCACTACTGGGTGGCCGGGAGCTATTGCGCGAGTTTTGCTTCAAGCGCTCGCGTGCTTCCTTGAGATCGTTGAGCAAGCGAATCGAAAGGCGACGCAAATCCTCTTCCGGCAGGTCAAGAAGCTTGTCTTCATCCAGTTGGTTTAGATCATGATCGCTCAGTTGCATGGCGCACAGAATAAGTCTTGGTGGCTTAAAAATACAGTTTTTTTGTGGGGGTCTGAATAGTTACTCAACTGAAGAATCATTAAAATCTTTTATCAGAATATATTCATAAGTAATAAATTGCTTTTTATTTAAGGGTATTTTGTCAATATAGGTTAATACCTCATCTAGCGGATATTTTTTATTGATAGGAATAAGTTCATTCCTCTTTTCTTCAAAGGGTGAATGTAGCGATAGCGCAAGGTTTACTCCAGGAATCTCCTGACTCCATCGTTTAAGACCAGGTATATAACCCGCCGTTGAGATAGTGATTTTTTGAACACCAATTGACGTTCCGTGTTGCGATAAAAAGATTTCACACGCTTTTTTAACAGCATCAAAATTATGCAAAGGTTCGCCTTGCCCCATAAAAACAATATTCAAAATACGCTCTTCACCAGTTCTGTTTTTAGCCAACCAGCGCCAAGCCTGAATAAATTGCCCAACAATTTCACTGGCAGTCAAATTTCTTTTTAGCCCTTGTTCTCCGGTAAAACAAAAAGAACAATTCATTGCACAGCCAACCTGCGATGAAAGGCAAATAGAATATTTATTATTAAAAGGAATAAGGACAGTTTCTACTTTATGATTGTCTCTAAGTTTAAAAAGAAATTTTACTGTTCTATCTTTATTTGACTCTTGAACAATATCAATTTCGGGAAGAGAAAAGTCGAAATTATTTTCAAAAAAGGCTAATGAGGATTTGGAAATATTATCAAGGCATTGAGTATTTTCTTTTTTCTTATAATGCCAATTAAAAAGAACAGCCGCCGCTGATCCGTTTAAATTATTTTGATTTATAACTGTTTCTAAATCAAAATAATTTAGGTCATAAAAGGATTTTTTCAAAATTTTCTCCTAGCCACATTATCATTATAAAAATACCGATTATATTTAAAATAAGGGGCAAACGCATATTAAAGCATTGAAAAACACTAAATCATGAGCTGATCTTACGCAGCCCTTAATTTCTGCAACTCTGCTTGATCTGACTGATCTCAATTTAACTACATCGAGTTCTGGTGGGATGATCGACCACGTAGTTTCGATTCAGTGTTCTGCTCTGTTTTGGAAAAACAAAGCCCATATTTTGTTCTTTCCCAATACACGGCCCAATTCCTTGACAGCAAAAAAAGGAATAAAAGCTACGAACATGACCAAACTGTTAGGTAGTAACTCATGCGACCATTTATCAAGCAACTCCATGAGCCCTGCTTCGACGCCTCCTCCACTCCAAAGCCCCTGGATTATATGCTCGATGACCTTGAAAACAGCGCAAAAAACCATAAAAACAAAAGTTTTGTAAAGAATAGGATAGATCAGTGGGCCCCGTTCAAGTCCGCGACCGAATCGGAACACTTGACCAATCATAATGACTTTTCCGAGAATCAACGCTTCAATCACCGCAATTCCATAGTGCGTATACACTATGTCGTGGGCTGCCAGAATGAATCGCCTATATTGCGTAAAAGCAGCAAACATCAGGGTGAGATAACAGACATTCATCAAGTATTCACCTATCTCCTGAACGATTTTTCCCTTGAAATTCCCTCGTTTTTTTTCGATGCTATTCATAATCCTCAAACCTCTGACGAAACAGGCTTAGTTAACCTCTTGCCCACTTTACAAATTGGCTGGCAAATATAATCCACTGAAGTTTCCCAGTTTTTTAGGGTTGTCCACGCTTGTTTGAGGGCGATTTTTGGATTAATGGTTACGGTCGTTCCGGCAGGGATTGCCACTCGCCCGAAGGGTGCCTAGCAGGACAGCCCGGCATGAGACCAGAAGCCATGGATGGCGAGGGCTGTAGCACATCCTTGTGTCCTAGATCCCGGCAATCTCTGCCGGGATGACGCCTCAGCCTTACGCGACAGTGCTTTATTAAATAGGTTTGCCACCGTTTACGCAGACTCTATGGACAATTCCTGCAGCCCAAGCATAACGGCTGTCCTTTTTTGAAATTATTGTGAAACTTCAGTTTAATCCATTCAGTATTTTTTTGTCATTGTTCTGTTTTTCCTGGATTTTTTTATTGGATTCGAGGCGGTAATAGTTAAAGTATCACAGCGAAGATGAGATAAACCATCAACAGCAATACGCCAAAGAACCAGGCTTGAGCAGCAACGCTGAAAAAATAGGATCGAGATAAACCACCTCATTTTCGCTGCCTATCATCAGGCAATGGCCGCGATCCAGCCCCCAAATACCGCCACTGGTTCAGCTATCCAAATAATGGATAGCTTTGATCGACAATTCTTTGTCGCGGCGAATATCATCGATTTAATAACAATTACCCCCATTGATCAGAATACCGTCTTACTGGAAATGGTCGGCATTATCAGTGATTATGGAATCAACCACTGTAGTCGGCACCATCATCCAATCGATACGTGGCAGCTCCAATTTGGCCACTAAATCTGTGATGGTAGGCGCTGAGATGGCACATATTTCGTTGGCAATACTTTCTCTGGTTTCTTCTGCTGCCAAATCCTAACCTTACGATTTTCATGTTTTATTCCTTTTCGAAAATTAAGTTGAAGCTGCCTGATTGATCTTCTTTATCATGCTAAAAGGCGGCTCCAAAGTACTGAACAATCCAGGTTTTTTTGCTACTCCAAACCGTAGGATGTCACGATAGGGTCTCTATCTCGCGTTACATCATTAAAGTATTCATAGGCGCAAACTCCTAAAAACCCTCCGGAAATGTTAAACACCTGAGAGTAGCCTTTTTGTTGAAGGGCAAGGACCGCATTGTAGGAGCGTTGGCCTGAGCGACAATGCACATAAACAGGAATATCTTTAGGAATTTCCGTATATCTATCGCGTAATTCAGACAGGGGAATAGTGTGGGCGGTCTTGATATGTGCTTTGTCGTATTCATACATTTCGCGTACATCCAGAATATAAGCATCGTTCTCAACCAATTCACGCACTTTACTCATGGACACTTGCTTGAATGAACCATGCAAAATATTGGAGGCCACATAACCGGCAAAATTGACGGCATCTTTACCGGTGCCAAACGGTGGTGAATAACACAATTCAAGGTCACGCAAGTGGTCCACGGTTGCGCCGAATTTAATCGCTGTGGCAATCACATCAACCCGTTTATCGACATTGCCATGACCAATCGCTTGCGCACCCAGGACGCGGCCTGTCGGTTTTTCAAAAATCACTTTAAAGCCCAGGGCTTCCGAATGAGGCATGATGCCGACTTTGTCATAAGGAATGATTTCTACCCAGCCGAACTCGATATTAAGGCTCGCCAATGTCTTCTCATTTAACCCGGTTGCTGCGGCGTTATAGTTAAACACTTTAACCACCGAGGAACCTATATAGCCGGTGTTTCTGATGGGTTTACCGTGAATATGATCGGCGACTGCCCGCGCTTGCTTTAAGGCTGGACCAGCCAAAGCAAGTTTGAAACTATCTTGAGCCAGGGTGTTGTATACCTCAATGGCATCACCGACAGCGTAGATATCGGGGTCGTTGGTCAAAAAATTGGAATCAACTTTTATCGCACCGGTTTTGCCCAATTCAAGACCTGCTTGTTTCGCCAAGCCAGTTTCCGGCACAATACCGATCGACATCACTATCACTTCTGAGGTGATTTCTTTGCCTGAGGCTAAAATCACTTTATTGGTGTCAAAGCCGGTAACTTTATCGCCCAGCACCAACTCAACGCCATGGTCAATGATTTCTTTGTGCAGAATCTGCACCATGTCATCATCAAACTGATTCAGCACTTGAGGAAGCGCTTCAACCAAAGACACTTTATGTCCTGCTTCTATCAAATTTTCCATCACTTCAATGCCAATAAAGCCACCGCCGATGACGGTGATTCTCGATGGATTGACTGAGTGTATGAATTGGTTGAGCTTATCAATATCCACCACATTTCGTACCGTAAAAATGTTGGCTTTTTCGATGCCAGGAATGGGAGGAACGATTGCTCTTGCACCGGGTGAAAGAATTAATTTATCGTAAGATTCTTTATAGGTTTCACCACTGACCAGGTTTTTAACTTCAACCTGTTTATTGGCTCTATCAATGGATAAGACTTCACTATTCGTTCTGGCATCAATATTGTATTGACCCTTGAATAGCCCTGGATTCATCAAGATAAGGTTTTCCGCTTTTTTGATTTGGCCGCTTAAATGATAGGGCAAGCAGCAATTTGAAAATGACACATCCCGGCCTTTTTCAAACATAATAATTTCATCATCTTCGCCCAATCGTCTAAGTCTTGCCGCGGCAGATGCGCCACCGGCAACACCGCCAATGATTAAATATTTTTTGCTCATAATAATAAGTTTCCTATCTTCTGAATTTAAATTTGTTTACCCGATTAGCACGAACATGCCGTCAATGAGACGTCATCTGTCGTTCCTTCTGAAAAGATGACGTCCATTTTCTTATCTTTGTTTTATGACAACATCGCTATTGCAGGACTCAAAGGCGAATTCATACTGCCAACTGAGGCTCAATGATTGATTCGAGCCTTGTTAAAGCATCTGCACTATGCGAATAGTGCCCTCTGCATTCCTTTTATAGTGCTCTATTCACAGCACTCCTCTTAATGGGTGATGGTATTTGGATTGACTACAAAGCAAACCCTTTGGCGGCCATGCAAGCATTGAATGCCTGGTTGTAGGCATCCCCAGAGGCACTTTGTTGTTGGCCTTGCCGACGCTGTTTGACGCCTCCTGCAGCAGCGCCCATTTTCGCGGCTTCCTGCATCTGGTTTCGGGTATATTCCTCTGCAGCCTGATCAGACAAATTATCATACTGGTTGGTTTTACTTTTCGCTTTAGCGGCTCCAGCCATGGCACCGGCAGCAGCCCCTTTGGCGCGACCTCCGGTGGGTGGCTGTGTGGAGGTCGATCCACCAGTTTGCTGCTGCGCAATACTTTGACACTCTGCTTGTGCTTGTTCATAACTGATCGGCGTTTGAGCTTGTGCCAAGCCTGCAAATGCAATAGCAAATGCACCTATAGTTTTTGTAGTTAGGTTGAACATGATTTATCTCCTCGTTGATTTGTTTCATTCATGGGTTGGAATTGGTGGTTACGCATTTCCCTATCGCCATAAACGATTTTAAGTACCTTTGTAGCCAAAGACGGCTTACGCCGGCGGTTGTAGTTGTTCCCAGCTTGAGTCTGGATTATGTGCTTTCATCTTCGTTACGGCATCCGCCGTCCTGCCCCCATAGCCTTTCTTATAAATCTTGTGCCACGGGTTAGAGCTCTCCGGAGAGAAATACCGTCCCTTTATAAAGCCAAGATTTAGCAGCAAGACTGGCGAAAAGTTCTTCATCACTGCTTGTCCAATAAAAGCCTTTGAACACTTGGATAAGACTGAATCAAAAGAAATATCCCACCCGTAACTCAGTTTTAAATTCATACAGTTGCATATCGTCGACAATCGGGTATGCCGCTTGGAGTGAGGTAATGAAGTTGTTCCAGCGTTTACCGTAGGTCACATCGATAGGTACAAACCATTTTTGGGTATTGAAGTCGTAGCGCAGGTCGCCACTACTTAAAAAAGTCAAAAACTGATCCTGTGGCAATCCCACATTTAAAGTCGGTAGAATACGCAGCCTCTTGATGCCATCTCGCGCTTTGTCGCCAGCAACATCAAAATCATATTGCAACTGCGGTGCAATAAAGCTACCTGAGCCGATTTCCGGCAACATGGCACGTAAGCCGCCTCCGACCAATAATCGATACTTACCGGCACCAAAACGCTCTTCGGATGCGGTGGGCATTATCGTGCGCACACCACCACCTAAAGAATACCGTTCAGTAAATTGTCGAATCAGCGCTGTTTGTATATCCAAATCTCCCAAACCCCATTCATGTTCACCCGGCTTAGGTAAATTTTTATAAATACCCGGCAGATTAAAGCGCGTATTGAAAGTCCACCGCTCGGACAGTCTGAAAGGTTGTTCCAAACGCAGTGCTGTTTCGTCATATTCGTTATTTTCGACTCGATTCTGATAAGTCCAGCGCAAATCGACCCGACCCAACGGACGGGTAAAGTCCTGACCGACATTTGAGGAGTGTTCGTCAGCATTAGCCATAAGACAACCGCATGCACCTATTAGGCAAAGTGAAATGTAAGCCCTATACCTAGTCATTTTTCCCGTCCTTCTACTTGAGGCAAACGCGCCTGATGAAGCGGTATTCAATTCCACTTTGAACGGTTGCACCATGTCCAAATGAACATCTCGTTGTGGAAAGGGAATGGCAATGCCATTTTCGGTAAACAGTGCTTCTCTTCGGTGACGGGTGGTGTTCATAATGCGGCAGCGGTTGAGTTGAATGGCCAAATCCACCCAATGATACAAACCAAGATTCAGCGCGTTGTTGCCGAATTCCTCGAAATACACCTCCGGGGACGGATGCTTGGTAACCTGATGATGCTCTGAAGCCGAGCGATAAACTATCGCTACCGCCTTAGGAGGGTCGGAACCGGAGGCGATACCGGCCATAATTGGGCGCAGTTGCCGTGATTCCATCGCAGACACGTTGAATGCTGAGAGCTGTGCATCGAATAGGCTTCTAAATTGGCTCTATTCGAGATGCGCAGTCTCTATTTCCTGATCCTTGATACCAGCTTGTTCCCATTGTTCATCAACAACATCAATGGCGTATTCAACCCAACTCCACCATAGACTGGGTTTTGACCCGAGCGACAATGAGGTTTCAATATTTTAGCTTGTCGCGCAATCGTTGAAAGGCTCTCTCTCGCCAAGGGCACGATCTAATAATCTCAGATAGCGGTACTATTTTTCCATTAACGGAATCGACGAACCTATCGTGACATCGCCTGAACCTTGCAAAATGCTCTCTACTTGCAGGAATCGCGCTGCAATAACTTTTGAGGTAGCTTTAGCGATCTTGCCATAATATTTTTCCAGCAGTGCGGTGCGTTTTTTGCGAAAATCAAGCGACCGTTTGACCAGTTTATCGGCTTCCGTGTCTGTGATTTTTTCAAAGTTAGCCGCATATTCCTTGATGTTGGCCAAGCGTTCATCATTTAATGCTTTCAATTCAATATCATAGTAATCATATTGCTCCAAAAACTTCTGTTCTTGGGCCGCATCCAGTCTCATTGCGCTCCTGATGAACTCCAACCTATCCATCCGCAGTGCAAAGCGAAACATGTTGAGATTTTTCTCTTCTCCCTCGGGTTCAGCAGTCGCTTGGGCAGAGGTATTAACCGGCACCATTTGCTCTTCTGCATTAGCGGCGTTATTAAGTAACGAAAGATTACCGGCAACCAAAGCCGCGACTAGGACGATATGTTTGTTTTGCATTTAATTTCTCTGGCTTTAATGGTTTAAATTTAGGGTATTGTCTTGTTATAAAAAACTTTCTGATACCCGGATTTCGTCATGAAAAACGCTACAAGGCGCTCCGACGCATTGATAAATTTCAACTGAAATACTGCAGTCCTTTAGTTTTTTCCTTTCTGAACGCTTGCCGACTTTAATTCCACAATTTATATACAGCAATACGCAAGCCAATATTAAGTTTTGTCTATTCAACCGACAAGTTACAAATAAAACATAGGGTTAACGAATTGATGGAGGTTGAAGAAAAGAATGGGGGAATGAGGTACTCACGATATATAGTGAATTGTACGAAGGCGAACGCTATAAGGAAGAAGGTCTGCGTACGCCTAATTTTTTCATGCGACTTTCCAGTGTGGTGGGCTTCAGCCCAAGACGCTGTGCTGCGCCATTTTGACCACTGACACGCCAACCGCAAGCTTCCAATACCTTGAGAATATGCGCCCGTTCTACATCCGCCAGCAACTCCAGGTCATTCTTTGCAAGCGTTTTAGTCGTCATTTGATTATGTGGAGTATCTACCGAGAGAATAGGTGCATTAGCGAGAATTACGGCGCGCTCTATGACATTGCGCAATTCACGAATGTTTCCCGGCCAGTCGTAATTACATAGACGCTGCATGCTGGCTTTGCTGACGCACTGGATGCTTTTTCCAATGGCTTTCGCAAATTCATTCGTAAACGTCTCGACAAGTTTTGGAATATCTTGCTTTCTCATCCGAAGAGGCGGTACTTGGATGGGGAAAGCATTCAGACGGTAGTAAAGATCTTCGCGAAACCGGCCTTCGACCACTTCTTGGAACAGGTTTCGGTTGGTAGCTGCAACGAGTCGCACATCTATCTTGATGGGCTTGGGGTTGCCCAATCGCTCAATTTCCTTTTCCTGTAAAACTCTCAGTAGTTTTACTTGGGCATTCAAAGGCAATTCGCCAATTTCATCCAGAAAAAGGGTCGAGCCGTCAGCCAACTCAAATCGCCCGATCTGTTTCGACAACGCCCCCGTGTAGGCGCCTTTTTCCCGCCCGAATAATTCACTCTCAAGCAGCGCAGCGGGAATTGCCGCACAATTCACCCGAATCATCGCCCGGTCTTTACGGGGACTGGCTTGGTGAATAGCTGTCGCCAACAGCTCTTTTCCGGTACCCGTTTCGCCAATGATCAGTACCGAAGCCATAGTGGGTGCCACCTGCTGCACATAACCCAATACTTCTTGCATGACCTCACTTTTGCTGATGATTTGCCCGGCAACCTTATGACACGCAATTTCAGTTTTTAAATAAATGTTCTCTTGCTGAATTTGTTCTTTCAAATGACAGATTTCATCTAGCGCAGACTTTAGCTCGTCGTTGGCACGTTCAAGTTCACGTTTGGTTCGACGCGTCTCCGTTATATTTAGGCTTGCGCCCATCAGGGATTCAGGATGGCCGGCCTCATCGAATTGACATTTACCCGTTGCACAAATCCAATATTCGCTGCCATCGAGATGCACGACTCGATATTCTTCTCGAAAGTCGCGCCCATCCTTAAAGGCTTTTTCAACTACGTCCTTGATGCGCTCACGATCCTTGTGATGCAAGCACTCTAAAAATCTGCGCATATTCAATTCATCATCAGACGAAACGCCATACATTGCGCGCGCCCGATCGGTTGCCCAAATCATATCCAAGGGAATATTCCAAACCCAAAGCGCTATATCAGCCGCCTCTGCGGCCAAGCGCATTTGTTCTTCCCTGGATTGCAGCATTTGCAGATTACGCTTCCGCTCAAGGACATTGGCATACACATTTGCAATCAAGCCCAAGCCTCGCACTTCATTATCCGGCCAGCGCCTAGGACGGGATGAAGCAAAGCCAATACCGCCATGCAAACGCTCGCCGACGATAAAAGGAAACACTAAATCCGCTTTTATTCCATAGTGCAGAAAGCTTTCTCGATCATGTGAGTATTCAGGGGATAATGCATCGACGTCCTCCATGATGAAGGGCTGCCCGTCGAGGAGAGTATTCGTCAACAAGGGGCTTTCGGACATCAAAGACAATCCTAGCCAAGGCTTCATAAAGGGATTTGCGAATTGATACCTTGAGTAAAAATCTTGACCGTCCACCGTTAGCAAGCCTAATGCGATTAAATCCAAATCCAGATTTTCAGCAATTCGGCGCAAACTGTCCTGAATTGCCTGATCAATTGTGTCGGTAGAGACACGAACTAAGTCAGCCGAAAGTTCAGCCAACAAAGACTGAAACTGCAGATGTTGTTCCAGCTCTATGATTGCTTTAAGGTTATCTTTTTTATTCATCAGAATTAGTATTTGATTCCCGCTGGGCCAACAGATTATATGCTTTTTTTAAAGCCTCTTTCAGTTGAACAAAACCAGACCCTGGAAAATATGCACCGGTATCAACCATTTAATGTTACACGGGTAAGCGCCCAAGCTATTTTAATAATGATGTTACGCAACCCATTCCAAAAAAGGTATCATTTCAAGATGGATAAAGAAAAAATGGCGCTCTATACAGACCACCTGACCTGCAACCAAAGCTTGGCAACGGCGCCCAACCGGTCGGCGATGCTGGATGGTGAAGTCAGCCCTGACTCAATAACCCGCTATTTGTCCGCGAGGCTATACACCTCAAAGACCTGTGAATTGATGTCAAACCCACCGTTCGTCAGATCGAACGGGATGACGACTGCCTGATCTTAGTCGATCCCGATCGCCTTCGAAGTGATGAGCAAGACTTATCAGTTCAGTGACATCAAAACCCATTAGGTCAGGCGGGCCGTAGATTTCACCAAGAACGAACTGATCCGGTCAAGGGTCACCACCTGCGTAGCGAACACCATCAAGTTCCGCTATGTCCTGACAGACAGTTGGTTTGCGTAGAAAGAGAACTTCGAATTCATCCTCAAGCAAGGTAAACCCTTCATCAGCGCCTTGAAGGACAACCGCTGGGTGGCATTGATCGAAACAGACAAGAAGGACCATTTCCAGGAAGTGCTGTTTCGCCATGAGGGCTAAGCTGTTTATAAAAGCTAACCAGATAGCTAATGCAGAGTTGCAGAAATTAAGGGCTGCGTAACATCAGATAATAAAGTCAGAGGAATTAAAATTGACTGTAGAAATCGAAGGACAAAATTGTGCCGTTGTCGGCATTGGAGCTTCTGCTGGCGGACTGCAAGCCTTGATACCTGTTATCTCAGGACTGAAACCGCAAGGTAGATGCGCCTATATTTTAGCTCATCATTTGTCACCCGATAAACCCTGTTCATTGATAGAGCTATTGCAGAGTAAATGCTCGCTCGACGTGTCCTGGGCCAGGGATGGTATTGAACTGGTGCCCGATTACCTTTATGCGTGTCCGCCGGGACACAATATCGAGGTGGTGGGTAACAAATTGGTAGTAAGTCAGTCCGAAGACGCGCAACCCATTGCGCCGTCAATTGATCGGTTATTCCGTTCCATCGCTGACAGTCGCCAGGAAAAAGCGATCGTCGTCATTCTATCCGGCTCGGGACACGATGGCACCCTAGGGGCTGAAGCCGTCGCCGCGGCTGAGGGCTTGGTCATCTTGCAGAATCCGGCAGACGCCGTGCATAGTGAAATGCCCGAGTCGGTCATCAAATTAGGTTTTGCGGATTTGGTGGGCAGTTCACAACAGATTGCAGAGTGGTTAAATCACACCGACGACATTGATGGAGCAATCAACGATGAAGTGATGGGGTCCGCAGACGCATTTTCGGAATTAATCCGCTTGGTCCATTTCACGACTGGCCTGGATGTCAATAATTACAAGGAAGGTACTTTGCGTCGGCAGGCGTTTCGTCGCTTTAGGAGTCTGGAAATCGAGTCCTTGGAACACTATGTCGATTACGTCAAAGAACATCCGGAAGAGCTCAGCCTCTTGCAACACAGATTTATGGTATCGGTATCATCGTTCTTTCGCGATGATACTGCCTTTGCCGCATTGGAAGCTGCCTTACGAATTTTGGTCGTCGGCAAAGTCGCCGGTGATTCAATCAGGGTCTGGGTGGCAGGCTGCTCAACCGGTGAAGAACCTTATTCCATCGCGATGGTCTTGGCCGAAATTTTGGGAGACAGGCTAAGCCTATTTGAGGTACGGGTGTTTGCTACTGACATTCGCGATGAAGCGATTGACTATGCGAGAGCCGGGGTATACACATCCAGAGACATGGATGATTTGAGCGTGGAGCGTCAGCAACGCTGGTTTAAGAATGAGGGGAACGGTTGGCGGATTCAGCCGGTCATCCGTGAGTTATGTATATTTTCCACGCATAACATTATCCATCACCCGCCCTTCATCAATATGGATTTGGTGAGTTGCCGGAATTTGCTGATTTATTTCAAACCGGCCCAGCAATCAGACTTAATCAACGCTTTTCATTACGCACTGAAGCCTAACGGTTTATTATTCCTTGGAAAATCAGAATCAGTAGGGCTAAATTCGCCCTTGTTCGAGGTATTGGATGGCAGTAACAAACTGTATCGCCACCGCGCTGTGGACTCGCAGCACGTTCTTCGTTATTCGCCGTTTCATAGTGCCATCGAAGCCAAAAGATCCAAATTGAATACGGGGAATACGAATTACCGGCAAGCGTTAACCGACCTGGCCATTAACGCATTGATGAGGGAATACGCGCCAGGCGGCGTGCTAATCAATGACAATTTTGAACCGTTACGCTTTTTTGGCAAGGGTCGCCGCTATTTCGGTTTGCCGGAAGTAAGCACCGATTTTTCAGTGTTTACTCTGTGTCTACCGGAGTTGCGAAATGAACTGAAAGCGCTCTGTTTCAGGTTGATGCAAGACAATTTAAACGTTGCCGAGGGTGTTACGCTGGATCTGCATATCGACGGCACAGCAACGCGAGTGAGGCCGAAAGTGACGCGCGTTGAGCAGACAGCCGCCAGCCATGAATGTGGCATCTTGATCACGTTTAACGAAGTTGCACCAACCCGATTAAACGACAAAACATCGGGTACAGCTGAACAACCCTATGACGACATGGGGCAAATTCGCCGAGAATTGGCGGAGAGTCGCGAGCTCTTGCACAGCGTCATTAACCAACTTGAATCCGCCAATACCGAGTTGCAAATGCTGCGTGAGGAAGTGCAATGCTCCAGTGAGGAGTTACAAGCCTCCAATGAGGAACTGCAGGCCTCGAATGAAGAATTGACCACCCTAAACGATGAGTTGCGAGTCAAATCAGTGGAATCTGCGCAGCTTAATGCCACTCTGACGAGTATTCAAAATTCCCTGCGTAGCAGTCTGGTCCTGGTCGACAAAGAAGGCCATGTGACTCGCTACAACGCCTTCGCCACACGAGTCTTCGGCTTGGTACCGGACGATATCGGGCAGTTTTTGTACGGCATTCCCTGTCATATTCCTATACCCAAGTTACGGGGCTACGTAACCAACGTTGTGGCTAGCGGTGACTCGGTGGTCGAACAAATCCACCACGGGGACTTTCATTTTCTGATGCAGATCGATCCGTTCGAGAACGAGTTGGGCGACATTGCCGGTGCAGTGTTGAGCTTTTCCGACATTTCTGAATTGTATTCTGCCGAAGAAGCTCAACGAAACATTGAAGCCCGCTTTCGGCTGTTCATGGATAACAGTTCTGCTGCAGCTTGGATTAAAGACGAAGCCGGTCGTTATGTTTATTTGAATAAAGTGTATGAGCAGCGCTTTCATAAAGGATTGCAAGACTGGCAGGGCAAAACCGATTTTGATATGTGGCCGAAAACAGTTGCCGAACAATTTCGCGCCAACGACTTGAAGGTTATGCAGACCGGTCAAGCTTTGGAAATCGATGAAACGATCGTCGAAACAGACGGTAGCGAGCAAATTTGGCACAGCAGCAAGTTTAGCTTCTGCGATGTGGAGGGACGGTGTTTTATTGCTGGCGTGGCGACAGAGGTGACCTCGAAGAGGCTGGCTGAGAGAGTGTTGCGCGAGAGTGAGCAACGCGTTCGTTTGGCTATGGACGCAGCCAGAGGCGGTTCTTGGGAATGGGAATTGGCGACTAACCGGAATTATTGGTCTGATGAACTCTGGGATTTGTATAATCTTCCCTATGGCTCTGTAGAACCCTGTTATGCCTCATGGCTAAAAACGGTGCATCCGGACGACATCGCGCAGGTAAAAGCCATTAATGCCGCCGCCATTGCGCGTTCAGAGTCTTTCGAAACCGAATGGCGGGTGGTGCCCCCTGCAGGCCAGGAGCCGCGATGGTTGATGTGCCGAGGGCGGCCGCTAAAGAATGACGATGGCAGTGTGAATAGATATATCGGTGTGGTGATCGATATTTCCGCGCGGAAGAAATCTGAAGAGCAATTGCGCAAAAATGTTATGTTAGAAGAAGAGCTGAGCCACTTGCAGGGGCTTTTGGAATCGGCTTTTGCGGGCTATTGGGATTGGAACATTCCCAAAGGCACCGAGTATTTTAGTGATACCTTCAAAGCTATGCTGGGTTACGGGGATGAAGACTTCCCTAATATCCCGGATACCTGGCAAAAACTCATTTTTAGCGAGGACCTGCCCGCTGTCACTAAGATATTCGAGCGTCATGTGGCCAGTCATGGTGAAGAACCTTATTACAACGAAGTAAGGTATCGACACAAGAACGGTTCCACGGTTTGGGTGATTTGTGCGGGCCGGGTAGTGCAGTGGGCGGAAAGTGGAGAGCCACTTCGAATGGTGGGGTGTCATATCGATATCACGCAGATGCACCAACGTTTGGACGAACTGGTTGAAGCGAATCTGCGTGCTGATACCGCCAACCAGGCAAAAACTGCATTTTTGGCCAACATGAGCCACGAAATCCGCACCCCGCTCAATGCGATTGTGGGTCTCACTCACATTTTGTCCCGCAAAGTAACGGACCCTGAGCAAATGAGTTTTCTAAAGCAGATTGGCGGTTCCTCCCAACATCTGCTGGATGTCATCAGCGATATCCTCGATTTGTCCAAGATCGAGGCAGAAAAGTTGGTGTTGGAATCTTTGGAATTTGATTTGGACGAAGTGGCGACCAAGGCCCGGACAATTATGAACGAGTTGGCGCAGAACAAAGGCCTGCAGTTAAGCGTGGATTGCTCTGCTTTAAACTATCAACTGCGCGGAGACCCTCTCCGTTTTAATCAGGCGCTACTCAACTACATGAGCAACGCGATCAAGTTTACTGATCAGGGTTTTGTGCAGGTCAGGATTTTCCCAGTCAGCGAACAAGTCGACAAAGTGCTGCTGAAAGCGGAGGTGTGTGACAGCGGGAGCGGCATCCCGCCGGATCTGATTCAAAAGTTATTTTCTGCGTTCGAACAAATCGATAATTCCATCACCCGTAAGCACGGCGGCACCGGGTTGGGTCTGGCAATCACCAAACGGCTCGCTCAGTTAATGGGCGGCCAAGCGGGCGCCATAAGCTCTGTAGGGCATGGCAGTACTTTTTGGTTTACCGCTTGGCTAAGCAAGGGCAGCCATAAAATTGGCACCAAGCAGTTGATTGGGAGCAGCGACGACACAGCCGAGCAGATTCTACGTAGCCAGTATGCCGGCACCCGCTTATTGCTGGTAGAAGACGAACTCATCAATCAAGCGGTTGGTGTCATTCTGTTGGAAGCTGCCGGTTTTGAGGTCACGACAGCGGACAATGGCCAAGACGCGCTGGCGCTGGCCAAGCAACAATCGTTTGCTTTGGTGATCATGGACATGCAGATGCCGGTGATGGATGGGCTTGAGGCTACCCGGCAGATCCGCTTACTGGACGGCTGGCAAAATGTACCGATTATTGCCATGACGGCTAACGCTTTTGCTGAAGACCGTGAGCGGTGTTTGCAAGCGGGTATGAATGATTATCTCTCCAAACCGTTTGATCCCGCTAATCTTTGCTCACGACTGCTGTTTTGGTTGGAGAAAGGAGCCAGGGGTTGAAATGGAAGTCTTGCAGCCTGCTTCGGTTCGGTTAGGGAATCGCTGAACAAATCGGCATTTCAGCCATTCCCCTGGACCGAAACGTAGTTTTTCAATCCCCTATTCAATTGAGCGAACGCGCCTCATTCAGGTCAAACAATTGCCCGGATCAGTTTCAAACACCAGAAAAAATGCTGCCCCTGAGGGTGGATCAACGTACCCAATAATCGACTACAATGCCTATAAACACAACCAAACCGAACCAGTTGTTATTTAAAAACGCCTTAAAACACTGGGATTTTTCGCGCTTAAAAATCAACTGTTGTTGATAAATAAAAAATCCGGCCCCTGAACATACCCCCGCATAATAAACCCATCCCATGCCTTGCAAATAGCCTACCGTCAGCAGCAAACTGATGATCAGCACTTGAAGCCCACCCATAATTTCTCGGTCTTTGTCACCGAATAAGATTGCGGTGGATTTGACGCCTATTTTAAGATCGTCCTCTTTGTCGACCATTGCATACATGGTGTCATACACCAGAGCCCATAAGATAACGGCGATGTAGAGTACCCAGGCCGTTAGCGGAATGATTTCAGTTTCTGCGGCATAAGCCATAGGCACAGCCCAACCGAAGGCTATTCCCAAATAGGCCTGAGGCAAGTGAGTGTAGCGCTTCATAAACGGGTAACTGGCAGCCAGAAACGCACCGCCGAAAGAAAGTCCTATGGTCAGCGTATTTAGTAGCAACACCAAAGCGAATGCGCAAAGGCTCAACGTCACAAAAATAATCAATGCTTCTTGGGTGGAAACTTTACCGGCGGCAATCGGACGCAGACGAGTCCGTTCCACATGAGGATCAAAATCGCGATCCGCATAATCGTTGATTACACAGCCTGCAGAACGCATTAGCACAACACCCGCGCAAAATACAAACAGGATTTTTAGATCGGGACTTCCTTCACTGGCAAGCCATAACGCCCATAAGGCAGGCCAAAGCAATATATAGATTCCAATCGGTCTATCGAGCCTGGCTAACAACCAATACTGTTTCGCTCGCTCTTGAATCTGCTGACTGTTCACCGGAATGTCCTGTTTATTGATGCGTTGTTCAATTGAAAAGATGCCCGCTCTTACCGGCATTGGGAATAAAAATGGTATTATAGCGTTTTAATATTCCGTTATGTTTGCACTATGAACGTAAAAATCTATCACAACCCGCGCTGCAGTAAATCACGTCAAACCTTGCAGTTGCTGCAGGAAAAAGGCCTGGATATTGAAATCATTGAATATCTGAAAACACCCCCCTCTGCTTCGGAACTCGACGATATTCTAGAAAAGTTAAACATGGAACCGCGTGAGCTCATGCGTAAAAGTGAAGCGGAATACAAAGAATCCGGCCTGGATAATTCGAACCTGGACCGCCAGGCCTTAATAGACGGTATGGTTGCCAACCCAAAATTGATCGAAAGGCCTATCGTACTGGCCAACGATAAGGCGGCAATTGGCCGACCTCCTGAAAATGTTTTAACTATTCTATAAGACTTGCGCCCTATTACGTTTCAAACAACCTGCTCTTTTTTATCGCAGATAGCGTGTAAACTGTATTAATTTCATTATTATGAAACCCTCTTTTTATCATTCGATAGCCTTAGCCGGATTTTTTGGTTTATTCGCTTTACTGATGCTTTGGCCTACTGTGCTGACTGAAAGCAGCCGATTCCCGGTGGCAATGATTCTTTTATTAAGCGTAACGCCTTTACTTTTACCTATGCGCGGACTGCTGCATGGCAGGCGAAAAAGCTGCGCGTGGGCTGCTTACATCAGCTTGATCTATGTTATTCATGGCACAGCTGAAGCCTATGTCAATCCAGCCGAACGCTCACTTGCCCTGCTTGAGATTCTGTTTAGCCTGATGCTGTTTATGGGCGCGACATTTTATGTTCGGGCACTGAAATCGTAAGCAAGAATAATGGTCGAGCAGATTCCTTTAGCATTTGAACACAGGTTAAGACCTTCGTTTAACAGCTTTTACCCGGGTAAAAACCAGGAAGCAATCAATCATCTGATTCAATGCGTATCATTTGAAGGAGAACAGCAGATTTATATCTGGGGAAACTCAGGGCTTGGCAAAACCCATTTACTGCAAGCCTGCTGCCTGCTGGCGGAAGAACAGAAAAAAACGACTTTCTATTATGAATTTATAAATCCGGTCTTACCCGATACCGGTTTATTAAATGGCCTGGAAGAATATGAAGTGGTTTGTTTTGATAATATTGACGCCATTTCAGGCCACACAGAGTGGGAGCAACAATTCTTTAATTTTTACAATCGGCACCGGGAAAATGGTTACAGGTTAATCCTGTCCTCAAATTGCCCACCTAACTGGCTGACGATTGAATTGCCTGATCTTAAAACCCGTCTCAACTGGGGATTAACGCTAAAACTGCAAGCCCTTACCGATGAAGAGATTATATTGGCCTTGAGCCTCAGGGCGAAACAATTAGGATTTGATCTGTCTCCGCAAGTCGGCCGATTTTTGTTCAACCATTACGCGAGAGATACGGTCATGCTATGGCAATTACTAAGTGAGTTGGACCATGCCACGCTAGCCGCAAAACGCAAGCTGACCCTACCGTTTCTGAAACAAATCCTCGGCAAGAATGACCTCCCCTAGAATATTGATCATCGGTGCCGGCGCCATTGGCGGATTTTATGGCGCTTTACTGGCAAAATCCGGAGCGGATGTTGCAGTTGTCTGCCGTTCAGATTACGAGACTGTCAAACAGCAGGGGTTTAACATCCATAGCCATAACCTTGGGAACTGGATATTTCGGCCCAGTCAGGTTCTAAGACAGGCAGGTGAATATTCGGGCACTGCTGATTATGTGATTTTATGCACTAAAGCAGTGGAACACATCGACGGACCGGCATTGATAAAACCCGCCGTCAATAAAAATACGGCCGTTGTCTTCATCCAAAACGGTGTCGAAACCGAACAGATAATGCGTGTGGCCTTTCCCCAAAATGAAATCATCAGCGGGCTTGCTTTTATCTGCAGCAACCGCCTTGAACCAGGGAAAATCTTGCATCTGGCCTACGGCAAACTGGTTTTAGGCAATTTACCGGGCGGAATAAGCCCTAAAACAAACCGCTTATGCGAGTTGATTAATCAAGCCGGCATGACCTGCCTGACGACTAAGGACATTGTTACGGCACGCTGGCAAAAATGCATTTGGAACGCGCCGTTTAACCCCTTATCCGTCTTATCAGGCGGCTTGGCAACTCTGGAAATACTGGGTACCCAGGAAAAGCTGGTACGTGCGATCATGCAGGAAGTAGCCGATATTGCCCACGCCTGCGGTCATGAGCTACCGGCCGATATCATTGATACGAATATCGAAAACACCTACGCGATGCCACCTTATAAAACCAGTATGCTGCTTGATTTTGAACGCGGACAGCCGATGGAAATCGAAGCCATTATAGGCAATGCAGTTCGTGCAGGGCGCAGGGAAAACGTCGCCATTCCTCACTTGGAAACTGTTTATAGCTTATTAAAACTACGCGAACTTCAGTTTAATCTCACGCATAAAGCTTCACCAGGGCAACAGTGATCCGTCATATTTAATGAACTGCCCCGACTGCTCGGCAGAAAAGTTTTCGATTATTTTTCGCATGCCAGCAACACTTTGCTTTGCATCAATCAAACCCTGAGGTCCACCCATATCGGTTCTGACCCATCCGGGATGCAAAACCAACACACCGATGGCTTTGGCCTTCAGGTCCAGTGAAAGGCTTTTCATCGCCGCATTTAAAGCCGCCTTACTGGAACGATACAAAATACTGCCGCCGCTAGTGTTATCCGCAATACTGCCCATTTGACTGGTGATAGAGACCAGCAATTTTTTAGCGCCAAGCTCCAATTGGGATAAAAAGGCTTCTGCCATTTTGACCGGGGCCAAGGTATTGATTAAAAGCGTTTGATGCCACATCTGATAATCCAAGTCGCCGAACCCATGACCTGCTTTATCACCGTAAACACCCGCATTATTGATGAGCACATCAATTGAGCGGTGTTTGAGCTGCGCCGACAGCGCTTCAATTTGGTCAAAAGACATGACATCCAAAGCTTCAATCGACAGGTTGGGAAACTTTTTGCCTAATTGATTCAACTCGGCTGCCGTTTCAGGATTTCTGCAACAAGCGATGGTGTCCCAGCCTTCAGCCGCGAATTGAGCCGCAAATTCAAGACCCAAGCCCCGATTGGCTCCGGTTATTAACACAGTTGACATAAATAACCTCAGATTAAATCTATACCCATCGTAGATCCAATTTCGGCACCGGGGTGCCCGTCAAAGGACGCCGTAAATACATTCCTATAAGCTCTATGCCAGCATCCATGCTGACAAAGCCTTTGCCGAACACCCCGTTGCTTCCTTAGATACTGCAGAAATTTGAAGTGCGAAAGGTATATAAAGTACAAAGTGCGCCCTTAAATTGACGCACTGAAAATTATGCCGTCAGTTTCCGATAAGCGGTACTGTAATAAAGTAAAGGATCACCTTCGCGGCAGACGACATTATTGACCTCACCGACAATAATCCAATGGGTGCCCGCTTTGACTTTCTGCAAAACCCGGCATTCAAGTGAGGCAAGGCTGTCATCCAACAATGGCATGCCTTCTTTACCCTGGCTCCAGGATACATTTCGAAAGCGATCTTCCTGGCTGGCTTTACCGGCAAATTCGTTAGACACTTGCTCCTGCCCGGCCGTTAAAATATTAACTGCAAAATGCTGACTTTCCTCAATCCCTTCTCCGGTATCTGCCCTCTCGTTGATACAAACCAGTACTTGTGGAGGATCCAGTGAAACACTGGAAAAAGAGGTTGCCGTCATGCCCTGCAATCCAAATCGATCGGATTGTGTGGTAACGACCGTTACACCACTGGCCCAGAGTTGTAACGCATTTTTAAATTCACTTGCTTCAACAGTCATGTTATTTGCTTTTAAATGATGTGTTTAACAGAGCTTGGCAGTATTTGCATTTCAACAGCAATACCGGCCAACTATCAGTAGCTGGAAGACTCTGACGATAATGGAGTTTCAAGCGGTGCTGAGTTGAAGCCACCGGAAAAGCTGCTCATAATACTATAATTCGACGAAAGGGAAAAACTCAGTGCCTCGAACCAGCAATTCCCATTTTAAAACCTTACGTTTTTCTAGGTATTTGATTTTCTCCATAGAGCATGAACCGCATCAAATGCTGCCAATTATCAAAAGGCATAAATTGAAGTAAGATTCGGAATTGTTCGAAGAATGTCCGTCTGGAAGGTGCGGCATTGCGTACGGCACGGTAAGCCTCGTCGAGCCATTCAAGCACCGTATGAGTGAGGAAAGCTAATAAGTTGAGGGTTGCCAAGAA
>JAGXSU010000086.1 GCA_018333785.1 Methylomicrobium sp. | reverse complement strand
GCCATGGATGGCGTTGGGCTTTCACATCCTTGTGACCTGGATTCGCTTACGCGGTCTAACGGCTCCGGCAATCCATGCCGGAATGACGGTGTTTATTTACTTTCAACTACTAACGCGAACATAGCCTTAATTTAGGCAGCTTTTGTAATGACGATTTAAACAGTTCAGGCACGTCAGACTTTTGTTGCAACTGATTAAACGCGTTAAAAATTTCGTGTTGTTGAAGCCACTGTTCAAATTCAGGCGCCGGTCGCAAACCCATCAGTTGACGTACATACAGCGCATCATGAAACGATGTGGATTGATAATTGAGCATGACATCATCGGCACCGGGTACGCCCATGACAAAGGTGCCGCCGGCAATGGCAAATTGCGTAAGCAACATATCCATATCATCCTGATCGGCTTTGGCGTGATTGGTGTAACAGACATCGCAGCCCATGGGCAGACTCAATAATTTACCGCAAAAATGATCTTCCAAACCGGCGCGGATAATCTGTTTCCCATCGTAAAGGTATTCGGGGCCTATAAATCCGACCACGGTATTGACCAGCAGCGGTGAAAATTTTCGCGCAACGGCATAAGCTCTGGCTTCGCAGGTTTGTTGATCCAACCCTTCATGAGCATTCGCTGATAACGCACTGCCCTGCCCGGTTTCAAAATACATGCAGTTGTTACCCAGCGGGCCCCGTTTCAGTTCCAATGCTGCAGAGTGTGCTTCTTTCAATAAACTTAAATTGATACCGAAACTGTCATTGGCCTTTTGCGTCCCGGCAATGGACTGAAAGACCAAATCGACCGGAGCACCCTGTTCAATGGCTTTTAGTGTTGTTGTGACATGCGCCAACACACAGGCTTGAGTCGGAATTTGATAACGTTCGATGACATCGTTGAGCATGTGCAACAAGCGCAAGGTCGCCTCAAGATTATCGGTGGCCGGGTTGATTCCGATAACGGCATCACCGCAGCCATAGAGCAAACCGTCCAGCAAACTGGCCGCAACGCCGGCCGGGTCATCAGTGGGATGATTGGGTTGCAAACGCGTCGAAAACCGGTTTTCCAGGCCGATGGTATTACGGAAACGGGTAATCACCCGACATTTTTTGGCAACCAGAATCAAATCCTGGATACGCATGATTTTAGACACGGCCGCTACCATTTCCGGCGTCAAGCCTTTTGAAATAGCAGAAAGCGTCTCTGTTGTGGCATGTTCAGATAATAACCAGTTGCGAAAATCACCTACGGTCAGGTGGCTAACAGGGGCAAATGCAGCCTGATCATGTTCGTCAATAATCAGACGTGTGACTTCATCCCGTTCATAAGGCACCAGTGCTTCATTGAGAAACTGTTTAAGCGGCACATCAGCCAGCACAAATTGGGCAGCAACGCGTTCCAGATTACTGACGGCTGCCACACCGGCCAGATAATCGCCCGACCGCGCCGGCGTCGCTTTGGCCATCAGGTTTCGCAAATTCCTAAAATCGTAGGATAAATGGGCAACACGCGTTTTATACATTGATGCGATTTGGGAATAATTGAAGGGCTTTGACCCGGCACGATGTTGTTGTCATGTAAGTGATTACCTGATTTTAATGATATTTCAGCTCTAACGTTAATGAAGGCTTGGCATCAACCCGGAAAATGAACTCCCCAGCCGCATCCGTCAATGCTGTTGAAGGTGGATGCGCTGTCGCTTATCCACCCTACCCATCTGCCACCCTGACGGTAACTCTTTATCCGCAGCCGACCGCGGCATTTCGGCAAATCTTGCCCCGATCAGGGATTGCCGGGGAATTGCCGAAATCCAGACCTCATGGACAGCTTGCTAATCAAGCATGATTAAGCTCAAAAGAGGTCGAATCGGGCCAAATAACCAAAATGATCTGAAACGATAGGATAGAAATGATCATTGAAAATTAAATCCATCGTCCTGATATGCATGGCGTTACCGTTGCGTTTAAAGATATAGTCGATACGCTTGGGACTTTCGTTTTTCCAGCCGTCTATTTGGCCATGATAGCTGGGCTGGTAAAAACGCTGCGGATGCACACTGTAATATTGATCCACATATTCCCCATTGCCAACAATAGCTTGATACGCCTGTTCGCCGGCAGGGGCATTGAAATCACCTACTATCAAATCCGCTCTGACACCAAAATGCAGGCGCGAATAGATTAATTGTTTAAGGTTATAAAATTCTTCAAAAAAGCCATGATGCGCCCAACTCAAGTGGACATTGGCAACATGTAATAACCCAAACCACGGCACATCAATACAGGACAACGTGACGTTTCGGGACAGGTAATTGTCTCGGCGGTGGTCTCTGGAAACATAAGCCGAATAATTATGGTGCATAGGATAGCGACTCAAAATAGCAGTACCTTCTCGCCAGCGATAAAAGCCGATATGGCTCCAATCCTGATGAAGGTGGTACCAAAGTCCCCAGCTCCGCAATTTATTACAAATCCTAAAAGCCATGTTCGACGGTGACTCACCGTAAGGATGGGTAACAGGATCGTACATGTACTCGCCAACTTCCTGAAAACCGATGACATCTATCTGCAGATGAGCAATGGCTTCAGCGATGATATGCACTTCCCGCTCATGCTGATGCATCGTGTCAAAACAGCAATGACGGGGATGTTGCTGGTAAGTATGCAGGTTCAGCGTTAAAACCGAGAGTTCCATGGACTCCGTTTTATTCGTAAGTGATTTGTTTAAATTGGCCGGCCAGTCGAGCAACCGCTTTTTTCAGCCGTTAAAGTTTGCCTGATCTTTGTTACCGATTTATGACCAGCGTAACGAATTGGGTCCGGATACCAAAAGAACGCAGGCAGGCTCAATTAAATTGAAAAGCCTTCCACCTTATTGTCCCTATCAATGCTGCTGTTTCACGTAGCTTTGATACCAGACGATTAATTCGCTCGCAGGTATTGGCCTGGATATCAGATAACCTTGAATTTCCTGACAATCAAACTGTTTAATGGCATCAAGTTCAGCCATGCTTTCTACCCCTTCCGCTATCATTTCTATATCCAGACTATTGCCCAGCGCCATAATCGCACGAACTATCGCTTGATTAGCTAACGTCTTGGAGATATTTCGAATAAAAGACTGATCAATTTTGATCCGGTCAACAGCAAATTTATGCAGATAACTTAAGCTGGAATAACCGGTTCCGAAATCGTCTATAGCCAATTTGATACCTATTTCCCTTAGCTGTGCCAACGTTTGAGCGACATATTCCGTGTTGGTCATCATCAAACCTTCGGTAAGTTCCAATTCAAGGTACTGAGGATCAATACTCGTTTCATCAATAACCGCTTTAATCAAGTCGCAAAAGCCTTTTTGCCGAAATTGTAAAGGTGAAATATTGACTGCAATTTTCACAGGTGGCATTCCTTGCTCAGTCCATTCTCGGTGTTGCCTGCCCACGTTATACAACACCCACTCGCCGATTGAGTGGATGAGTCCGGTATCCTCAGCAATGGGAATGAACTTGATAGGTGGAACCAAGCCCAGTTCCGGATGTTTCCACCGCAATAAAGCCTCGACTCCTACCATTTTATTTTCTATGACATCTACCTGGGGTTGATAAACCAGAAAGAATTGATCATTTTCCAAGGCATTATTCAGCCGACTTTCCAGTTTATTTTTTTCGATCATCCCGAAAGTCAGGGTGTCACAATAAATCTGATAGGTATTTCTGCCCTGTTGTTTTACTTCATACATGGCCGCGTCGGCTTTTTGAATCAAGCCGTCAAGGTTCTCATCATGCAGAGGATAAATTGCAACCCCCAAACTTGCTGAAATGCTTAAACTGCGATTACAAAGTTGCATCGGCTCTCGTATTTTGGCGACTATCAATTCGGCAACCTTTTCCGCATCAACAATACTTTCAAGATTTTGCAGAACAACGACAAATTCATCGCCACCCAAACGCGCTAAAGTATCGGATTCCCGAAGGCACTGTTGCAGACGATCCGAAACGACAATGAGTAATTGATCACCGGCACTGTGACCCATCGTGTCGTTAATAAATTTGAAGCGATCCAAATCAACGAAAATCAATGCCACCAACTTTTTTGTGCGTTTTGCACTCAGGCAAGCTTGCTGTAAACGATCCTTAAACAGCAATCGATTCGGTACACCGGTCAGTTGATCGTAATGAGCCAACTGAAATAGATCGCGTTGCTTTCTTTGGGCAATCTCTTCCAGTAAGGCATGTCCGGTTGCCATTCCTGAATACAGACCGTTTTCGACGATGATGACCCCGTTTACCATATGCCTCATGCCGGATTCGATGATTATCTGTGCCAAATCATCAATGCAGGTATTTATATCAATAATGATGGGTTCTTTATCCATCATGTTTTTGATCGGATTTTTATGGTTCAGATCACGGGCAAAGGGTTTTAAAAAAATCTCGGTTATGCGCCCTCTCTCAACTAGCCCCACCGGTTTTCCCATGTCATCGATAATGGCGCTGGCAAATAAGGTTTTGTCATTAATAAAACAATCCAGCACCTGAACTGCCAAGTCCGACTCATAAAAAGGCTCCACATAGTGGTGCAGTACCCTTACCGTCGATAAGCCCTTACCGTTGTTTATTAATTCGCTGGAATGCATGGTGTTAAAAATAACCAGAGAGGTTCATCTCACTAGCCACTTTAGACGTGCAGATGATTTGGAATTGAAACGGAGAATCTTGTTCACCAATCGATGGATCCCGTGTTGACTTAAAGAATAATCCGTCACTCAAGTTGGAATTTATCACTGTGACACTTATAAACAATTAGGTCAGGCTAATGTAATGAGTAGAAAACGCTGAGATCCTGTTTACCATTAATACGGTAGACATCCAATAAAGAGTGATCAGGAATTGGTATCAATACCGCCAATCCAGCATGGATTGACGGAGCCGTTAGACCGCATAAGCGAATCCAGGTCACAAAAATGTCAAAGAACAACGTCATCCGGACCCCGCCAATCGGTGCCGGGGCGACATCAACTAGTAAATCAACCATAGGGTTAATTAAACCCATCTTAAGCCGTTAAAATGACAGCATTGTTACAAGCCTTAAGAAAATGAATCTCCAGCCGTATCTGCACACCCCCGCAAATTTAGTGGGTTTAGGTGGTTGATTGAGGGCTTTATTACCTACGCCAATCAACAAGAAAAGGATACATTCGACCTGACGCCCTAGCAAAGTACCGAATTGTTGATGTCAGCCATAGCCAATCACTGCCGCCAAAATCCCGAAAAAAGTTTTCATCAGTCCGCTTATCAGATCTTGTAAAGCATCAAATCGGGGCGACTGACAAGCAAATCGGAACCGGTCAGCGCAACGGTGGCAGATCAGTCCGTCGTGCTATATGCGGACATCGTTCGCCGTCTGCAACAAAGGCTTAAGCTGCGGGGCTTGTTGGCAGGAGATCCTACAGGAATTTACGACAAGGAAACGATCGACGCCGTACGTGAATTTCAACGAGCCAAAAGGACGTATCACATTTCACAAAACCGTTACCAAACGTTAACAGTTTTTTCACACTTCGCTCTTACAGTGCCTTTTGTGACGCAGTTCACACCCGGAATCTCGGCTTTCCGGGTCGTTGCCTCTCTGCGTCATTTTCCATCAAGAGGCCTGTGCTCTGTAGAGCAATACCGGCTTTTTCCTTTTTCTCCCCTGTTTGGTTATAAAGAGAGATCACTCAATGAATAACAAAATTGAACATACTTTGGTAGACACGAACGGTGCTTCGTTTACCCGCAGTTGTTCCCGCAAGGCTTTGGGCTCAGCAATCGCCCTGACTTTGATGGGTATCGGCACGGCGCAAAATGCATTCGCGCTCGAGGATTTTCGGGTATTGCCCTACCTGCAACAGCCCGGCTCGGACGGCATGCTGTTCACCTGGTTTACCGAATCGAATCAAAGCGGTTCCCTCAAGATAGACGGTCCCGGTTTAACGAGTTCGTTGAATTTTGGCAGTTCGCCTGCGTATCAAGCGAAACTGCAATATACCCAAGCAGAACTCAATCAATCGATCACGGGTCTCGACAAGGGCTCTTGGCTGTCCTCTAGCGACAACTACAAACACTCGGTTGATGTACGCGGATTGCAACCCGACAGCACCTATACTTACACGGTCACACAAGGCGCCAGCGTATTTACGCGTGAATTCAAAACGGCTCCGACTGCTCAGGACTGGAAGCATATCCGTTTCATCGCAATGTCCGACAGCGAGACCGAACCGCTTGGCCGATCCACGCACCGAGAATGGCAGCCCGGAACAATCGCCTCAGGCAACCGCCCTTCTCTGTCCAATAGCCAATGGGCGACGCAATTCGGCACCAGCGGCAGCGGCGCAAACCAGGTATTACGTTATGCCGTTACTGAAACCGAAGGCTATAAACATAACATGGCCATCATCGACTCGCGCAATCCCGACTTTATCATGATGCCAGGGGATTTGGTGCAAGGCGGCGGCTACCAACCGGGATGGGATGAGTTCTTTAAACATAATGCCGGAGAATTCGACGACGTGCTGACAAAGCGTGCGATCCTCCCGGCGATGGGCAATTGGGAAAATTTCGGTGCCTTGAATGGCGGTTACGGTACGTTTAACGATTCTACTTTCGGCAACAACATGTTCGGCCCAAAGTTCGGACGCGAAAAATATAAAACCTATTTCGATATGCCTGAAAACGGTACGTCCAATCACCAAGGAAATTATTACCGGACCGACTACGGCCCGGTCACCATCATCACGCTGGACAGTTCGAATGGCGAGCCCGATGACCGCCCGCAAAATTACGGTGGAACGGGTCAGCCACCGAAGTTGACTGGTCAAGAATATACCGGCCCCGGTACCGACACACAAAACAATTTTTCAAGAGAGCAGTACGAGTCGTTCGGTGGTAATGATCTATCCGATTTCAACCCCGGCTCAACCCAATCGGAATGGGCACGCGCCCAGCTTGAACAAGCCCGCGAACAGGGTCAAGTCATTTTCGTACAATTTCATCACGCACCTTACAGCGATGGCGAACACGGACTTCCGATGAATCATCAACAATCCAGCGGACAGGGCGGCACTCCGCTGCGTCAATATCAACCGATGTTCGAACAATTCGGCGTCGCGGCAGTATTGAGCGGTCATAGCGAAATGTTCGAAAGAAGTTTCGTTGATGAAAATGGCGACGGCATCGGTGTTTACTACTACGATGTCGGTGTCGCGGGCGATGGACTGAGAGGGGAAAGAAGAAACAGTCCCGGATTCGATGATAACCGTTTACAGTACAATCCGTTCAGTCAATGGTCCGCTGACGAACACGAAGCCGAAGTATGGGATATCATCAACGGAGTCGAGCAATTGGTCGCAGGTGGCAAGCATTACGGTCATTTGGAAGTCAATCTCTATCAACGCGACGACGGATACGATTTACTGGAGTTGATCCCGGTTTACAGCTTCCCGTTGCTGGACGATGAATACAACCTGCTGGGAACCGAGCGCCGCGTTTACGGCGATACGATCAGCTTATTCATCACCGACAATGGTTCCGTTAAGCCTGTCCCACTCCCACCTGCCCTTTGGCTATTGGGCAGTGGCTTGTTAGGCCTATTGGGTTTCTCGAGAGTTAAACGTTAATCACTCAACCTTAAAGCGCTGGCTTCGGTTCCAGCGCTTTCTTTTAGCCGAAGGATGAGTATTGACCGTTAAAATCGGCTTGAACCCCAACTCCGATTTCGGCTTTCCGAATGTCTCTGTTTACTTTTTATGATGTTTTATCAGCGCTGATAGAAATTCACTTGCTCTAAAGATCCGGGTGTCTGAGGATGGCAAAGGCCATAGAACGTCCTTATGTCCTGGATTCACTTACGCAGTCTAGCGGCTTAGGTAAACCCTGTCGGGATGACGCTTCTTCCAAACGTTAAACGCTTCACGAGAACAGTGCTAATAAAATGCAAGCCGGCCAGGGTTAAACCGGCTCGCAGACGGCGGGCGAATGGCCCGCTGACATAAGCTTAGCCGGAAGCGAGCACAAACCCTTACATAAAAATTTCGATTGGCGAGTGCTCATTGATAGGTTAAAGCTTCAGGCGATAGCCTACACCGGATTCAGTTAACAAATGCTGGGGCTGGGTTGGATCGGTTTCCAGCTTGTGGCGCAGCTGGCTCATGTAGATTCGAAGATAATGAGCGTTTTCCTGGTATGAAGGCCCCCACACCTCTTTGAGAATTTGTTTATGGGTTAGAACCTTTCCGGCATGTTGGACTAACACTGACAATAATCGAAATTGAATCGGAGTCAAATGCACTTCTGTACCGTCAACATTGACTATCCGATTCAACACATCGATTTTCAGATTACCGCTGGTAAAGACCTCGGCTTCTGACGCCAATGAGCGAGAAGCGTGTCGTAAGGCAACGCGAATCCTGGCTAACAACTCGCCGAAACCAAATGGTTTGGTCAAATAATCGTCAGCCCCTGCATCTAGCGCATCGATTTTGGTCTGTTCACTGCTGCGTGCCGAGAGAATGATGATGGGTATCGATGACCATTCCCGGATGGCTTTGATAACCTGCGAGCCGTCCATGTCCGGTAGACCCAAGTCCAGAATGATAAGATCGGGCTTTCGGATACCCGCTTCGATGATGCCTTGCTTTCCGGTGTCAGCCTCAAACACCGAAAAGCCCTGGCTACTTAGCCCGGTACGCAAAAAACGGCGAATGGCAGGGTCATCTTCGATTACGATAATTACTGAGACAGTTTTGGCCATGGTTTTAGCTTAGTGGTCTATTACCGGGGGTAATTGATCGACGGGTAAAACAAAAGTAAACACCGCCCCTCCGCCGGGCCGGTTCTGAGCCTGTATCTTACCGCCATGAATCTCGACGATGGCACGACAGATCGCCAGACCCAAACCCACCCCGCTTTGTGCGGCTTCATGGCGACCCTGATAAAACTTTTCAAACAACCGGTTTTCCATGCCTTTGGGTATTCCCGGTCCATGATCGGCGACAGCAATTTCCACTTTATTCGGGCTGACTTCCACGTCAATAGCCAGTTCGCTGCCCGCCGGAGTATAACGGACTGCGTTTTCCAGCAAGTTGATCAACACTTGCTCTATCATCACTGCATCGGCATAGACCATTGGCATTCCCGGAGGGAGATTGACTTTGACTCTACGTCCTGATAATTGCTTTTGTATGCGCGTCAATACGGTACCGATAATTTCCTCAACCGGATGCCACTCTTTATTGAGTTCCTCCATTCCGGCATCGAGCCTGGCCATGTCCAGAATGTTATTAATCAGATTAGACATTCGGCCGGCTTCATCGACTATGGAGCGGCTGAGCTCAAGTCTGTCTTGTCTATGCAGATGTTTGTCCTCTTCCAAAAGCGTACTGGCCGAGCCGATAATGGTTGCCAACGGAGTCCTTAAATCGTGTGAAATTGCACTGAGTAGTGAATTTCGTAAGCGTTCGGCTTCTATCTGCAGTTGCGTGATCTTGGCCTGCTCGGCGAGGCGAATTCGCGCTATCGCTTGGCCGATTTGCCGTAAAAACGTTTCCAGCAGTTTTTGCTGCTCGGGTAAGAATATCCGCCTGAGATTAACAGGCAGCATAGCCAGAACGCCCAGCACCTTGTCATCATTCTGAATGGGAAAGTAGATAGACTCGGAGCCCGGTAATGTATTGGTACCCTGCCCCGCCATTTCGTTGTGATCCAGAACCCATTGGGCGACACTCAGATCGCAGCCATGCAGTGATTCGGCGATACCGATCTGCCGTGGATAAACCACCCGTCCCTCAGGATCCGGAAACAAAATAACGTTACGGCTGCTGAATTCGGAATATAAATGGCGCACCGCTGTCCTCACCACTTCCTCCTCGCTTTGGCTACTGGCCAGTTCCTTGCTGATCGCATACAACACTGCTGCGCGGCGTTCGCGATGAGAGGCCACCTTCGCCTGGGAACGGACATTCGTCATCAGGTTGCTGATCACCAACCCGACGACCAGCATGGTTAAAAGTGTAATCAGATACTGGCTATCGGCTATCGTTAGACTGTAAAAGGGTTTCACGAACAGCAGATCGAAAATGACAGCTCCCGACAGCGAAGCGAGAATTGAGGCTCCCTGCCCAAAACGGGTAGCGACAAACACAATGCCGAGAAGATACACCATGACCAAGTTGGCAAGTTCCAGTTTGCCAAACATGAGACTCGCAATCAAGGTGCTGATCATTGTAACAGCCAATGCCGAGATATAGCCGCGGTAACGTTTTTGAGTTCTGGACGGCAGGCGTTGCCGCAAACCAGGAAGCGGTGTTCTTTTGAACAGCGACACTTCGAGTTCCGTTTCATCCTCCTTTTGCGGGCTGCCGAGCAGGTAAATATTGATGTTATGGGCATGGCTGATCAGTACGTCGACAACAGAACCCAATAACCAGCGTTTCCAGCCCCGGCGACTGGGTTTACCGACCACTATTTTATTGATGTTGCGTTCACGGGCAAAACGGATAATGGCAGTGCTCATTTCAGGCGCACTCAGCGTCACAGTTTCTGCGCCAAGTTGTTCCGCCAAGCGTAAGATGCGCAGCACGCCATCGCGTTTTACAGAAGGTAAGCGTTGCAGAACAGGTGTTTCTACATAGGCAACAACCCATTCTGCTCGTAAACTTGCGGACAAGCGTTTACCCGCCCGGACCAGTCGTTCGGCCAGAGGGTTGGGACCAATACAAACCAAAATGCGTTCATTGACTTGCCAGACTTCCCGTATCGCATGACCTTCGCGATAATCCAGCATTTGTGCATCCACCCTGTTGGCCGTCTGCCGCAAGGCTAATTCACGCAAAGCAATCAGATTGCCTTTGCGAAAAAAATGATGAACCGCATCTTTAGCCTGTTGGGGCAAATAAACCTTGCCTTCTTTGAGTCGCAGCAATAATTCATCCGGAGGAAGATCAACCAATTCCACCTCATCGGCATCTTCAAATACAGTATCCGGCACCGTTTCCCTGACCCTTATACCGGAAATCTGGCCAATGTCGTCATTGAGGCTTTCCAAATGTTGTACATTGAGCGCTGTGTAAACATCGATCCCCGCCTCCAGCAGTTCGTGTATGTCCTGCCAACGTTTAGGATGCCGGCACCCCGGCGCATTGGTATGTGCCAGTTCATCCACTAAAATGATGCCAGGCCGACGTTTCAAAGCCGCATCAAGGTCAAATTCCTGTAATACGGCCCCTCTGTAGTTGATTCTGCGGGTCGGCAAAATATCCAACCCTTCAAGTAATGCCTGGGTTTCCTTTCGGCCATGGGTTTCGATCAGACCGACCATCACATCAAGATTTTCAGCACGCCGCTCCCTTGCGGCGAGCAGCATTGAGTAGCTTTTGCCGACGCCGGCCGCCGCACCGAAGAATATTTTTAAACGCCCTCGACGGGCTTTGGCATTATCACGTTCGACGCGTGCTAATAATTGGTCAGGATCGGGACGCTCATTATTCAACATCGTTCCCAATCCTTACTGTCCGGATTTACGTTTCAATTCATCCAGAGCCACATTCAACCGTAAGACATGGACTCTCGGCTCCCCAAACACCTGCCACAGACGGTTTTCAGTCAACGCATCAACCAGTTCACGCAGCTTGACTGCGTCAATTTGTCGTGCTTTGGCGATACGATTGATTTGATACGCTGCCGCAGCAACACTGATATGAGGATCAAGGCCGCTCGCAGAGGCCGTCACCAAATCCACCGGAACCGGTGCTTTATTGGTGGGGTCGGCATCTTGCAATGCCTTGATGCGGGCAGAAACGGCATCGATTAATGCCGGATTGGTCGGCCCCAGATTGGAGCCGGCAGACGCCGCTGCATTATAAGGGTGAGGTCCGGTGGCTGAGGGACGCCCCCAAAAGTATCGGTTTGCCGTGAACGGCTGACCGATCAATACTGAACCTTTCGCGTGCCCCTGCTCATTGATGATGAGGCTGCCGTTGGCTTGTTCAGTAAACATGAGTTGGGCCAGTGCGGTGACAAGACCGGGATAAATAACCCCGGTAATCAGTGTCAATAGCATAAACAGCATTGCGGCGGGTTTTAAATAAATAGACATAGAGGCTTCCTCTTACACCAGATTCATTGCAACTAAAAGAAGATCAATCCCCTTGATGCCGACAAACGGAACGATCAAACCACCAAGCCCATAAACCAGCAAATTGTTTTGCAGCAGTTTTTCGGCGCCTACCGGCTGGTATTTAATCCCTTTCAAGGCCAACGGAATCAGGGCAATGATGATCAACGCATTGAAAATCACGGCCGAGAGAATTGCACTGGATGGCGTGGCTAATCCCATCACATTCAGTACATTCAAGCCAGGATAGGTTGTAGCAAAAGCGGCAGGAATGATCGCAAAGTATTTAGCGACATCATTGGCAATGCTGAATGTAGTCAGCGCGCCACGAGTCATTAGCATTTGCTTGCCGGTTTCGACTATTTCGATCAACTTGGTCGGGTTTGAATCCAGATCCACCATGTTGCCTGCTTCCTTTGCGGCCTGAGTACCGCTGTTCATCGCCACCGCCACATCAGCTTGCGCCAAGGCCGGAGCGTCATTGGTGCCGTCCCCCGTCATCGCTACCAAGCAGCCATCAGACTGGTATTGGCGAATCAAGCTGAGTTTAGCCTCCGGTGTAGCTTCCGCCAGAAAGTCGTCGACACCGGCTTCTGCGGCAATGGCGGCAGCCGTCAACCGGTTGTCACCGGTGATCATGATGGTTTTGATACCCATCTGCCGTAATTCAATAAACCGCTCCTTGATGCCGCCCTTGACGATGTCTTTCAACTCAATCACCCCCAAAGCTTGCATGCCTTCCGAGACCACCAGGGGCGTACTGCCGCGACGCGACACATCGTCAACCAGCGATTTAAGTTCTTGTGGAACCTTGCCCCCTTGTTCTTCAATATAAGCACGAATAGAATCCGCCGCGCCTTTGCGAATCTGACGACTTTGCAAATTGACGCCGCTCATCCGGGTTTGAGCGCTGAAGTGAACAAAAGTCGCTCCCAGCGAATGAATATCCCGCTCACGTAAACCGTTTTTGTGCTTGGCAAGCACGACGATACTGCGGCCTTCCGGGGTTTCATCAGCCAATGAGGCCAATTGTGCGGCATCCGCCAATGCCTTATCGGTAATCCCGTTAACAGGAAAGAACCCTGAAGCTTGACGATTACCCAAGGTAATGGTGCCGGTCTTGTCCAGCAACAGCACATCAACATCACCGGCGGCTTCGACGGCGCGGCCTGAAGTAGCGATGACATTCTTTTGCATCATCCGGCCAATACCTGCAACACCGATAGCCGACAGCAAACCGCCGATGGTGGTAGGAATCAGACAAACTAAAAGTGCTACCAGCACGGTAATGCCGATGGGGGAACCGGCACCGGCAGTTTCGACACTGTATAAAGAGAAAGGCAGCAGCGTTACCGTCGCCATCAGAAAGACTAAGGACAGAGCCACCAGCAGAATGGTCAGCGCGATTTCGTTGGGAGTTTTCTGGCGTTTGGCGCATTCCACCATAGCAATCATCCGATCCAGAAAGGTTTCACCGGGATTCGTGGAAATCTTCACGACCAGCCAATCGGATAAGACCCGCGTGCCGCCGGTAACGGAACTGAAGTCTCCGCCCGACTCGCGGATCACCGGCGCGCTTTCGCCGGTGATTGCGCTTTCGTCTACCGACGCCACCCCCTCTATCACTTCGCCGTCGCCCGGCACATAATCTCCGGCTTCAATCAACACCACATCATCTTTACGCAAGCTGGAACCGGCAATTTTGGAATAGTTGCTGCCGTAGCGGGGTTCATCGAGTTTTTTGGCGGCAATATCGCGCTTGGCGGTGCGTAAAAATGCCGCTTGGGCTTTACTGCGACCCTCGGCTATCGCTTCGGCGAAGTTGGCAAATAGCACGGTAAACCAAAGCCATAGCGAAATATGCAGGATAAAACCGGCGGATTCATCACTCTTACCATTTAATGCTTGCAACCACAAAATACTGGTCAGCAGACTGCCCAGGTAGACTACAAACATTACCGGGTTTTTCCACTGCTGCCTTGGCGTGAGTTTGGCAAATGCATCGATCAAAGCTTGCTGAAATAGTTGTCGGTTAATCAAAGACGTAGAAACGGATGGGCTAGTCATAGTATTACCTGGCGTTAAAAGAGTAATGACCGGTCATTTGCAGGTGCTCGACGACAGGACCTAGAGCCAGTGCCGGCACAAAGGTCAACGCGCCGACCATCACCACCGTGATGATCAGCAACACAGCAAACAGGGGGGTGTGAGTGGGCAAAGTACCGGCTCCGACCGGCACAATCGTTTTGGCCGCCAGAGAGCCGGCAAGGGCCAGCACCGGTATCATTAAGCCATAGCGGGAAATCAGCATCGCCAGCCCAAGCATAAAATTGTAGAACGGCACATTGGCCGCCAGACCGCCGAATGCGCTGCCATTATTGTTGCCTGCCGAAGAGAAAGCGTATAACACTTCACTGAAACCGTGAGGCCCCGGATTGAAAATAGCGGCTTTACCGGCATCGGTCATCAATGCCAGCGCTGTCCCGCCCAGGACCAGAAACGGGGGGATCAGAATGATCAGCGCCGTCATTTTCATCTCATAGGCTTCTATCTTTTTACCCAGATATTCCGGGGTACGACCTATCATCAGACCGGCAATAAATACCGCAACGATTGCAAACACAATCATTCCGTATAGGCCGGAACCCACCCCTCCGAAGATCACCTCTCCCAATTGCATCAACCACATCGGTACCATACCGCCAATCGGCGTAAAGGAATCGTGCATGGAGTTGACCGAACCATTGGACGCTGCCGTGGTCAGCACAGCCCACAAGGCCGAATTGGCAATACCAAATCGGGCTTCCTTGCCCTCCATATTACCGCCGGCTTGCTGAATCGAGGCACGTTGATCAACACCAGAAGCGGTTAATAGCGGATTGCCGTTTTGCTCGGCCGACACCGCCACGAAAACCAGAGCGGCTAATACCAGCGTCATTACCCCGAGTATTAACCAGCCTTGCCGGGTATCGCCTATCATCAAGCCGAAGGTGTAACACAGTGCCGCGGGTATTAAAAGAATGGCCAGCATTTCCAGAAAGTTAGTCAGCGGTGTCGGATTCTCAAACGGATGAGCAGAGTTGACGCTAAAAAAGCCGCCGCCGTTGGTACCCAGTTGTTTGATGGCGATTTGCGATGCCGCCGGCCCCAATGCCAGGTTTTGTTCGCTTACTGTTACTATTTCGGTGAGCGGCCTGCCTTCTGCATCGGCCACAGCTTTACCGTATTCATCCACTTTGGGCGTTTGATAAGTGAGTACTTCCTGCAAGCTTACCGATGCATAAGGCTTAAACGTCTGCACCACTCCCTGATTGACCAGCACCAAAGCCAGAATAAACGACAGCGGCAGCAAGATATACAGCGTGCTACGGGTCACATCCACCCAGAAATTGCCGATACTGTTGCTGTTTCGTCGGCTGAAACCCCTTATTAAGGCCACGAGCACCGCCATGCCGCTGGCGGCAGACAGGAAATTCTGTACCGACAGACCGAGCATTTGAGTGAGATAACTCATCGTGTTTTCGCCGCCATAACCCTGCCAGTTAGTGTTTGTAGCAAAACTCACCGCGGTATTGAAGGCTGAGTCCGGGGCTACCGCAGAAAAACGTTGCGGATTCAGCGGTAACAGATCTTGACAACGCTGTAAGCCATAAACCACTAGTAAACCCAGTAAATTAAAAACCAGCAAGGCTAAGGCGTAGTGTTGCCAACGCATGTCCAAATCCGGTTTGATGCCGCAAAGCCGATAAATCCGCATTTCGACACAGGAAAACCAGCGGTTCAAAACAGCGGGCTCGTCTTGATAGATTCGCGCCATGTAAATACCCAATGGTTTGACCGAGACAAGCAATACGATAAAGTAAATTGAAATTTGCAGAAAACCTTGTGCGGTCATCAGAATTTCTCCGGATAAAACAAAGCCAAGACCAGATAAACCAGCACGGTCAGTGCAAAACCGCCGCTCAAAAGATAAACCCAACTCATCACTGCCTCCTCCGCAACTTGTTGCGAACGCCCCATAGACGGCCTATCGTAAAGAGATCGACTCGATAGCTTACATTCATAGCCACACCTCTTTGAAAATTACATCAACGTCTGAAACTGACGCAAACACCCTGAATCGGCTGCAGTTAAATGTACAGAGAACGAGATAAAAAAGTCGTAAAAATGATGAAAGAGGCTGTAAAAAAAATGTAAAACTTTTAACGGCCTATTGTGTCCGCTCCCAGTGCCTTGGATGGCGAGCTTCGAACCATCCATGCCGAAATGACGACCTTCAGTCATGTGAAACCTGAAATCTTACAAAGTAGAATTAGATCGGGTAAGCACTCTGTAGCTGGATAGTTGTCGCCTCTATAATTTTATAGAGGTACAAAATGCAACCCCGTTATAGTGAAGAATTTAAAGATCAAGCGCTTAGTAAAGTATTGCAACGCGGCGAGTATTATGTGTAGGAGTGGACAATTTACCGCATTCTTCGCGAGGCGAAACAAGTGAGTCACCGTCATGCCTGTCGAGCTAAACAAGCCCAAAGCCATCAACGCGACGGCACCCAAACAACTGGCGAGTTGAGATATCACCTATTTGGCCAGCCTCTTCAAAGGCCCGTTTTTCTACCGGTATTTGTTCATGGGTATTTTCAGCCGCAAGATCGTTGGTTGGCAAGTTTATGAACACGAAAACAGCGAACTGGCGACCGATCAGGTTGCTCTTGCCGTCGCCCACGCTGTCGGCGATAGATGACGCGTAATAGTCCGGCATGGGTGCCTGAAGTGACCGTTTTGACGCTGGCGCTAGCTTCCAACAGAGTGACGGATTGATAGGAGTTGCTGGATCCCAAGGGGCGCAGGCGCGGCCTTCCGCCGCGACCTCGAGCAGGATCAACAGTGCTTAAGCCTCCAGCGCATCGAGATGGCTGAAATAGGTTGCGGACTCGTCCCATCGATTATTTTCGATACTATCCCCGGTGTAATCGCGTTGCAAGCCTGTTTGTTGATTCATGATCATCCTCCCGTAAAGTAAATCATTGAGTCATCAGTCCGAGCTGATCCCATTCGCCGACGGAGTAACGGCTGAGTCCCTTTTCACCGAAATGCCACAAGTGCAACCAGCCGTGATTGATCAGTTGTTGCAACACGGTGTGCTGCTGAATCACGCGCTCGATAGCGACTCTTGGCGCATCGATGACTACCGTCAGACGCAACGGTTCGTGCATCCATTGCTTCCCATTGTGCAAGGATTGTTTGGACAAGCCGATTCGCAAATCACCGCCGTTACCTTCGAAAACACCGATGTGACCACCTACCACGTTATGCAGCACTTTGTTGCCACTGCCGAGACGATCCGGATCGCAAGTGGACGCGTGGTATTGCCAGTTGATCCAATGCGTGACCAGCATCGGTGCAGTCATCAGCAATTCCAGTATGCTGCCGTCTGGATCGTTCTGTGCATCGTAGTCGTGCAGGAATGTGCGTCCATCCAACACAATGTGTTGGGTAAGGCTTCTGGGCGCGATGATGAACGAGGCGTTGCCGACCAAGCCCCATTCAGGGCGTGTCTGTGCGCCATCATTGGCTCGGCGACGCACCTGTTCCAACAGATATGCATGCCCGCCGCGCGGATCCAGCGACAGTCCGGGTGCGCGCTCGCGTCTTACCTGATCACAAGCGCAATCGAAAGCCGACTGCACGCGTCCGAACCTTTCCAGCGCTTGAAACGGCAGCAAGTCCTGGTCGAACCATTCGACTTCATCGGTCGTGGTGTTGTGCAATGCAGCCAGAAACACGGTTTCCGACGGTATGGTGATATTCTTATCTGCCAAGCCTGCGCGTAAGGCAGTATCGTTGAGGAGTTGTGCCAGTACGCGGGCATTCACTTCACCCGTCTGGCCGCAGCACGCGCCGCAGTCGAGGGCCGCCGCGTGAGCGTTGTTGACGCTCTGGCTACCGTGGCCGACCAGCAGTACTAGCGGTGCCAGGTCATGATCGAGCCCCATAGCGTGCAGGACTCTGGCGGCGAGATTCACTTTGTCGCTTAGATCGAGACCGGTCAGCGCTGGCCGGCACAGCGAACGGTAGCGCGCAGGCATGCCAGCCAGATCGTCATGGGGACGCGGTTGCTCAGAGGGGATCAACCAGCCCGCCAGTTTGCCTAGATAGCTTAATCCTGCGGCCTCAACGAAAGAAAACGCGGCCCCAGGCCAGCGACTATTGGCCTGCCATTGTGTCGACCAGGCAAAACTGCGCAGACGGGCCTGCTTGGCAGCGAACTGCTCGCAGGCCGAAGTCTCATTGCCTGCGGATTCCTCGGCCACGACACAGTCCGAAACCTCCAATGTCGGCGCAAGAAGTCCCGGCAGTTGAGGACGGCGGGCGTTCGTCGCAAACGGTGTGTAAGCGATGGGTAGCCCGAAGAAGCCCGCAAAGCCGATGGTCTGTATCGACGGCGACGCTGTTTCCAGGGCACGACGGAGTCGCTCGCTGCGGACGTCGATGCAGAAAGCGGCCTGCACTTCGACTTCCGATCGAGACGACTTAAGGGTATGGCGGAGAGAAGCGATGCTGAGATTGATCGCCAGTTGTCGCTGATAACCTGCCTCCAGAGCAAACTGCCAAACTTCATCGACCCACAACGCACGTTCCGCGTCCGCCAGCAACACCGTGGCATGGCTCCAGGTCTTATGCAAGGCGGTAAAGGCATGTTGTGCGGATGAACCGGCTTTGCACTCAAGCAAAACGGCACCCCAGGCCAACCGAATGGCCAGCAGGTCACGCAGATGATCGTCGCTTCGGCCTTCCTGTTTCGCCTGCCACCCCAGATAGGCGCACCAGGACGCCCATCCATTGACAGTCAACAGCACAGCCTCCAGATAATCAGCATAGGCGCACTCTGGAAGGCCTAGGCGATTCATGGCCCATTTCTCTGCATCTCGCCGTGTCGCGGGCAACGCGCTCAATCCCTTGCCGAGATTGGGCAAGCCCATCAACATGCCGATCCCATGGTCATGAGTCAGAGTATCCCGCCAGAAGACATAGAGCCCCTGCCCTCGGACGGGCTGCCAATCGGCCTGATGCTCGTCAAAGAAAGCTGCGCAGGTCTGACTCACCTGCTGGGTAATTGCCTGCCGCCAGGAAAGACGCGTGTGACGTGCCGGATCGTCATCCAGCGCATCGATGAGCAGTGGCAGTTGCACGAGCTCCGGCGTCTGTTCCAAGGCATCGATACATTGATCTGCGCAATCTTCACCGTGCTGCAGTGTCGCTAGCGCATAAAATAGGTCTTGTTGGGTTATGCGGCCCTTGGCCCAAGCTTCGCGCAAGTATTCGCGCGTGGGAAATACCTTGATACTTCCAAGCAACGCCATACGTGCCGCGACTTGCCGCAGAGGACGATTGATCCGCCCCCAGTGCGGATTGACTGCGATGGCGCGGTCCAATGGCCATGCAGGCGCGATGGCCTGACAGGCTTTCTCGCAGGCTGCATCGATTTGAGCTTCAGTTACCTTGTCCGCGTGCGGCTCATAGTGGTCTTGGAAAGAGGCAGAATGATACAAAGGGTCGGCTCCTTCAGAAATATTGGCGCTATTGGTGTCGATGGTATTCACGATTTTGCTCTCCTCAAAAAGGTTTTATTGCTTGCCATTGGTCGCTTCGGTAGCCAACCTGTCAGGCTGTCGTGCGAGATAGGTAGCGCTCAACCAGCCTGTTGGCCACAGTCTCAGCGCAAGGCGGGTATAGAACTCATCGATGTAGAACCCCGCATAGCTCCACCGCCGCCATGTGCCCCAACAGCCCTGATGCCACTGCAAAGTCGCAAGTCCCACATACATGAGGCTCATGCCTGCCAAGGCCACGATGCCGGCCGAATGATGGGGTGAGCTGCCTATCCCCAGAGGAACGGCATGAGCCAGCAGTGCCGCCAGCATCAGAAGTACCAACATGCCAATGCCTGCAAGCAGTCGATACCAGGTGGGCGGAGCCGCATCATCGACTTTAAGAGGCAGCCAGAACATGGGAGCCCAAGCCACTGCAAGGACGATACTCCACCACCAAGGCCAGATCGTGCCGGTGCTGCGGACTAGGTTTTGCACCAGCGCGACAACTGCAAATGAAAGCAGTGGAGCCACCAGCAGGCTGATTCGTCTTGTTGGGGTTGTAACGTGAAGCATCCGTAACCGTGTTTGCCGCACGATCATGGAAGCTGAAAGGAAGGTGTGGGCTTTGTATAGCGAATGCCCGATCAGGTGCATTATGGCCAGTTGGTAAAGCCCAAGGCCGCATTCGAGCACCATGAAGCCCATCTGCGCGACCGTGGACCACGCTAGGCGAACCTTGATGCTGATGCGCGTCAGCATGACGAAGCCAGCCAGCAGCGCGGTGCCGAGCCCGAATATCACAAGCAGCCAGCGGGCGATCGAAGACGCATCCAACAGAGGGGAGAAGCGGATGAGGATAAACCCTCCCAGATTAACCACCCCGGCATGCAGTAGCGCTGAAACTGGCGTCGGTGCTTCCATGACCTGGATCAACCAGCCGTGAACGGGCAACAACGCGGTGCGTAAGATCACAGCCAGTACAAGGCAAACAGCACTGATCTCCAATGCCATTGAAGCGTCTTCGGTACCGACCTGCCGCAACAGGTCAGAAATGGAGCCGCTGCCTACGTCCAGATAAGCCGATGCCGCAGCGATGATGAGTAAGGCATCAGCCGCTCGGTCGGCAATTTGCTTCTTGTACGCGGCCAGTAGAGCAAAGGGCCGCCCCGGGTAGAAACATAGCAAGCCTTGAAGGGCCTTGCCAGCTAGCGCCCAGGCCGCAATCAGCACAAGCCAATGATTGGCCTGCAACAGGACATGCACGGCTGCCAAAACGCCTGCAAATCCTGCAATGAAGCGCATCTGATCGGGCTCGCCTTGTAAATAGCGTGCAGAGAATCCCCCAATCACCATACCCAGCAGTTGGACAAGCACGGCGATCAGACCGCCGAGCACGTTCACCGTCAGTCCCGGCACATAACCGCTAAGTGGTCCTTCGCCAATAGGCGGGGCGAAAATCTGCAAACTCAATGTGAACAGCGTGCTCAGGAAAGCCAGACTGGACATAAACGTGAATAAAGCCCAGAGGCCTCTGCCATTATCGTCGGGATCCCCCCGCAGGGAGCCCGCACTCCAGGCAACAAATAGCATGATCAAAGCGGGAGCTATTGCGCAAGCCGCGCTAAACAGGTCGAACAATTTCATGGCGATCTCCAAATAAATTTATTGACGCCATATTATTCGCAAATAATTGTTCTGTAAAATATAACAAAAATAAAATAATGTTCTATAAAATAGAACAATTAAGCTTAGAAAAGCTTAATTTTCATCACTTCTTCTATTTCTGGGGGGTTGCCAAGGTCGGCCACCTGACCAGGGCGGCACAAATGCTTCATACCTACCAATCGGGCTTTGTCTGTGCAAATTCGTCAGTTGCAAACTCATATTCAACTGCAGCAGCAACTCAAAGCAACAAACTATCAACCGATCCGGCGCTCTTTTGCTATTTGTCTCAGCCGCTTATTGCGCGTAAAAATGAACCCGGCATATTTGATGCAGCCTACAGCTACTGCCGGCTACCCTTTGAATTTGGGGCATCAAGTCTACCTCGGCATTTTCACCCAGTGGATGAGCCCGGTTTCAAGAGGGATAATGCAATCTGGATTATTCGGCCGGATTCTGGGCGTGTAATCAGAAATGGGCCGGTTTGCGGCAATAACTGCGCTGTAGAGGTAGCCGTTAACGGCACCTGGAATTGCATGCTCAATTTGCATGGGGATCAGTTCAAACGCTTTTTGTTCTGCCGGTTCTGAGAATAATTCTACGCAGACATCTTTTGCTTCAAGATCCCCCAGATAAAGCATCAGGCTAAAGCGATACGTGTTTTCGATTTGTTCGGCTACCGGGTTTTCCACATGGATTTTTGTCCACAGTTCCTTGATCCGTTTTTGCCAGTGCTGTAATGCTTTTCCCAGTTTGACATTATCGGCAATCCGCTTGTTATAGCCGACTGCCAGAGGAAGGTAGTAATTTTCGGTATATTCGCGAACCATCCGGTTGGCGGAAAAATAGGGTGTCAGCATCGACATGCTTGCCCGGATAAAATTCACCCAGCGTCTCGGTATACCGGCTGGATCGTGATCATAAAAATGAGGAATAATGGTCTTTTCAAGATGTTGATACAGGATTTCCGCTTGTGATGGATCGGCCAGTTCATCTTCCAGGCCGTTTAACGCCCAGCCGACTTCGGGTGTGTAGGCTTCAGCCCACCAGCCGTCGAGTTCGGATAGATTTAAACCGCCATTGACTAAGATTTTCATGCCGCTGGTACCACACGCTTCCCAGGGTCTGCGCGGGGTATTAATCCATAGATCGACGCCTTGCACCAAATATTCGGCGGTAATCATATCGTAATCGCTTAAATAAATGGCCCGTTCGCGAATTTCAGGCCTGCGCATGAACTGATACCACGCCTTGATCAGCGCTTGTCCGGGCTGATCGGCAGGATGCGCTTTACCTGATATAACGAGCTGGACGGGGCGAGCCGGGTTGGTAAGTATCGCGGCGAGCCGGTCCGGATCAGTAAGCAGTAAATTAGGCCGTTTATAGGTGGCAAATCGGCGTGCAAAACCAATCGTCATGACATTAGGATCGAACAGGCGTAATACGCGATCTTGCCGTTCGGCTTCGGAGATCATGCTTTGAGTATTGAGTTCTCTTGCATACTCATTGCGCACATAGTCAACCAGGCGTCTGCGATTTTTGGCACGTAACGTCCAGATTTGCTCGTCGCTGACACGATCAAACTTTTCCGCCAGATGTTCATGCTCGCAATACCAGCGGCTTTTTCCACATAAATTAGTCCAGAGTTCATCGGCATCCATTGAGTCCCACGTTGGCACATGGACGCCATTGGTAATATGCCCCACCGGTACTTCAGGAAGAGGCCATCCCGGAAATAAGGGACTAAAAATGCGCCGACTTACTTCACCGTGTAAACGACTGACGGCGTTAATGGCTGCGCTGCCATGAATGGCAAGATAAGCCATATTAAACGGTTGTTCGCTGGCCGCTTCATGAGGATTTCGGCCCAGATTGATTAGCGTTTCCAGCGAAATAGTGAGCGATTGCGCGTAATGTCCCAAATAACGGGTGATCAATTCCGGACTGAACCGGTCGAAACCTGCCTCAACCGGTGTGTGGGTGGTAAAAAGATTACCGGCACGCGTCACGGCCAATGCGGTTTCAAAATCAAGATGAAATTCTTCCATAAAATCTCTGGCCCGCTCCAACACCAGCAATGCCGCATGCCCTTCATTGAGATGGCAGACATCCGGTTTGATGCCCATGGCTCTCAATACACGCCAACCCCCAATGCCCAACAAAATTTCCTGAGTCAGGCGATGTTCCGGTCCGCCCCCATACAATTCGGTTGTAATACAGCGGTCAACCGGATGATTGATCGGATCATTGGTGTCCAAAAGATACAGTTTGATACTGCCGATTTGCGCTTGCCAGACACGAACCCACAATCGCGACGGCGTATAAAGCTGAATACGCAGCCATTCGCCTTCTTCGTTTCGTACCGGACAAACCGGAAGATCGCCCGTGTCACTGGAAGGGTAGAGCGCGATTTGATTGCCGTCTTGATCGATGGCCTGACGAAAATAGCCGTTTTGATACAGCAATCCAACGCCGATGAGTGGAAGCCTGAGATCGTTTGATGCTTTTAGATGATCGCCAGCCAGCAAGCCCAAGCCGCCTGAATAAATCGGCAATGCCTCGCTGAGGCCAAACTCCATGCTGAAATAAGCGACTTGCTTGACTTTTGCGGTAGCCTGCAATTCGCGTTGAAACCATCGTTCTTCACTCAGCGATTGCCTGTAATCACCGACAATGCTTTTTAGATTCTTGCAGAACGTTTCGTTATTAGCCAGTTCTTCAAGGCGTTTGTTGGAGGTGGTTTGCAGAACTAACCAGGGGTTACGGGTTTGTTGCCACAAATCGGCATCCAGCTCCTGCCAGATCGCATCAGCTCGATGACTCCAGGAAAAATTACAATCGAGCGCTAATTCAGGAAGACCATCCAGCTTTTCAGCCAGTTGGGCCGGAAAATTTCTAGGCGTAGTCATAGCGCCACCTCTTGTGAGGAAATAATTTCATCAACGCCAAATCGAAGCAAAGTCAATAGTAAAACTACACGCCTTAAACTCAAATTTAACCGTTTCAGAACAATAATTGCCTGATTTCTTAAAGCCTGCGAATCATGACGCTAGACTTTTGCCAAATGCTTTTCCGGATAAACAAGAATGTGTAAATAACGTTCCAAAATTCCGGTCCGACAAATCACAAGCTAATTCCTGCCTCTTAAAAAAGGCAGTTTTTGCGTTAAAAGTTGGTGACGCCCCGGTAAATGAAATACCGTTTTAGGGCGGATAAAGCGATAACCGCATTCGTAAATGCTGTTAAAGGTTGATGCGCTGTCGCTTATCCACACTACCCATCTGCCCACCCAGAGTTTAGGGTAACGCGAAAAGTGCTTAAAAAAGGGACGTTTGACAATCTTTTTTCAAACTTAGTTGGGAATATAAACCGGCAACTGTCCATGCACGTCTTTAATAAACGCTTCGAGTATCTTGTCGCCTTCCTCTGTAGGACGGCTTTCCGGCAATGCTACAACTAATCTGACCAGCGCACCATCGGTTCTTTGACGCGTCAACGCGTCCCAGAAAAGATACCATTTAACCAGATATTCGTTGGTTATATTCCGGCCTCGTTGCTGAAACCAGTAGTAAACGAGTTGCTTACTTTCCCCTTTCGAGATAACTGCCCGATTGACGCGTATCGGGCTGCCATCAGACATGGTTGCTCCCGGTAAGCTTCGTTGGGTAAATTCCCCAATACGCCAACCGTCACCGGGAATACACGATTTGGGTGAATGCGCAGAAGCGCCCTGCCGCTGAGAGGTGTAATAAGCGACGTAAAAATTGACCGGTGAGACTTCATTCGGTTTTGTATAGTTTGCAATGATGTAATCATCAAACTTAAGTTCGTCGATGTATTGCTGACCCATACCTACTTCCACGCCTTTCCAGTCTGAAATCGCCAAAGGAAACGTGGTAAAGCGCGAACGTTGGGGCACGATTTCCTCGCGATCCCCCACAATTATTGAAATAGGGGCGGCAATGATTAAAATCACCAGGGCTGTCAGAAATGGTTTTGGCAATCCGGTAAAAAAGGTTTGCCGCTGCTCGCCATGAACCTGCTCGGCTTCTTCAGGAATATCCAGTGCGTCCAGTGGCTGGGCGCCAATCACGAATACCTCTGAAAATTTCTTGCCTTTATAAAAAATCTTGACCAATAACCACATTTCGATAAATAGAATGCCCAGACAGCCGATAAAAATTACCCAGCCTTCAAAGTCATGAAGAAACCCTTCCGCTTGCTCAATGCCCCAATTATCGACCAGAACACCAATGACACCGATACGGAAACTGTTCATAAATACGGTGATGGGCAATGTTGATAGCACAATCAAAATGCGCATCCATAATTTGGCTCTAAAAAAATAAGCGCATAGGAAACAGAAACTGGCGAGAGGAAACAGGTAACGCAATCCGCTGCAGGCTTCGACCACTTGTAACTGAAAGTTACCTAAATCAATGACATTGCCGGCTAAAAATACGCTGATGCCAAAGGACCGTATAACCGCGACCCCGATTTGAGAAGAGATGAGTTGCAGCTCTGAGGACAGATTGTTGTATAAAAAATTCGGCAATGGAATCATGAAGATTAAATAGACCAGTGGAAACCAGAGCAGTCTGATGCCCTTCCAACCGGTATAAGCCAGACACATGCCAAACAAAACCAGTAAAAATGCGTACTGGCTAATGATGGACAATGTAGCCAAATTACCCATAAAACCAATCAGCAGACCTAAAAGGACAAAGACCACGCCCAGCCATTGGGGTTCGAATTGCATTTTGGCTAATGCCGATCTGTTTTCCCAAACAAACCAAAACGAGATAACCGGTATCAGGTAACCGTGACTGTATTCTTCGCTTTCCCATCGACCGACCATAGTAAGCAATGCATCGCCGAAGATCACGCCGATTAACAAGGCAATTAATGTTGCCGCGATCAAAAGTGCATAATTCAATTTCATAAAACTTCCATAATTTTTGGGGTTATTAACTGCGTTCCTAAATCCGTTTTAATAATAATTAGGCTAACTTGCGTTTAGTTTTCTTAACGTCAGGGATTGCCTGCATCATTGCCTGATATTGCCCGGTTATACAGGGATAACAATGTGTCCGCCAAGATTATGCCGAAAGGCGGGATCACTTGGAAGAGGGCAGATGAATTACAGTAAAAAATATAATGCCCAATAAAGCTGGTGGCTTATTTTGCTAGCCGCCTCTTGATGATCCATCTATAGGCTGTCTTGGTGCTCCGAAAATCCCGGATTCCGTTTCACTTCATCCTGGCTAAATGGCTGATGAATTACAATAGAAAATAAGGTCACTATTAGGTAGGTAGAGTTGCCCGCTTTTAGCAACTCAACAATTAACACCATGGCCTTGAAATGTTGGGCTAGCTATCACCAATCTCAATATAGGCTGTGCATAACCGATGTTTCGTTGATGCGCGTTATCTTTCCAATAGTTTTTTGACTATCAAGGCACACGCATTACCGTCCCCATAGGGATTGTGCGCTTTTGACATTCGCGCATAAATCGCCTTATCCTGCAAAACCGTCTCCACACCGTTAACAATTTTTTCTTTGTTAGTGCCAACCAATAAAACAGTCCCGGCATCAACTGCTTCAGGCCTTTCAGTCACATCCCGCATTACCAGAACCGGCTTACCCAACGATGGACCCTCTTCCTGAATGCCGCCGGAATCGGTCAGAATAAGATCGCTTTGGTTCATCATCCAAACAAAAGGCTCATAATCAAGCGGAGCTATCAAATAGACATTGGGTAAATCCGCCAAAATCTCATAGACCGGTTTTTGCACATTCGGATTGAGATGAACAGGATAAATCAAATCCCAGTCGCTATGTTTTAGTGCCAGCTCTTTAATCGCATTACATAAATCGATAAATCCTTGTCCAAAATTTTCACGCCGGTGGCCGGTAATCAAAATCAGTTTTCGCTGCTTATTGACCACCGTTGTGTAAAGAGCTTCACCAAAATGATCACGCCATACGTCCTCAGGCTGAGCCGTCACTTTATCCCTGACAATCAACAATGCGTCAATCACAGTATTTCCTGTTACAACAATGGTTTCTTCTTCAACGCCTTCGGCCAGTAAGTTGTTTTTAGAGGACTGGGTTGGGGCAAAATGATAATCCGTTAAACGGCTCACCAACGTTCGATTAGCCTCTTCCGGAAAAGGCGCGCGCAAATTGCCCGTTCTAAGACCCGCTTCGACATGACCCAATTTGATGTTTTCATAAAAGGTGGCAAGACCGGCAGCAAAACACGTCGTCGTATCACCATGCACCAGCACCACATCAGGGCGAGCCTGCCTGAGTACATCGCGCAAACCCAGTAATACTTTGGCCGTAATATCAAATAAATCCTGATTGGGCGCCATAAGATCCAAATCATAATCCGGTTTTATGACAAACAGATTAAGAACCTGATCCAACATTTGTCTGTGCTGAGCAGTAACACACACTAACGACTCGATACCTTGGGCTTGTTGCAACGCCAATACCACAGGCGCCATCTTTATGGCTTCCGGACGTGTGCCGAATACGGTGAGTACCTTTAATGTCATGCTTTTACTCTCTTGCCGGGTGATGGACTGAATGTGCTTTGGTTGGTTAAAAAAATCAGTAAGTAGTTCATTCGCGGGCATGGCCCGCTCCTACAAAATACGCTTAACTCAACGGCATTGACCCTAGCCTTTCCTAAACGCACTGAGCGTGTCGTAGGGCTATCGACTGACGAAAAGTTTTCTACTTGATGACACCACGGGTATCGATCAGAATTTTTTCTTTCAGCTCCACTGCTTTAAGGCTCTTGAACGGTTTATGATCAACCAACAGCAAGATAATGTCGGACCTTGTTATGACTTCTTGATAAGGCAGTAAATCAAATGCTTTATGCGAAGCCAAGTTAGGTTCGGCAACCAGCACTTCACCGATATTTTGTTCCTGAATGTGTTTGACGATTTCAACGGCTGGAGATTCGCGCAGATCGTCCACATCGGCTTTAAAGGCAAGCCCTAAGCAACCAATGACGGGATTTTTAAACTTGTCGGCGCTGGCTTTGACCTTTTCAATGACCCAATGCGGCTTGGCATCATTGACCTCGCGGGCTGTTTTTATCAGCCTGGCATACTCAGGCGCTCGCGCGACGATAAACCAGGGGTCAACCGCGATACAATGCCCGCCGACACCCGGCCCGGGTTGCAGGATATTAACCCGAGGATGCCGATTAGCCAGCTTGATGAGCTCCCATACATTGATATTTTCCTTATCGCAAATCAAGGAAAGCTCATTGGCAAAGGCAATATTGACATCTCGAAATGAGTTTTCACTGAGCTTACTTAGTTCTGCCGTCTTGGCATCTGTCGCCAGAATTTCACCCCGCACAAAGGTTTGATAAAACTCAACCACTTTGTCGGTAGAAATTGCGTTAATGCCGCCGACGATCCGGTCGTTTTCGACTAATTCGGTCAAAATTCTGCCGGGAAGCACCCGCTCAGGGCAATGCGCGACATAAACATCCCTGCCCACATTATGTCCATTTTCCTTGAGGATTTTGGCCACGACATCATCGGTTGTTCCCACCGGACTGGTCGATTCCAAAATAACGATATTGCCGGGTTTGACATAGGGCGCTATCACCCGCGTCGCGGCTTCCACATAGGAAAGGTCCGGAATGTGATTGTCTTTAAAGGGGGTGGGCACCGCTAAAATAAAAATATCAGCTTCTACCGGCTTAAGCCCTGCTTTGAGATTACCGGATTGAACCGCTGACTTGACCAGAATATCAAGATCGGGCTCAACGATATGAATTTTGCCTTGATTAATGGTATCGACGACATGCTCAGAAGTATCGACACCAAATACCTCAAATCCTTTTGTACCGAGTAACGAAGCGGTAGGTAAGCCAATGTAGCCTAAACCGATAACGCATACTTTGGTCTCTGATGCTTGCATGATGTATTCCTGTGTAACTTAAAGTGAATGTAATTATTCAGCGTTGGCGGGGGTAGAGCTAAAGTCTGACCCAACTGATAGACCTTCAGCTTCGATTGTTAGGTTAGGCTCTGTGAGCTAAGCCAATCTACGGGACTATAAGCTAACCCACCTTCGCGGCTAAACTCCCGAAAGTATAGACATAACCGCCAAAGTTGTTGTCAATTCCAGGGGGGAAGTAGCGAATAAGCAGTCATGCCAGCCGGGCTGGTTCTATAGAGCTAGCCCGGCCTACTGCTCTTTAAGCCAGATTTTTCTGATACCAATCGTAAAGCTGGGTTATGCCCTGCTCTAAAGGCACTTTCGCTTGCCAGCCTTCGGCGCTCAATTTAGAAACATCCAACAATTTACGCAGTGTTCCATCAGGTTTGGTCTCATCAAACTCGAGATTTCCGGTAAAACCAACCACTTTCTGTATCGTTTCTGCCAATTCTCTAATGGTCACATCCTGACCGGTTCCCACGTTGACGATATCCAGATCCGAGTAATTCTCCATCAGGTAAACTGACGCATCGGCCATATCATCAACATACAAAAATTCCCGCATCGGCGTTCCCGTACCCCAAATCACCACTGACTCGGCATTGCTTTCCTTGGCTTCATGAAATTTTCTGATCAGCGCAGGCAGTACATGGGAATTCTGCAAGTCAAAATTGTCGCCGGGCCCATACAAATTGGTCGGCATCAGGCTGATCGCATCAAAACCGTACTGTTTTCGGTAAGCCTGACACATTTTAATGCCGGCAATTTTAGCCACCGCATACCATTCGTTGGTGGGTTCCAAAGGACCGGTCAATAAATATTCTTCTTTCAATGGCTGGGGAGCCATTTTGGGATAAATACAGGACGAACCCAAAAATACAAACTTTTTGACACCGGCTTGGTAAGCGCCATGAATCAAGTTGTTTTGGATACACAGGTTGCTGTAAATGAATTCGGCAGGATACGTATTATTGGCATAAATTCCACCGACTTTCGCCGCCGCATCAATAACGACTTCGGGTTTTTCGGTTTCATAAAAATGGTTCACTGCGGCTGAATCCATCAGGTCCAGCTCAAGCCTGGTTTGAGTGACAATATGGGTATAGCCTTTACCTTCCAAATTTCTGACAATCGCAGAGCCCACTAACCCGCGATGTCCCGCCACATAGATTTTGGTTTGTTTGTCGATAACCGCTTTATTAATGTTCGCATCCATAGCATTTCACTCTTATAAGAAAGTTAAGTCAGCAAAATAGCCCGTTTATTCATGGAAATTAAAGGTTTTATAACCTTGACGTTGACAAAGTTCATCACGCTCGGCATCTTTAAGATCCTCTCTGACCATTTCAGCGACTAATTCATGGAAGGTGATTTTCGGTGTCCATCCCAATTTTTCCTTGGCTTTTGTCGGATCGCCCAACAGCGTTTCAACTTCTGTCGGCCTGAAGTAACGCGGATCAACGGCTACAATGCATTTTCCGTTGGCTTCGTTATACCCTTTTTCATCAACACCCTCGCCTTCCCAGCGAATAGCAATATCTAATTCCTTGGCGGCAGCATCAACAAATTGCCTTACCGAATATTGAACTCCGGTGGCAATGACAAAATCTTCCGGTTGTTCTTGTTGCAACATTAACCACTGCATTTCCACATAATCTTTAGCGTGGCCCCAATCTCTCAAAGAATCAAGATTGCCAAGATATAAACAGTCCTGCAGGTCCAGCTTGATTCTTGCGATAGCCCGCGTAATTTTACGGGTTACAAAGGTTTCACCCCGTAACGGTGATTCGTGATTAAACAAGATACCGTTACAACCGTAGATTCCATAAGCTTCCCGGTAATTCACGGTAATCCAGTATGCATACATTTTTGCTACCGCGTAAGGTGAACGCGGATAGAACGGCGTCGTTTCCCGTTGCGGAATTTCCTGAACCAGGCCAAACAATTCGGATGTTGAAGCCTGATAAAACCGGGTCTTTTTTTCCAGCCCTAAAATACGGATGGCTTCAAGAATTCTCAAGGTGCCAATAGCATCGACATCGGCCGTGTATTCAGGCGATTCAAACGAAACCGCAACATGACTTTGCGCACCGAGGTTATAAATTTCGTCCGGTTGAACTTGCTGAACGATGCGCACCAGATTGCTTGAATCGACCAAGTCACCATAATGCAGGATGAAATTACGATTTTCTATGTGCGGGTCTTGATAAAGGTGGTCAATTCGATTGGTATTGAATAATGAGGCGCGGCGTTTGATCCCATGCACGACATAGCCTTTCTTGAGCAGAAACTCAGCCAGATAGGCGCCGTCTTGTCCGGTAATGCCGGTAATTAATGCTGTTTTAGCCATGTATATTAACCTGTAAGTATTGAATTAATAAAATTTGTAACTATTCAAATGTAGGTTGGGTTAGGCGATAGCCTTAACCCAACAGATGGCCTTTTCGAAAGTTGAACAGTTCGATTGTGAGGCGCTCCGAGCTGACCCACCCTGATTAGTTTGCGTCCATGCCCTCTGAATACAGGCAAGTTCAAGCAGGTTTAAAGGTGCCCGCCGCTATAAGGATTTTAATTCCTCTTCGTCCTCATCCTGTTGCAACAGGCCAATATCGATACCTTTTTGCTGCAAAATCAGCGCTCTTACTTTTGCCATTTCATTGGTTTCTTTTTCGGGAGCAGGAAATATGCCGCCTTGCAGCTTATCCCTGATGACATCCAGCACCAGCGGCATCGTCAAGGGCTGAATTTCCTCGGCAAAACCGTAAACCAGTGAAAAATCACACAAGGTATTGATGAGTCTTGGAATACCCTGGCTGTAGTAATAAATAACCGCCATGGCGTATTTATCAAAAACGTTCGGTGCACCGCCGGCTACAGCCAATCGATGCTGAATATATTCAAGCGTCTCTTTGTATTTTAGGGGTGTTAAACGGTAGTCGACAGACACTCTCTGAGCGAGCTGTCTTAATTCGGGCCGCTGCATCAATTCCAGCAGCTCCGGTTGCCCTACCAGAATAAGCTGCAATAACAAGTACTTATCAGCGTTTATATTGGAAAGCAAACGCAATTCCTCTAACGTCTGCATGTCAAGATTTTGGGCCTCATCAATAATCAGGACCGTACGTCTGTTTTGACCGTATTCACTTACCAAAAAGTCGACAAACGTCTGATACCGTGAAGCCTTGTCGGTAGCGGAGGTGTCGAGCTCGAACGCATTGAGCACCCATTGCAGTAAATCACCGAATGCGTTATGTGCATTTGATATCAGGCCTACCGTAATGTCCTGATCTATTTCCTGAAGAATTCGCCTGACCAGCGTGGTTTTCCCTGAGCCAACTTCACCGTTTATGACGGTAATACCGGCCTGACTGTGCAAGCCATATTCCAACATGTTTAATGCGGTTCTGTGCTGTTTGCTCAAGTACAGAAAATCAGGATCTGGCGTCAGTGAAAACGGTTTTTCTTTGAATCCGAAAAAGTCTTGATACATAGGCTAATACGCTGCCGGAGACCAGATTTCAGCAGATTTATTCAATACTGATCCCAAATATTTTTTCTCTTCGATTAACTGTAGACTCCGCTCAATCTCGGAATTAGTCGTCAAACCTTCCGCCACCACAAGTAGACAGGCATCGACATAAGGTAAAAAAACCATTGCATCATCGGAACTCATCAACGGCGGCAGATCGACGATAATCAACCGGTCTGAATAGCGATGTTTCAACTCGTTGACCAGATTCAACATTTTGGGTGTGGCCAGCAATTCGGAGGATTGCCTGATCGGCTTGCCCGCCGGCAAGAGCACCAGCCGTTCAATACTGGGATTAATGAACAACTCATTGATAGGCACATCTTCGGTGAAATAATCGACGATACCTTTAGGCGAGGAAATCCCGAAATAGTGATGAATATTCGGCCTCCGTAAATCCAGATCCGCCAGTAACACCGAATGATTGCCTTCCATTGCCAGACTGATCGCCAGATTGACCGCAGTGAGCGACTTGCCAACACCCGCAGTAGGACTGGTAACCGCCAGCATATTCCAGCCATTTATGCTCATCCGCTGCAAGACTTTGGTTCTTAGAATCTTGAACAAGTCCGCCGTTTCGTTATCTTTAAGATGCGCAACGACCCGGTTTTGTTTAAGTGTTTGCTGGGAAATTTCTACTGTCTGGGTTTGGGTATATTTGATTTCCTGGACGGCAGCAGCGGTCACATAATTCGATTTGCCGGCACGCGGGATCGGCTTGTTACCCGGTCGATTTCTTTGTTCTCGCGCTTTTTCAAGCGCTTTATGTATTCTTTCCATTCGCTTTCCTGATGAAGTTGATGGTTTCTTGATTCTTGGTACAAGAACGTTAAGTTATTTGGGACCCGCTTTTTAAAATCACCCCAAACCTAACTTTCTCATGACGACATACCAGAGCACATCCAATGGCTTTATGACCAAATGAAAAAAGAGGATCACGGCAATGAGGGCTCCGATTATTGACAAAACAATCTTCAGTTTTGCACTTTTATTTTTTGAAATATCTTCGTCTGTTTGAATATAAGGCAATACCACCAGAGGAGCCAGACCAGTAACCGCCAGCACAGCTCTCGAACCGAAAATGGCATTGCTCAGACTCTCCTTGACCACAGCAAAACCAAACGATCCGCCTATCGAAAGAATCAAGCCCAGAAAAACAATGGCTTTACGGTTGGGTTTAAAAGGTTCTTCAGGAAACATTGGGGGCTCGATTAACGAAAAGCGCTCGCCTTTGCGGTCTTTTTCCATGGCTTGCGCCATATCCGCTTCCATCTGTTTGGCTTTGACCTCGCGGTATTTAACCGTCGCATTTTCATAATCTCGCATCAGAGACTGGTATTCCCGCTCCACTTGAGGTCCTTGCAGAATACTTTTTTCATAATCGCTCAATTTTTGCCTGAGCGACTCCTTCGAAATCCGTTGTGCCCTCAATTCGGACTCGGCCGCTTCCAGTTGCGCTTTGAGTTGAATATAAGCCGGGTTATCCGGCTTGGCTGTCGATTTGGGCACAGAGACCGATAGCGGTCGATTCAACTGTGCTTCCAGGCTGCTTATTTCCTTTCTTAGTTTTTTGACATCCGGATGGGATTCAGAATAACGGTCTATTAATGTTGCCAACTCAGCGCGTTTGCTGGTCAATTGAGTGAGCAACTCGCCATTGTCCGTTGCGCCGACTTCATTACGCAGCGCTTCGATTTCCCTTTTTGTTTTGGTTATATCCGGATGATTGCCGCTATAACGCGCACTTAATGCAATAAACTCTGCTTCCAGGGCTTTTAAACGGTCTTCAGAACCGTATATCCTCTCACCGGTTGCAGAATAAATATTGGTGTTTGGATTTAGCTGGGATAACTCCGCCTCGAGATAAACTTTACGTTCGTTTAAGGCATTGATTTGACGATCAACTTCAATCACTTGTTGCTCGGTTTTATCCATCAACTGCATGTTAAAGTTTTGCAATTCTGGCAGGCTGCTCGCATTTTTTTCTTTAAAAATGGCCAATTCCGTTTCCAGATTGGCGATTTGCTCACTCAATTTGTCTGCTTCCAGACCCAGAAAACTGGTGGTTTCAGCCGCGACTTCCGAACGTCTTTTCAGGTTTTCGTCAAGATAAAGGCTGACCAGCTCATTGGCAACTTCCTGTGCGATTTTGGGGGATTTACTGCTGAATGCCAAGGTAAAAGCAATGGTCGCCTGTGTTGGCCTGCCGCTTACCGGGTCGACGACATCGGCACTGACCATTTCCAGCTGAATATCCTCCTTCATCGTTTCAAGAACCACGCTCAACGGATCCGCTTTCTGTTCATCCACATACAGACCGAATTTGTCGATGATGCGTTTGAGATTGGCAGAGGTCATGACTCGCTGGCTGATGACCTGAATCCGTTGATCGGCATAACTGGTTACCGTTGAACGCACCAAATCGGGCGGGATTTCCTGTTGTTCAATCAGGATTGTGGCCGTTGCCTTGTAAACAGAGGGCAAGCTGATAGCCACTATGATCGTCAATAAAAACAATCCTGAGGCTATCAGCAACAGCTTTCCGCGTTGCCGTTTAAACATGGCTACGTAATCCTGCAAGCCTTTGGTGTTCTCTTCTTCCATACGCTGTCTTCTTTGGTCTGTGTTGGATGATAAATTAAAAATTTCGTAGTTAAGCGCTAGGCCCACATCGGATTGGTATCAACGGGAAGTCGCAAATTTATCCCATTGATAGTTGAATTGAAAATAAACGCTGTTGGATTCTTGTACACCTGAGTTATTAGCCGTAAATTCCTGCGAACGGTAACGGTAACCGCCGCTTAAGGTCATATGCCTATCGATTAACCAACTGAGCTTGGGTTCAACGGAGTAAGCGTCTCTGTCAAATCGACTGGGCTGGTTTTCATTGGCAGCAGACGTCTGTTGAGTGGCTGAAGCCGTCAAATTGAGCTTTAGCTGCTCAGTGAGACGGTGCTCACCGTCCAGCGTCAACCCCATATATTCCTGGAGCACACCGTTAGCAGTAGGCCTGACATCCTGGTAGAAACGGGCACCAATCGAACTTTTTTCAAAGCGTTTGGTGGTGCCGGCGGTTAACAGGTAGCCCAGACCGCTGGAGGATTGAGGGTTAGGGTCACCGCTTGTAAGGATTTCAAGTTGAGGGTTGGCATTTGGTTTGAACACCTGGAATTGCGTACTCTCGACTTCTGTCCAACGGCCACCGGCCATCAGTTCACTGTCCCAGGTCTCGGTAATATTAAACCGGACACCGGTTTGAAACGTATACATATCACTGACCGATCCACTGGTAATATCCGAGGTACCTAGAATAGGACCAAAACTTGCCGGGGCACTTGTAGTTGTCTCGGGCACATCAAACCTTAAAGCACTTACGGCGTTGTACCACAATAGCCTTTCAGTCCATTGCAATGAGTAATTAAGGGTAGCTGAATCGGTCACATAGCTGGTCAAATTATTACTACTGGCATTATCGCCAAATGATACGTCGGTATGATTATAGCTGCCGGTCAGGCTGGAGCGCTCAGTGAGCCTATAAGTCCAACTGGGATCAATTGTCCAGGTGGTTCTTTCAACCAACGCCTGCACTAAACCTGAACCATCAAATTCAGAAAGCAAGCTATTATCCATCGTGTAATTGCCTTTCAACCCCAACTGGTTCCTGTCGGTCAGATTGTAAGTGCTGAAACCGTTGAAAAAGAAATTTTCACTGTCAATATTGTCTTTTGCTTCATAGCGGTTGATGTCCACCCGGGCATCGCCACCGATATCGTAAATTTCTGAGCGCACACCAAATTTTGATTTGGCGGATAAGGTAGCGCCAAACACATCAGACTTTTGGTCTTCACGCAATAACAGCAAGTTATCATCATAAAAAGTGCGCAAACTGGTAGACGGCTGCGCATACCATTCTCTTGCCTGCCCCGGCAAGGGCAGGCAAGCCAGAATGAGCAGAACTTTTCCTAGCGGATTTCTTAGAAGGTGAGACGACATATTCAAAAAATTATCCCTCGGGCAACCACTTCCGTCATTGAATAATTGTTAGATTAAGGTACGACAATCACATCACCGGGTTGCAATACAATGTTTTGGTCCAGATCATCTCCGTCTTCGACATCACCGTAGCGAAAAGGAAAGGCTTCTTGCTGTCCATCGGCGTGACGTCTAAGAATAACGATACTATTGACTGCGGAAAAAGGCGTCATTCCACCCGCCATAGCTAAGCCCTGCATCACATCCGTCGGCCTGTTGATGGGATATTCGCCGGGTTTGTTGACTTTACCGATGACATACACCTTGTTACCGAACAGTTGCTTGGCTGAAACCGTCACAACTGGGTCGGCAATATAATCAGCCAGCCGCTGACTGATGATAGATTCGATCTGTTCCAGCGTTTTGCCTTGAGCCTGGATGTTTCCCGCTAAAGGAAACGAAATACCACCATCCGGCCTGACGAGTACTTCTTGCAGCAAACCCTCTTCTTTCCAAACGGAAATAGTTAACACATCACCCGGCTCGACTTTGTAAGTCCCAGGCTCATACCCTGCTTCCTCTGCTGTTGCTTGAGTCGTGCCAACCAGCATCAACGAAAAAACCAACCCAAAAAACCACGGCTTTAACTGCATTGAACGCTCCATAAGATCAGGCTTAAAAATTTATTATAGCTAATGATAAAGTCTTTTCTAAGACAGATGATAATCTGTTGAGAAGAGCAAACCCTCTATCGTTGATTTTTCCAGTCAAACAGCAAATAGTCTGACGCTTAACATTGATTTATTTCCGTAATTGTTCCGCGAAGGTTGGGTTGCCAGCCTTTTGCATCCCATCAATTAACGCCATGGTCATGTCGAGTTGCTTTCCCCAACCTCAACCTCAACCTACCTAGAGCATCACTTTTGTTTTTTAAATAAATCGCAGAAGCTAATTCTACTTTGTAAGATTTCAGGTTTCACATGACCGAAGGTCGTCATTCCTGCCTGGATTGCCGGAGCCGTCAGACCGCGAAGCGAATCCAGGCTCCATAGAGGGTTCGAAGTCCCCCACCCATGGCACTGGATAACCGCTTCCAGGCGGATATGACGATCTTTCTTCTAATCTGATAAAGTAGAACTAACCGGCAATAAAAATGAATATTAGCTTAACTGAATATCTTTAGGGGATATGATTGATTCGGGCATTATTCATTGATTACGCCATCCCTTTATAATCCGGAAACTTTTGATCGGTCTGACTAAAAGCTTCTATTAATGCGATATTATTTGATTTTCCCTACCTTTTGCAGCAATTAGAACATAGAAATCTTAATGTTTCATTACAATAGTAGGTTAAATAATCTCCGGATTACGTTTTCTATCGGCCTGGCTGTTGTCTCGCCCTTTATTAATGCAACCGCTGAAGATTGGCGTATGCCAACATCAGCCATTTCATCCCGGCATCGCTGAAATTGATCTGCGCCCTTTCCTGGTCGCCACTGCCATCAATTTGCAACACCACTCCTTCCCCAAATTTTTCATGGCTAACCCGTTGGCCCAACCTGAATGAAGCGGACGCATTATTCGCATCAGACAGTTTAGAAACGGCTGTAACCGGACGGCTTATCTGAGCTCTGAGCCTCACTTCCTGTAGCGTGTCGGCAGGAATCTCTTTTAAAAACCGCGACGGCCTGGGATTGGTTTCACGACCGTAGATACGGCGTGATTCGGCATAGGTCAAAATCAATTGTTTCTTGGCCCGGGTCATACCTACATAGCATAGCCGCCTTTCTTCTTCCAAACGTCCGGCATCTTCGACCGATTGTTGAGACGGAAATAATCCTTCTTCCATCCCTACGACAAAAACCAAATTGAATTCCAGCCCTTTTGCTGAATGAAGCGTCATCAGTTGAACGCAGTCTTCAAAATCGTCGCCCTGCATATCACCCGATTCCAAGGCAGCATGAGCCAAAAACAAATCGAGTTCGCCCATTTGCTCTTCGTTGTCCTGATCAAAAACATAGGCTTTCGCCGCGTTGACCAGCTCTTCCAGGTTCTCTACGCGGGCTTCGCCTTTATCGCCTTTTTCTTTTTGATAGAGTTCAATTACACCGGAATGCTCGACAACATATTTAACTTTTTCAAACAACGGTAGGGACGCGGTCTCTGCCGCCATTTTACCGATCAACTTCAGAAAACCGGCCAAAGCACCGGAAGCTCTGGGTGTCAACCGTTGCTGAGCGATTAATGCCTCCGTTGCCTGCCATAAAGACAAGCGTTGATCACGGGCAAACAGGCGCAAATCATCCAGTGCTTTTGCGCCTATGCCCCGGGCAGGTGTATTAACCACGCGTTCAAATGAAGCATCATCTTCAGCATTGGCTATCAGCCTTAAATAAGCCAGCGCATTTTTTATCTCGGCCCGCTCGAAAAAGCGCAAGCCCCCATAAACGCGGTAAGGCGTCCCGGTGTTCATCAAACGTTCTTCGAACTGACGGGATTGCGCATTGGAGCGATATAAAATCGCGACATCACTGCGCGCACCCCCTTCGTTCACCCATTTTCGAATCCGCTCCACGACAAAATAGGCTTCGTCCTGTTCGTTGAATGCCGAATACAAAGAAATCAGATCGCCCAGCCCGGAGTCGGTCCACAACTCTTTCCCCATCCGTCCTTCATTACGGGCAATCACATGGTTAGCGGCTTTTAATATATGCCCGGTGGAGCGGTAATTCTGCTCCAGTTTAATGACCTTATGCCCCGGATAGTGCTGTTGAAATTGATAGATATTCTCTATCTTGGCACCGCGCCAGCCATAGATGGACTGATCATCATCGCCCACGACAAACAGATTATCCTTACCCCCGGTTAAAAGTCGCAACCAAGCGTATTGAATGGTGTTGGTATCCTGAAACTCGTCGACCAGCACATGCAAAAATCGTGATTGATAAAACGCCAAAACATCGGGAACATCCCTCAGTAACTCATGAGCTCGCAGCAATAGCTCGGCAAAATCTACCAGTCCCGATTGTTGACAAATTTCTTCATACATCCGGTAAACCGCCCGCATTTGGCTAAGATAAAAATCGCCGGTATCGGCCATATGCCGGGCACGAACGCCCTCGTCCTTTTGAGCATTGATATACCATTGGGCCTGCTTGGGCGGCCAGCGCGCATCATCCAGATTCAAGCTCTTTAAAATCCGCTTAATGACTCTGAGCTGATCATCCGAATCCATGACCTGAAACGATTCCGGCAATCCGGCCTGTTGCGCATGGCGCCTCAATAGCCGGTGCGCCAAGCCGTGAAACGTACCAATCCACATCGAGCGCGCCGAAATACCCAGCAGACTCTCGACACGCGTACGCATTTCCGCCGCTGCTTTGTTTGTAAATGTGACCGCCAAAATACTGTGCGGCGACACCCCTTCCACCTGAATCAGCCAGGCAATGCGATGCACTAAGACCCGGGTTTTACCACTGCCCGCTCCTGCGAGCACCAAAATAGGCTTAAGAGGGGCAGAAACCGCTTGTCTCTGGGCATCATTTAAAGGATTAATGATATTTGTGATGTCCATCTGTTATCGCTTGCACATTTTTTTTAGCTGTGTATATTTGAGGGCCAATTGAAGAAATGCCGGGTAAATTGACGCGTGAATTTACACTCGGTTACCAACGGCATGAATGGTTTGTTGTTGGAAATCAGATCGATGGTTTATTGTCATCGATATTGGGTGTGCCTGGATTGATTCGGGCACTGTTGAAAGTATTAACCATTGTTAATGAAGTTTGTAAAAAGCTCAAAACTGTAACTTGTCATGTTAAAGCGCCAACTGTCTTCCCCAACTGAGAAGGCATAGACTTTAAAGAATAACAGTTGCCTATAATTTTAATAAAAAAACAATTGAGGGGTGATCATAATGAATTTTGATGTCAAGCGAATGGCTAAATTTGAACACAACATCGGCGTTCCGGAAAAGAAATATCGCATGATGGGCGGCGCGGCTCTGGTTTTAGCCTCACTCTTTACCGCAAAGATACTGTTAATTTTAGTGGGTATGATATTGATAGCCACGGCTTATTCAGGATGGTGTCCCGTTTATTCAGGACTGAACAAAAGCACCCTGACGCCGGACGGTCCTGCGAATCCTGAAAGTTCAACTGAAGAATCAGAAACTCCCAAAGAATAATCAGCAATCACACTACAAGGATGTAGTTTCCTTTCCGGCTATAATCGATTTATTTTTCCTTCTTATATTCACCTTCCAGCACCTGATTTTCCCTTTTCGAACCGGCTGCGGCTGAGAAAACGCTGCCATCGATCAAGTGATTTTCAATGATGTAACGGGCAATTTTTCTGCGCAACTGAGGCACCAGGCAGATAAATCCGACTGCATCGGTAAAAAAGCCCGGCGTTAACAGCAAAGCTCCGGCAATCAGCAGTAATGGTCCTTCGATCAGTTCATAAGCAGGAACAATGCCTTGCGACATTGACGCCTGAAAGCGCTGCCAGGTCTCAAATCCTTGCCGCCTTAACAAAGCCGCACCCAATACGGCCGTCAATACCACCAGAAGTACGGTAGGAAAAACACCCAACAGGCCGCCTACAGAAATTAACAGATAAATTTCAATAATCGGAATGAGCAAAATCAGCAAAAAAACGCCTTGGAAAGCTCTCATTAAAAACACCTTTTGATAAAGTCACGGGGTACAATATAAGGAGAACCCGATTTAATTTCCAGAACAATATTCTACCAACCCCCTCTTCAGGGTTTGCCATGCCCCAAAATTACCAGATTATTTTTTGTACCTGTCCTGATCAGCAAAGCGCAACAAAACTGGCCCATCTGTTGGTTAATCAAAATCTGGCCGCCTGCGTCAACCTATTACCCGGCCTGACATCGGTGTACCGTTGGCAAGATAAGATAGAAACAGCCGATGAACATTTATTACTGATCAAAACGCGCACTGACTTTTACCCCCGCATCGCTGAGCTGATAAAGTGCCATCATCCCTATGAACTTCCCGAAATCATCGCGGTCACTGTCGACAATGGCGCGCCTGATTACCTGCAATGGATCGATCAATGTTTAACTTCAGAATAATTTCTTTTTTTCTTTTATGTTTGATTGCTTTTAAGGCATCAGCCTTGGCAGAAAGCGATCTTTTGCCCGTTGAACAGGCTTTCAAATTATCAGCCAAGGCGGCTGATCGGGATAAGCTGATAGTCAGTTTTGAAATTGCTGAAGGCTATTACCTTTATCAAAATAAAATCCGGATGGCATCGTTGACACCGGCAATCAAGCTGGGCGAACCGGCTTTTCCGGAAGGTCACACCTATAATGACGAATTTTTCGGCGAGGTCATCACGCACCGGCAAGCCCTAGATATTACAGTGCCTATCAGTCAAATCGATACAACGTCCACCTCTTTACAACTTCAGGTTCAGCATCAGGGCTGCGCGGATGCCGGGATCTGCTATCCGCCGCAAAAAACAACGCTGACTATTGCCATTCCCGGTGCCGTTCAATCTACCGGCACCCCGCCATCGACAAACGCCCTGCTAGACAGCCTGGGAGGCATCAAGCAACGCTTTTTCCAGGATGAACTGCTGCCACCGGATGAGGCATTTCCATTTTTCGCAACAGTTGCAGCCCCTGACCGGCTGGAGCTGACCTGGCAAATTGCTGACGGTTATTATTTGTACCGAGAAAAATTTCAGCTGGAAATTATGGGTTCAGAGGATGTGAAGCTGGGCGTTTTTGAGTTGCCGCATGGTAAACCAAAATTTGACGAAGCTTTTGGCGAGGTGGAAACCCTGTACGGAGAATTGAAACTCACTGCTCCACTCATCAGAACGACCGCAGCCGCTCAAGCCATTAAATTAAAAGCTAAATTCCAGGGGTGCGCCGACCGGGGCGTCTGTTACCCGCCCATGGAAAAAATCGTAGAATTGAACTTGCCGGTGTTGTCGGCAACCTCTCTATCGGCTCCGGCAGAACCCCCAAAACCGGGCAATCCTCCCCAGTCTGAACAGGACAGTATTGTCTCAGCCATGCAACATGACAGTTTCTGGCTGACCCTGGCGAGCTTTTTGGGTTTTGGACTGCTGCTGGCTTTCACACCTTGCATTTTTCCGATGATACCTATCCTGTCCGGCATTATCGTCGGCCAGGGCCAAACGCTTTCGACGAAACGAGCTTTTCTGCTTTCTTTAAGCTATGTTGTTGCTTCCGCAGCGACTTATACGCTCTTTGGCGTTTTGGCGGCTTTATTCGGCAGCAATCTGCAAGCCACGTTTCAGCAACCCTGGATCGTCGGCACATTCAGCACCGTCTTTATTTTACTTGCCTTGTCGATGTTCGGTTTTTACCAATTGGAACTCCCCAAATCACTGCAAGCTAAAATCCATGATTCCAGCAATCAACATCGCGACGGCTCACTTTGGGGTGCGGCCATCATGGGTTCGCTATCCTCTCTGATCGTTGGGCCCTGCGTTGCGGCACCACTGGCCGGTGCTTTGATTTATATCGGTCAGACCGGGGATGCGGTCTTGGGTGGATCGGCCTTATTTGCAATGGGCTTCGGCATGGGAATCCCTTTGCTGCTGGTCGGTGCTTCGGCAGGAAAACTGCTTCCCAAAGCGGGCCGCTGGCTTAATTCAACCAAAGCGGTGTTCGGGGTCATCATGCTGGCTATGGCGTTATGGATGCTTGAACGGATCATCGCGCCTTCAGTTGCTATGTTTTTCTGGGCTATTCTGCTGATAATCCCGGCGATTTACCTCAATGCCATCGATCCTTTGCCTGAAAATGCAGGCGGCTGGCAAAAACTGTGGAAAGGCACCGGCGTCGTCATGCTGATTTACGGGGTTTTATTACTGATTGGCTTAAGCGCGGGCAATCATAACCCGGTCAAGCCACTGGAAAACCTGAACATCGCTCAAGCCAATGCGGCGACTCCTGCGGCTCAAAAAAACCTGTTTCAACGCATCGGCTCCCTGCAGGAATTAGAACGCCAAATCGATCTGGCAAACGCCAACAACCAACTGGTTATGCTGGATTTTTATGCTGACTGGTGTATTTCCTGTAAAGAGATGGAAAACTACACCTTCACCGATACTGCCGTCAGGGCGCAATTATCACGATTCGTCCTTTTACAAGCAGATGTGACTCAAAACTCCGAAGCGGATCAAGCTTTACTGAAGAAATTCAATCTTATCGGACCGCCCGCTATTTTATTTTTTGGCCCCGGCCATCAAGAAAAAAGCAATCAGCGCATTATCGGTTATCAGGATGCTGAAACCTTTATAAAATCCTTGCAGCAGGTTAACTGATGAAACAATCCCTGATCATCCTGGCTATCGCTTTCTGCGGGTTAGCAGCCGGCATTTATGTCAACCAACTCACTGATAAAAAAAGCAAAGTTGAATCGTCGGCCTTACCCGGCTTCAGTTTTCCGGATTTAGCGGGCCGAACACACAGCTTGACCGAATGGCACGGCAAGCTAATCGTAGTTAACTTTTGGGCAACCTGGTGCCCGCCTTGCCGCAAGGAAATCCCGGAGTTTGTCGAATTACAAAAAGAATACGGTGAACAAGGACTGCAATTTGTCGGCATAGCACTTGAAGAAAAGGAAACCGTTGAGACGTATCTCAATACCCTGGAAACCAATTATCCTATGCTTATTGGCGGTGATCAGGCCATGGCATTGGCCCAGCAAATGGGCAATATTGCCGGCATTCTACCCTTCACCTTGGTCTTTAACCGGGATGGCCAACTCATTCACAGGCAGGCCGGTCCCTTTTCAAAAGAAGATCTCATCAAACTGATCAAGCCTCTGCTTTAGGATTCGCCATTAATTTGGATAACCCCTGAACTGCGGAACACATGAACCTTTGCAAGTGAAATTTATTTTAATAGCTGTTAACTTAGCCGCAAGTTAACGAATTTTCTTTAACGAAAGACATAGTTATAGACAAATTCACGTAAATTAGGGAAAATTACCCAATAATTATAATAATTTTCAAACCTTACCTTAATGTCTAAAATTTTCGTCCTCAATGGACCTAATCTAAATTTACTGGGCGTCCGAGAACCATCACTTTATGGCCATCAGACCCTGAAAGACATTCAAAATACCTTAGAGTTGCAAGCGGCGGACATGGGCCATTCCCTGCACTTCTATCAGCATAATGCTGAACATCAGATGGTGGAGCTTATCCATCAGGCTTTTGCCGATAAGATAGACTTTATCATCATTAATCCTGCCGCTTTTACTCATACCAGCGTTGCTTTACGCGATGCTTTACTTGCTACAAAAATTCCGTTTATAGAAGTTCATCTATCTAACGTACATGCCCGTGAACCGTTTAGAAAACACTCCTATTTTTCAGATATAGCCGAAGGCATTATCTGCGGACTGGGGGCAATCGGGTACGAACTGGCTCTTAAAGCCGCTCATGAGATACTAGCCAAGAGACATTAAAGACAATGGATATAAGAAAAATAAAAAAGCTGATCGAGATTATCGAAGAATCAGACATTGCAGAAATAGAAATAAGCGAAGGTGAAGAGTCCGTAAGAATCAGCCGTTATTCCAGCGCGCCGGTTGCCTATGCACCTGCCCCGCAAGCACCCACAGCGATCAATCTGGCCCCTGCCGCAACGTCTGCGCCCGCTCCTGCTGCGGCACCCGTTGAAAACAAAATAAGCGGTCACATTGTAAAATCGCCAATGGTCGGTTCCTTTTACCGCTCCGCGTCACCCGGCTCCAAGGCTTTCGTCGAAGTAGGTCATACCGTTAAAGCGGGTGATACTTTATGCATTATTGAAGCAATGAAAATTCTTAATCAAATTGAGGCCGACAAGAGCGGGACTATCACTCAAATTTTGGTCGAGAATGGACAACCTGTCGAATATGACCAACCTTTATTCGTTATTGAATAACCACACTTAGGTGCCCGATCATGTTCGATAAAATTGTCATCGCCAATAGAGGCGAAATTGCTCTGCGTATTTTGCGCGCCTGTCGCGAAATGGGCATTAAAGTGGTCGCGGTCCACTCGTCTGCAGACCGTGACTTGAAACATGTCCGTCTCGCGGATGAATCAGTCTGCATCGGCCCGGCATCATCCAGTGAAAGCTATCTCAACATTCCGGCCATCATCAGTGCGGCTGAGGTCACCGACGCCGAAGCGATCCATCCCGGCTATGGATTTTTATCCGAAAATGCCGATTTTTCGGAAAAAGTCCGGCAGAGTGGCTTTGTTTTCATTGGCCCAAACCCTGAAACCATACGCTTGATGGGTGATAAAATATCTGCCAAAAAAGCCATGAAAGCTGCAGGCATCCCCTGTGTTCCCGGTAATGGCGACCCGCTTGGCGATAACAACAAGAAAAATCTCAAGATGGCTCAGGAGATCGGTTATCCGGTCATTATCAAGGCTGCAGGCGGCGGTGGCGGCCGAGGCATGCGAACCGTCCATACCGAAGCAGCATTGATTAATGCCATTACGATGACCAAAGCCGAGGCCGAGGTCGCTTTCGGTAATGGCACGGTTTACATGGAAAAATTTCTGGAAGATCCCCGGCACATTGAGTTTCAGGTAATGGCTGATTCGCATGGTAATGCGATTCATCTGGGTGAACGGGATTGCTCCATGCAGCGCAGACATCAAAAAGTTGTGGAAGAAGCCCCAGCGCCGGGAATTACTGAAGAACAACGCAACCGGATGGGTGAGTTATGCGCAAAAGCCTGCCGCGACATCGGCTATCTGGGCGCCGGTACTTTCGAATTTTTATACGAAAAAGGTGAATTCTTTTTCATTGAAATGAACACGCGAGTCCAGGTTGAACATCCGGTCACCGAGATGATTACCGGATTTGATATTGTAAAAGAACAACTGCGAATTGCTTATGGCTTACCACTTTCAGTTACCCAGGATCAGGTAATATTCCGCGGCCACGCCATTGAATGCCGATTGAACGCTGAAGACCCAAAGACATTCATGCCCTGCCCCGGCACCATCAATCAGTTCCATATGCCGGGCGGTCCGGGTATACGTTGCGAAACGCATATTTACAACGGCTATAAAGTACCACCTTACTATGACTCGATGATCGGAAAACTGATAGCTTATGGTGATGACAGAAACAGCGCCATCGCCAGAATGAATACGGCTTTAAGTGAAATCATCATCGACGGCATCAAAACCAATATCGAATTGCACAAGGATATTATGACCGACCAGGGCTTTGTCAGTGGTCAAAGGAATATTCATTATCTTGAGAAAAAACTAGGCATGACCTCCTGACGATGAAACAGGCTGCTTGATCCTTTGTTATTCGGCGCATCCCTCAAAAAAGATGCGCCTTTTAAATAAGACACTCTTACTGTGCTCTATGCGAACTTATTATATACCTTTCGCACTTCAAATTTCGGCAGCGCCTAAGGAAGCAACGGGTTGTTCGGCAAAGGCTTTGCCAGCAGGGATGCTGGCATAGAACCTACAGAGATGTATATGCGGCGTCCTTTGACGGGCACCCCGATGCTGGATTTCGATCTAGGATGGGTATAACTTCTAACACCATCGATTTCAGGCATCCCTTCCTTGATAAAACGGCTGAACCGAATAGCCCTCCAATTAATCACCGCATAATGGAATTTTAAGTTTTAGCCATTATTTTGAAGTTAACCCTTAAGAGCAGACATCCGTCTGCTTTTGTATTTTAGAATGTGAAAATACATGGCCTGGCACCAATTATCTGTTACCACCAATGAAAATACAGCCCCTGAACTCGCTGATTATTTTAGTGAAATCGGCGCGGTCTCTGTAACCTACATGGATGCCGAAGATAAACCGGTCTATGAACCGCTGCCCGGCGAAACGATCATTTGGCCTAATACCCGGGTCATTGCCTTGTTTGAACTTGAGTCCGATCTGGAGCAGATAAAATCACAGATCAATGAACAGTTTAACAGCGGACTTTCTCAATGGTCCTATGAAAAACTGGAAGATCAGGCTTGGGAGCGCAGCTGGATGGATTATTATCAGCCCATGAAATTTGCCGACCGGCTCTGGGTCTGCCCTACCGGCCAGGAACAACTTGAACCCGGAACGGTTTGCCTCACTCTCGACCCTGGACTGGCATTCGGTACAGGCACACATCCGACCACAGCGCTCTGCCTGGAATGGCTGGCAAGCCATGATTTAACTGATAAAGTTGTGATTGACTACGGCTGCGGCTCGGGCATTTTAGC
>JAGXSU010000085.1 GCA_018333785.1 Methylomicrobium sp. | reverse complement strand
AGCGCTTTTCATCGCCTCCAGATCCTCGATGGTACGGTACACCAGACAGTGCGGACGGTCATGGCCGGGCACCGGAGGGACAAAGGGATAGGAGCCGGTGGCCAGAACAAGGATGTCATACGCGATCACCACGCCGCGTTCGGAAATAATGGTCTTGGCGGCGCGGTCAATGGTTTTAGCCTTATCCCCCAAATGCACGGTGATGCCGTGTTCGGCAAAAAAGCCGTCCGGCACCAGCGACAGATCCTGCGCGGTTTTACCGGCAAAATACTCGGATAAATGCACCCGGTCATAGGCCGGCCGAGGCTCTTCGCAAAACACCACAAGGTGATAGCGCGCCCTCGCGGCGCTGTTAGCCAGACCGGCCAAAAAATGTTGACCGACCATGCCATTGCCAATAACGACCAGTGTCTGTGTGTGACTCATCGGTAACCCCGGATCTGCTGCAGAGAAAACGTAAAAACCTGAATTTCGGGCAAAAAAAAAGGCGTCCGGCCCATGTGAAAAAATCACTGAACCGGGACGCCATTGCCCCAAAATCATAACCGCTCCGACGAGGAGCTTTGTCTCAACTAAAGCAAAGGTAATGCCAGAAAGACCGGCAAAACCGGCAAGGAAACGTAAGTGCTTGTTTGATATAGAATCAAAAGCGCACCATCCGGCCCTGAGTCCAACAGAAAAGCACCGGAAGCGCACAGCAACCCGTCAGGAATGCACTGATTCGGGGAGAAAGAAGAGGCATTGCACCATTGTGGCGCGAAAACGCGTCAGATACGCCAAATAGGATGTGCCGACGCCAGGAGGCGCATCTGTCGAGTTACTCCCTTCTTGTCATGAATACCTTGCTTCACATAAAGGTTTTCGTTGTTTTAGGTATAGAAAGGCATCACGCAACACCTCAATCTTGTCGATCAACCAATGCTTGTTTTCTGATGGGCAAGATTGACGGTGAAAAACCATAGGGCATTCGGTAGGTAAAAGCGTCGGTATTTGGTTACCGTGAAAGTACATGAACCGAAGAGGGAGCGGTTACTCGATCGACAGGTGTCGGCGGCAGGGAGCCGCCGTCAAGCCTACATGGACGTATTCACGGCGTCCTGTCGGGCGAGTGACCGCTCTCTTTCTCCTTAAGAGCTATTACTTTCATTTGACGGGGCGAATGCAGGACTTTCATGTACGGTTAGGGTTTGTTTGAATCGCGAACGATGCGCCTCCTATCGTCGGCACATCCTATCTGGCTAACATACTCGAGTTAGCCCGTAGGATGTGGTGAGGAATGAACCGTATCGTTCGCAGGTGTTGATAAAGTCTGCTGGTCGGTGCATGAAGAAAATGCACTGGCTTATTAATTGCTAACTTGGATTAACATAGAATAAGTTCTTTGGCTTAAATTACTTTACAGGTCTGCCTTACCCATGAATATTTTCAGCTTTTCCGGGAAAATAAAAATCCTGCACATGACCTGGATAGCGTTTTTTATCAGTTTTGTCGTCTGGTTTAACCATGCGCCGCTGATGCTGATGATCATGACGTCAATGGATTTGAGCGAATCCGAAGTGGCTATTTTACTGTTGCTTAATTTTGCGTTGCCGATTCCGGCCCGCATTATCATCGGAATAGTTGTCGACCGGTTTGGCGCCAAGATCAGCTATAGCACCTTATTGGCCTTGTGCAGTTTGCCCTGTTTTGCTTTTGCTGCCGCCGAAACATTCCAGCAACTGGCCTGGGCAAGATTTGCTCTGGGCTTTGTCGGTGCCGGATTTGTGATCGGTATTCGCATGATCGGCGACTGGTTTCCATCCAGACAAGTCGGTATCGCAGAGGGTATCTACGGTGGTTGGGGTAATTTCGGTTCGGCTGCAGCGACACTGGCCTTACCCGGACTTGCGCTTTATTTTGGTGCGGAGGAAGGCTGGCGCTACGCCGTTGCCCTTACCGGTGTTTTATCGCTTGCCTACGCTTTTATTTATTATCAAAACGTCGAAGACACGCCGCCTCATGTTCCTTACCTGAAACCCAAGCGATCGGGCGCCATAGAAGTGACCAGCATCAGGGATCTCTTCTTCTATATCGCCACCACCGTGCCGCTTTATGCCGCCATGTCGCTGTTGACCTGGAAACTCTCCACGCCTGAAGCCGATTTGCTGTCCGGTCCGTGGGTTGTTGCCATTAACCTGTTAATTTGGATCTTGTTCTTTTTTCATGCGCACCGGATCGTGGATATCAATGCCGACCGGCTTAGCGGACCGATAGACAGTATTCATCGTTATTCGTTTAAACAAGTCAGTATTCTCAGTGTGGCCTATCTGATGACCTTCGGTTCCAAACTGGCCGTGGTGTCTATGCTGCCCATTTTTTTGTTCACGACTTATCGCGAAACCCAGCCGATTTCGATGATAGATGCGGGCCTGCTTTCGTCCAGTTTTATTTTTATGAATTTAATCGCACGTCCTGCCGGAGGCTGGCTCAGTGACAGAATAGGTAGAAGATTTTCTTTAATGATTTTTATGAGCGGAACGGCGCTCGGTTATTTTATGATGTCTTTCATTGCCAGTGATTGGCCGATTTATTTGACGGTAACGGTCACCATCATTTGTTCGATATTTATTCAGGCGGCCGAAGGTGCCGTCTTTGCTATTGCGCCTTTGATAAAACGATCTATAACCGGACAGATTGCCGGTATCATAGGAGCTTATGGCAATGCCGGTGCGATTGTGTTTCTTGTTTTGATGAGCATGGCCACGCCGTCGATTTTTTTCATAGGACTGGGCGTTTGTTCGGTGGCGGCATTGATATTAATTTACTGGCTTGAGGAACCCAAAGAATTCATAACAGAAATCATGGCCGACGGCACACTCGTTAAAATCGAACTGGACTGATATGAAGCCCTTGAAAGTATTGATTGTGGACGAAGTGCAATCCGATAAACTGTTGGAAGAGACCCTGCAAAAATACGGTTTCGAGGTTGCCTGTCTGCCGCTTCAATCGCTTGATCTCAGCGCGATTGTCTTGTCGCTGCTGCCGGATATCGTTGTGCTCAACGTATTTACACCAACTCAGGTGATGCTTAAAGCCATTTTGACCATCAATCAAAGTCATTCGGTACCGGTCATTATTTTTGCCGAAGATCAGGATGCCGAAACGATTAATCAGGTTATCAAAGCCGGTGTCAGCGCTTATATTGTCGATGGTCTCGATACCAAACGGATTAAAACCATCATTGACATTGCGATTGCCCGCTTTAAAGAACAGCAGGCGTTGAAAGACGAACTCAAAAAAACCAAATCGCAACTGGAAGAACGCAAGTTGATAGACAGAGCCAAAGGTCTGCTGATGAAATCGCAAGGCTACAACGAAGATGAGGCTTATCATGCGTTAAGAAAACTGGCAATGGATAGAAATATTGCGATTGGTGAAATGGCCAAAAACGTTATTTCCATGGCGGATTTATTGAAGTGAACCGCTTTATTTAGAAGCTTGAATGGCTTTTAGGAAATCTGGATGTAACTTTAATTAGGCGAAATGCCAAATTACAAAGGATGGGGTTTTAAATAGGCATTGTGCGCAATAATTGTGGGCGTCGCTCCGGCAATCCCTGCCGGAATGATGGCGTTAATGTCTTTTCAAGTACTTACGCGAACAGTGCCTTCTCAAAGGGGAGGTTATTTTGGCGAGATTCTGAATCGCCCGCTATTGGATATCTTCAGCCGTCAATCGGGCGAGCGGTTTTCCCTTGTATTCACCGGTCAGCGTTTTCAAAAACGCAACTAGTTTTCCGGTTTCATCATCCGTCAACGTTTTATCCAGTTGAACTTGACTCATAATCCGTACCGCATCTGCAAGATTATTGACTGAGCCGTCATGAAAATAAGGCTGGGTCAGTTCGATATTGCGCAGTACGGGAACCTTGAAAAAATGACGGTCTTTTTCCAGTTGGGTGACATTGAAACGGCCATTGTCGACATCGCTGACCGGACCGCCGCGCAGTTTGAAATAATCCTGTTTGACACCCATTTTTTCAAACGACAAACCGCCAAGCGCAGGGCCGAAATGGCAAGCAATGCAATTGGCTTTAAACAGGTTATAACCGGCTTTTTCATCAGCAGTTAAAACGGTTTTATTACCGCGCAGATACTGGTCGAAACGGGCGTTGGGGGTCACCAGTGATTGTTCGAAAACAGCAATCGCATCGGTAACGGATTCTTTAGTCAGACCTTGTTCCGGGTAGAGTTTGGCAAAGGCGTCCTGATAGTCTGTAACTTGTTTGAGCTTTTCAATCACAACCTCCCATTCCGCGCCCATTTCACCGGGATTGGCGACTGGTCCTGCCGCTTGTTCCTGCAAATCTTTGGCCCTGCCGTCCCAAAATTGCGCGATGTTGTACATGGCGTTATAGACAGTCGGCGAGTTGATAGGTCCCTGTTGTCCTTTAATGCCGGTAGCGACTTTGGCCTGATCGGTGCCGCCCCGGGTCAGGTCGTGGCAGGATGCGCAGTTCAAAGTGTTGTCTCCGGAAAGCAGGCGGTCATGAAACAATTTTCCACCTAATGCGACCTTATTCTGATCGAGCGAGGTGCTTAACGGTAGCGTTTGAACCGGTTCGCCTTTAAAAGCTTCTGCAGAATCCTGGCTCCAAGGGGATTTTGACCTTTCTGCGGCAATCCAGACGAGTAGTGTTTGTTTCTCGGCATCGGTTAAATTTCCTGTCCAGTGCATCAAAATATACTCTGACGGTGGCATGATCCCGGATCGAACGACGTGCTCCAGTCTTGCCAGCAGCAAAGGTGTAAAAGCGTCCTCGCCGCTAAAAAGCTTTTTGGTCAGCACCAGCCTTTTTCCAGCCTGTTCGATATCATTTTCCATCAACTGTTTAGCGATAGGCAAGTTGGCATAAACCGGCATCCGCGTCATGCCCGGCGAATGGCAATCGACGCATTTATTCTGCAAAATTTGAGATACCTCGGCAAAGCTTTCTGACGTGCCGGGGACAGTGGCAATGAGTTCATTTTTGCCCTGCAAACCCATCAGGTTGGAAATTGGAAAAAACAAACAAACGGCCAGCAGAAGCAGCAATAAAATCAAGAGTGCTTTTTTCATAATCGGATCCAGTCATTTAGAGAGTTCATTTTATACCGGTATTTGCCTGTGCCGGTTCGTAATTTATCCGTCACTTGATAATCAAGGCAGTACGTTGGCAGAAAATGAGGGAAAGTTGTCCTTGTGCAAAAAGGGGTAAAGAGCGATTATTTAACCGTGCTTAATAATGAATTTCCTGAGGATTGATAGACCTTTTTGGGCTTTGCATTGTTTAGCCTTGTTTCTTTGGCGTAGGAGGGTTTATGCCCAATAAATTTGTTGTTTCCAGTGCGTTGCTTCAAAATCCTATCGTCAGACGAATCAGTATCGTGGCTTATCCCGGAGCGGAAGTTTTAGATATTACAGGACCTTTTGAGGTGTTTGCTTTTGCCAGTCTGCATTTACAAAGAGTAGGGTTGATTAAGGAGCCTGTGTACCTGATCGAAATAGTGGCAGAAAAGCCCGGTGCAGTTACCACGATGACCGGTCTCCAGATTTTTGCGAACCGGGCTTTTGACGGAATCAGCGATGGTATAGATACATTAGTCATTCCTGGATCTATTGATCTTCAATCGATGTTGAAAGAAGTTGCCTTAATGAACTGGGTAACCTTCATGGCGACTCGAGTCAGGCGTTTGGCGTCGGTGTGTACTGGGGCCTTTCTTCTGGCTGAGTGCGGACTTTTGGATAATCTGAGGGCAACCACTCACTGGAACTGGTGTGAGGAGTTAGCGCTCAACTACCCGGCTATTCAAGTAGAGGTAGATCATATATTCATTCGCAATGACTCTATCTATACCTCAGGCGGCATTACATCCGGGATCGATCTGGCTTTAGCGATGGTGGAGGAGGATTGGGGGCGAGAACTGGCGTTATGTGTAGCGCGTTATCTGGTGATGTTTCTGAAACGGCCCGGCGGACAATCCCAGTTCAGCACTTATCTGACCAGCGAGGCGCATCATCGGACTGATATTCGTGACTTGCAAGCCTGGATTATCGCAAATCCGGCCGAGGATCATCATGTCGATAATCTTGCCAGACGTATGGCGATGAGTCCGCGTAATTTTGCCAGAACTTTCTTGACGGAGACCGGTGTCACCCCCGCTAAATTTGTCGAAATGGCGCGTATTGATGCAGCAAGGCAACACCTTGAAAACACGGCGTTATCGATTGAAGATGTGGCGGAGAAAGCCGGTTTTTTCGATTCCGAGCGCATGCGCCGTGCTTTTGTTAAACACATGGGGGTCAATCCGCAGGACTATCGAAAACGATTCAGTGTGCGCCCGAATTCTGCAACTTCTTTGGCAGTCGCCTGAATAAGACGCGCTATCCGGAGTTTCTTTCCCGTGATTAGTTCACACGGAGGTAATGTAATTTTCACTCTGTATAAGGAGTATTTATGTCAAATTATAATGAAATGTTCAAATTATCCCTCAACGAAATCGATTTGATTGAACATGCCGTACGTGACCAAATCGGTAACTTATCGCAAATGAATGCCTTGCACCCGATAACAGAAGAGGAGATAAGCTATCAAAAAATCCGTAAATTGATGGATTTGTTAGGCACGATTCACAACCAAAAAGTGTATTACTGCCAAGTCCACCATCGGTCAGGCATGCCGTTGGGGTAAATCGTTAAATCCAGGGGATTCTCCGCAGGACTATAGAAAACGATTCAGTGTTCATCTGAATTCAACAGCTTCTCGGGTAATCGTCTAAACCAGGCGTTTGCCGGTAAAGGTCTCAGACCTATTTAGAATAAGGTGATCAAGATGCGTATTTTATTGGTTTCATCCGCTTTTTCGGGATTAACTCAACGCTTTTATACAGAGCTTAATGATGCCGGTTATATCGTCTCAGTAGAACTGCATTTGGGCGATATACCCCAATTGCTGGAGGGCGTTGCATTATTTCAACCGGATTTAATCATTTGCCCGTTTTTGACGAGACGGATTCCTCAAGAGCTGTATCAAAAAACTACCTGTTTGATCGTTCATCCAGGCATTAAAGGCGATAGAGGCCCTTCTTCTCTGGATTGGGCGATACAGAGTGGAGAGCAGGAATGGGGCGTCACCTTGCTGGAGGCACGCGAGGAAATGGATGCCGGAGATATTTGGGCGAGTAAAACCTTTCCGATGCGGATAGCTTCAAAAAGCAGCCTCTTTTATCGCGAGGTGACACAGGCGGCTGTTGATTGTTTGTGGGAAGCCCTGACTTACTTTGAAGCTCCGGCGTTTAAACCGGAACCTCTGGATTACAGTAAACCGGATATTAAAGGCATATTAAGACCTTTGATGAAACAACCCGATAGAAGCATCGATTGGAAAAAGCACAAAACCGATGACATTTTAAAACGCATTCATGCCGCCGACGGCAGTCCCGGTTTATTGGATACCCTCTACGGAAAGCCTTTTTATCTGTTTAATGCACATAAAGCGTCCGGTTTGACCGGAAAGCCGGGCGATATCATTGCAACAGCCAATCAGGCAATTTGCCGGGCAACGGTAGATGGCGCAATCTGGATCGGCCATTTACAGCCAAAACTGGATAACGGCACCAAAGGCCTCAAATTACCCGCGACCGAGGTCTTAAAAGACCTGCTGCCCAAGCCTTTCAAGAGTCCGTTAAAGAATCTGGTGTACAAATCGATTCAAGCCCTGGACATAGACTATACCCAGCCAGGCCGCCAGTTGCCGGTCCAGGAAGTGTGGTATGAACTGGATGGCGATATCGCCTATCTGAATTTTTCTTTCCATAATGGCGGGATGTGTACTGATCAATGCCGCTTGCTGTTATCGGTCTACCGTCATGTTGCAACGTTACCGGTTAATGTGATTGTGCTGATGGGGGGCGAGGAGTTCTGGTCCAACGGGATTCATCTCAATCATATCGAAAATGCCGACAGTCCGGCGGATGAATCATGGGCCAATATCAACGCGATAGATGATTTGATTTATCAGATCATAACGACGCTGGATAAATTGACCATCTCGGCCATGGCAGGCAATGCGGGGGCAGGGGGCGCAATTCTTGCGCTTGCTTCGGACATTGTATTGGCACGCGACGGCATCATTTTGAATCCGCATTACAAAAATATGGGGGACCTGTACGGTTCTGAATACTGGACTTATTTGTTGCCCAAACGGGTGGGTCTGGAATTAGCCACCTCACTGACCGAGCAGCGCTTGCCTATCAGTGCCAAAGCGGCCTGGCGTATCGGGCTAGTCGACAAAATGCTTGATAAACAGCATTCCATTTTTTACGCGCAAGTCAAACATGTGGCCAAAACTTACAGTGCGGACAGTACAAACTTGAGGAAAAGTTTGATCAGGAAGGCCAGAACCCGCTGTTTTGACGAAGCGGCTAAAGCCCTGGCGTCCTACAGGCAATTTGAACTCACTCAGATGTACGCCAATTTTTATGGAAATGAAGCTTATCATGAGGCAAGAAAGCGCTTTGTTTACAAACTGGGTGGTGAACTCCAGACCCCTGAAAATATAGCCATTCACCGGCAAGTCGATCGAATGGTCAATAACAAATCCAGCTTTAACGAGTTGGTTATGAATGCCTGAGCAATACCTTTATGTCATGGGGGCCGAGTCCGGGGCAGGAAAGAGCACTGTGTGCTTGGGTATCCTGGCTCAGTTGCTGTCTGATGGCTATGCACCAAGCGAACTGGCCTATATCAAACCGATGACACAATGCACGGACAGGCAGGCGGTAACGATTTTTTGTGAGCAGCAAACTATTGAACACCGGGATGCGGCCTTAATTTTCAGGAAAGGTTTTACCCGGGATTTCATCGATGGTTTAACGCCGGATTCGGCAGCACTTAAAAATGGGATTCTGCAAAAGATTGCTGACGTTGGTGCAAACAAAAAAATCGTGCTTATCGATGGCATCGGAGACCCGGCAACAGGCAGTATCATTGGTGTATCCAATGCCAGTCTGGCAAAGGCATTTTCGGCCAGGGTGATTTTTGTAAGCAGGCCGGGTCTTGGCGCGGCAATCGACAATACCGTGCTGTGTGTTTCGTTCATCAACAGCCATGGGCTGGATAACGTTGGGCTGATTATTAACAACCTGCCTTTGGATGGTGTGGCTCAAAACAAAGCTTATCTGAGTAAGCGCCTTGCCGATCTGCTTCCCGCGTCAACTGTTTTGGGGGCAATTAGGGATGACTTTAAATGGGATAAAAAATTAACGGCGGAGGCTGTTAATCAATGGTTTAGCACTTATGTGAAAAGCGGCGTGTTAATCGATTGGATGGGATTGACGCCCGGTATTTCAGAGCTTTCTAAACCGATGGCAGCAATTCCTGGTTTGAACTTTTAATATGGCTTAAGTCACCCCTTTTTTATGGCTATGTTCGCGTTAGTAGTTGAAAGTAAATAAACACCGTCATTCCGGCATTGATTGCCGGAGCCGTTAGACCGCGTAAGCGAATCCAGGTCACAAGGATGTGTAAGTCCAGCGCCATCCATGGCTTCTGGCCCCCGGCAATCCCTGCCGGGGCGACGCCCACTATTAACGCAAACATAGCCTTTTTTATCATCAAACTGGAAATTGCTGAAACGAGGAAGGAATAGGGGCAGTTGTTTTCAAGCTTATCCAAGTAATGTGTTTCAGGTGTCAAATGAATAAACCAATTACGCCACGTAAACGTCAGCATCTGGCCTTTATATTAGGCATTGGCTTGGGCCTGGCCGGACTGTTGTTCTTGTCACAGAGGGACCGTTTCCATGTTCATGGACCTATGAATACCGGTCATGAAGATCTCAAATGCAGTACTTGCCATAAAGATGCGCCGGGGACCGCCCGCCAGCAAATCCAAGCCAACCTGCAATTTGTTTTAGGAAAACGCCAAAACAGCGCGGATTTTATTCATGCTCCGGTCAGTAATAAAGAGTGTCTTGAGTGTCACGAAAGACCCAATGACAACCATCCGGTTTACCGCTTTCTTGAACCGCGATTTCTGAAAGCCAGACAAGCCCTTGGACCAGATCGTTGTCTTTCCTGTCATGCTGAACATAACGGCCGACGCGTCACGCTGACGGATACCGGTTATTGCCGGAACTGCCACAAGAATACCCAACTCAGAAAAGACCCCGTGGATGTTCCTCATGATCGATTGATCGCGCTTAAGCTTTGGGATAGCTGTTTGGGTTGTCATGATTTTCACGGTAACCATATCAGGCAGCCTGCTAAAACGGTAGACAAAATCATTCCCCCTGAAAAAATTACCGCTTATTTTAACGGTGGTCTGTCACCTTACGGCGAACAGCGCCATCACCCGGCTAAAAAGGAGACCGATGATGACAATTAAAAGTGATGGGATCATCGTATTAACACTTGTTTGTTTGGCTATTTATTTGTTTGTCAGTGCGCCACCGCCGTTAGTGGAGAATAAGAGCGAGGAGGCCAGTATTCCGGTGGAGCAACTGTTTAAGCTGTTACAAGCAGAGAATGCCGCCGTCCGGGCGCTTTGGACTCAGGAAATCGTCGGCAATGGCACTAAGGCAGGGCTTAAATTTGATGAGCATTGGCGCGATAAGGACCTGGAAGCGGGACCTTTGCCGGCTTTGTTTCTGAGAGAAACCGCCAAGAGCCTGGAAAAAAGTCCGGTACGCATCAGTTTATTTCTGGGTTCGGATTTTCCAATCAGCCCGGATAACCGGTTTGAAGGACTGCAACAGGACAAATTTCAGCTGCTTCGTCAAACGCAACAAGCGCAGTTTTTTTACGTGCCCGATACGCGATTATATACGGGCATGTTTGCCGATGTGGCCATCGCTGAACCCTGCATCGATTGTCACAATAAACATCAACAATCACCGAAGAGTGATTGGCGCCTGCGCGATATCATGGGCGGAACCACCTGGATGTATCCCGCTTCGGCCGTTTCTCTGGAAGAACTTTTTCGCGTGCTGACGGTTTTTCATCAGAGTGTCCAGGAGGCTTACAGTACCTATCTGGACAAAGTCAAAACATTTGCCAAACCGCCGGTTCTGGGCGAGCACTGGCCGCGCGAAGGCTATTATTTGCCCTCTGGCGAGGTTTTTATGCGGGAGGTTTTGGCGCGCACGGCTCCCCAAACACTCAGCTTGATTCAGCAGTCAATTCATCGCCTGGAGGTGCCGGATCATGTTAGTCATCGATAAAGCCATTGCGCCGCCGACAAGCAAAAAATCGGGTGTAGCCACGCCTAAATTCAGGGGTAAAAATTATTTTTATATGGGGCTGATATTACTGCTGTTGCTGGGTATTTTTATCGCTAATGAGTGGCGATGGGCCTGGCTTAGCGAGCTGCAGGCGGATGATGTTTATAAACAACTTTCAGGGTTTGCAATACTGACTTATCTGGCGCATCAATGGCATTGTTCGGTGTTGCGCAATCGAGGTTTGATGCGGTTGGCTGGTAGGCTTATCCATCGTCACAAACTGATCGGCAGTTTGGCGCCACTGGTTTTTTTTACCCATTCGCAAACGATGGGGTTTGGTTATTTACAGCTTTTGAGTCTGGTTTATTTTGCCCTGTTTCTCACTGGGCTTTTCAATGTTGAGACTACGGCTATCCGCCATGCCTGGTTTCATCCTGTGTGGGTCATGGTACATGTCAGTCTGGCAACGGCGCTGTTGTTTCTGCTGGGGTATCACATCTATATCAGTTATGCCTATCAATAATGCATGAAAATAGTCAAGACGATATCAAGTTTCAGGTCGTTAGCCTGACGAAGCGAGGTTCTGAAGGAAATAGATGATGCTTGTTATTCTGGCTGGCAGTCCTGCAGGCTGATGAAAGCCTGCAGGGTAAAAAAGCTTAAGCCTTTTTACGTTTGCCGACTGCCAAGCCGATCAGTGCAGTGCCAAAAAACCAGAATGCTGCGGGTACAGGAACCGGTGAAGTTTGACCATCGCCATCAGAATAGCCGGACAAATTAGTGCTTGCACTTACCCTGGTCTCAAGGAAGCCGGTTTGACCATCATTAAAAAATAATGCAACGACCAATGTATTGCTCAGGTCATCGATTTCCAGCGAGAAGATGCTGCTGTGAGCGTCAAGAGATTGTATTGAAGAACCTAATCCATTAGTTAATGAGACAAAGGCCTGGCTCGTTGCAAATCCACTCCAATCTGAGGTCCCATTCACATTGCTGTAGGCCGATGCACTAAATTTAAATCCCACAAGACCCGAACCGCTTACCGAAAACTGACCAGCACGAGTTAAACTGCTGCTGGAAGAATTGTTGTAATCGCCTACTTCGACTGGACTTGAGGCACTGGCTTCAACGCTTTGCGTGCGGGCGTCAAAGGCTGAGGACGTATAGCTCAAACTTGAATTTCTTTGAATAGTGGATAACCAGTTGGGTCTGTTGAAACCGGCTGATGAAGTGTCAGATGCGGTTCCGCCTCCAAAATTATCGTTGGTTGATAACGAGCCGTTATCTGTCTGGTTAAGCCATTGAATGGTTGGCTCAGGATTGCCTCCGAAGCTCGAAGTGAAAATTTCTATAGAATCCCAGTTCAGACTGGCGTTTGCAAAGGCGCTAGATGCCTCTGAAGCGACAGGGGTCATCAATGTCGAAAGCCCCAGCGTGCTAATAAGGGCAAAGTTTTTAATAGTCATATCTTCTCCAAAATTAAAATTTAGAAACGTTGTAATACCGGCTTCTCTCATCAAAATAACGTGCAAATGTAAAAAATATTGACATAAATAGAGAAAGCTCGTGACTAGTCTGTCTGATTAGTCAGCGTCTTTCTTAAAATACCAATGAATTATGCAGAAAGCTCGCTATTTCAGTGCATCAGTCGAGTGTAAATAAACCGATATATTAGACAGGCAATATAAAGACCATAGATAGGGTAATGTTTATTAATCAAGCGCCTATGTTGAGTTTTAAAATTTGTAGAAACTGGGTTTGTAAAAAATTCTGACAAACCTTAGTTGTGCCGCTCAGTCCTTGAGCCTGAGCACTAGGAAAAGGATATATAACTGTTAAGCGGAACAACAAAACAAGGGGGCCGCGTCATTCCGGTAGGGATTGTCGGAATCCAGGTCACATCCATAGCTAGCAGCTTACCCTCCATGGCACTGGATGTCCGTTTCCCGACGGGCGCTAATGGATTTAGCTGAAACATCTTGCTAATCAGGAAAGGATTTATGATAGGTAACTATTTATTGCGTCCATTCAGGCGAATAACCGCACCCTAAACCCGGGTCCTTTCATTTTTCTGGCGAGGTGAGAGCCTCACCATAAGCGTTAAGTTGGCGATTACAGTGTTGCAAATTCATCATGAAATTCATGGGCAATCTTTTGGAATAAGTCGTGATTTTCCAATAGCGCTTTGACAATATCGGGGTCAAAGTGGCTGCCAACGCCTTCTGAGATCATAGCGATGGCTTGTTCATGGGAATAACCCTGCTTGTAAACCCGTCTTGAAATCAAGGCGTCATAGACATCGGCGACAGCCATAAATCGTGCCGCTGCCGGTATTTCATCCCCAGCCAATCCTTGAGGGTAACCGCTGCCGTTCCATTTTTCATGATGGCTGTAAGCAATTTGGCGGGCGTAACGCAGAAAGCTGGCTTCGCTGCCCGAATTCTGTTCCACTTGAGCGATTACGTCACGTCCGAATTCCGTATGCTGCTTCATGATTTCCCATTCTTCGGCGGTAAGTTTACCCGGTTTGTTGAGGATGGCATCGGGAATCGCCACCTTGCCGACATCGTGCAGAGGCGCTGATTTATATAATTGCAGGATGACATCGTCGTTTAATTCGTCGCAAAAACGCGGGTGATTGCGCAGCAGCTCAGCCAGTGTGCGCACATAGTTTTGAGTTCGGCGAATATGGTTGCCGGTTTCATTGTCTCGCGCTTCGGCGAGGGCGCAAAAAGCAATGATGGTGGCATCCTGGGCATTGATGACTTCCTGCTTTTGGCGTATCAGTTCGCGCGTTCTTTCATGAACAAGGAGTTCCAGATTTTCATTACGTAAGGCCAAATCACGTCGGTTATTCGCCAGTTGCAGATGAGTGTGAATACGCGCCAGCACAACGGGAGCCGAGAACGGTTTATGGATGAAGTCTTCTCCTCCCACTGTGAAACCTTCGGTCTCGTCGGCAATGCTGTCCAGGCTGGTCAAAAACAGGACGGGAATGTTGCGTGTTGTCGGCGATGCCTTGAGCCTTCGGCAGACTTCGAAACCATTGATGCCCGGCATGATGACATCGAGCAATATGATATCGATAGGTGCGTCAGCTGAAACGGTGGCAAGCGCCTGTTCGCCGCTGGACGCGGCATGCACGGTAAAATCGGCCGCGAGTAAGTCATCGAGGATCAGCAGGTTTTCCGGCTGGTCATCGACCACAAGAATGTTTGGCTTAAGGCTCATCCTGCTGTCCCCCATTTAAAGTTTCCGGTTGATTGATTCTTGCGCGCAGCAGTTTCAGAACTTCATCCAGTTGATCTGCGCATTTTTCGGCAAGCTGGGCGGCATCGGGGGCATTGGCCCTGGCGCTGTCCTGGAGTTGGCGGGCAAGGTCATAAAGGGTTTTCGCAGCAAAATTACCGGCGGTGCCCTTCAGGCTGTGGCCGATGAAAGCCATGGCTTCCATATCCTGGTTACTCGCGGCGTGACGCAGATTGGCAGGAACATCCTGCTGACTCTGCAGTGCCGTCCGGAGTAGCTTTTCGATGAAGTCCTTTCGATTGTTGAAGCGCTTGAACAGCGCGTCCCAATCGATCAGATCCGCAATGATGGGGGCGGGCCTTGGTGCTGGTGCAAAGCGCAAAATGATCGCCATCAATTCCTCATGTATCAGCGGTTTGGTGATGGTATCGACCATTCCTGCAACACGATTCATAATACGTTCCTCGGCCAGCGCATGGGCCGTCTGGCCGATGATAGGCACGTTTGGGGCGATAGCCGTAATTTGGCGTGTCGCTTCGCGCCCGTCCAGTTCGGGCATCTGCACATCCATCAGAATGACATCGAAGGCGTTGGGTGTCCGCATGACCGTCTCCACTGCAATCCTGCCGTTACTGACCAAAGTCAGCGCCGCACCTTCGTTGGTCAGCATGTCTTCCAGCACCAATTGATTCACCTCATTGTCTTCTGCGGCGAGAATCCGCAAACCTGCCAGGCGTTTGCCTTGTGTTGGAAGATAGCATCCGGGAGGCATTGATTTCAAGGGGCTGTCGGCTTTTATGTAAGGTAGCCGGAATTCGAATCGGCTCCCGATGCCGGGCGTACTTTCGACGCGGATTTCGCCACCCATCAGTTCCGCAAGATGCTTGCTGATCGAAAGGCCAAGCCCTGTGCCGCCATATTGGCGTGTGGTGCTCGCATCCGCCTGTTCGAAGGGAGAAAAGAGCCTTTTATGATCTTCAGGGGCGATGCCGATGCCGGTGTCGCGCACTGCGAAAATTAGAGTGTTGTCATCCCAATTGGTCTCCAGGGTAATCTTACCGTGCAGGGTAAATTTTAGAGCATTAGACAGAAAGTTGAGCAAGATCTGAGCGATTCGGGTTGGATCACCCAGGCAAGCCTCCGGCATAGTTGAGCCGGGATGGGATTCCACGATTAACCCCTTGGCTTTAGCTCGCTCGGAGGTTACCAAGAGGACTTCGTCGACAATCTGTTTGGGTGAAAAGGGCTGAGCTTCGATAACCAGCTTACCGGCCTCGATCTTGGAGAAATCAAGAATATCGTTGACGATATTGAGCAGCAGCTTGCCCGAATCCAGAATGCGGGTGAATATTTCCTGCGATTTGCCCCTACCGGCATTTTCGCGATAGCCGGATTGAGCGAGGCCCAGCACACCGTTCAAGGGCGTTCGAATTTCATGGCTCATGTTGGTTAAAAATTCACTCTTGATCTTGGCCATCTGCTCGGCAGCCTTTTGTGCTTCAATCAATGCGGCTTCGGTTTGTTTACGTTCCGTGATGTTTTGAGCCACTCCCCGTAGGCCGACAGTCATGCCCTTGGTATCCATGACGGCCTCTCCGCGCACCCAAATCCAGCCATTTGAGCCATCCTTACGCACCGTCTCCAGTTCCAGTTCATAAGAGATCCCCGTTTTGACAGTTTTAGCCAAAGCAACAGATAGCTTTTTCCAGCTTTCCGGCGAGAATAGCTTGTGGTGTTCGTCGTAAGATGGGGTTGGGCTTGATGGATCAAAGCCAAACATTTTGCTGATTTCTTCCGACCATACGACCTGATTGCTCGCCACGTCCATATACCAGCGGCCTAAATGGGCAATTCGCTGAGCTTCTTTCAAGCTTTCTTCTCTTTCGAGCAAAGCTTGTTCGAAATGCTTGCGTAGCGTGTTGTCCGAAAAGTTGACAACCATGCCAACCGTAGTGCCGCCGCGTTGCATAGGATGTGCGGCATAACTCACCGGCAACGGCGTACCGTCAGCCCGCCAGAATACATCGTCAGCAACTCTTATCTGTTCGTTATTGACAAGGCAATTGCGCATCGGACATTCTGTTTTGGAATGCCGGGTTCCATCCGTATGGGTATGGTGAACTGTTTCGTGCATTGAACGACCGAGCAATTGTGCGGCCGAATAGCCCAGCAGATGTTCGGCAGCGCTATTGACAAAGGTGATTTCGCCTTTGGTATTCGCTCCGAAAATTCCGTCTGCACTGGACTCAAGAATGAGGTTCAGCTCTTCCTTGGCAGACAGTGCGGCAGCACTACGTTCGGCCACCTGCTGCTCCAGGTGCTGTTGATGAATTTCCAAGGCTTCACGGGTCTTGACCAGTTCAGTAATGTCACGGTCCAGGCCGCGGTAGCCTAATAATTCTCCTTCCGGACCGAATATCGGGGTGCCGCTGGTCTGAATATGACGAAGAGTACCGTCTTTATGCGTGTTGGTATTGACGAAATCACGAAAAGGTTTGCGTTGAGCCATGATAGAGCCAAATTCGGCACTGACCCGTGCTGCTTCATCCGGCAACATAAGATCAAAAGGCCTTAAACCCAAAACTTCATCGGGTGAGTAACCCAGTATGGCTTCCACGGATTTCGAGATGAAGGTAAAGCGGCCTTCGGCATCGACTTCCCAGATCCAGTCAGCTGAAACCTCGACGATATCCTGAAAACGTTTTTCGCTGGCTTTCAATGAGGCTTCAGCGGCTTGTCTTTCGGATATGTCTCTTACCATAGCGACAAATAAAGGTTGCTCCTCTGACACGATTGAGCCGAAATGTATTTCGACCGGGAATAGACTGCCGTCTTTACGTCTATGGCGGCCAAAGAGGATATGCGTCTCACCCGGCTTGACGCGAATCCATTCAGATTGAGCACTGTTCAGGTCGAAGTCATTTTCGAGAGCGAGCACGTCCATACTGAGCAGTTCTTCCCGGGTATAGCCGACGCTTTCGCAAGCCCTCCGGTTGACCTCGACAAAACGCCCACTAAAATCGTGGATAAACATGGCGTCAGGCGCTGCCTGATCAATCATGGCCCTATAACGGGTCTCGGCAAAGCGCATTCTGGCTTCGAGCTGCTTGCGCTCGCTGATGTCACCCCAGATGGCGACACAATAACGTCGCTCCCTCAGTTCAATGAGTCGCATGCTGACGTGGACGTCGATTAGATTACCATCCTTGCGCCGGTGCTTTGTTTCAAACCGCAGCTCTTGTCCGGTAGGTGAACTCGCCATCAAGGCTCGTATTTTTTCACTGGACAGTTCAGCCTGAATATCGAACACGGTGAGCTGAGTGTATTCTTCACGGGAATAGCCCAGTAAGGTGCAGGAGGCGTCGTTGAACTCGACGAAACGGAACGTCTGCAGATCAGTCAATTCTATCGCATCGCCTGCCTGGGAAACGATGGCACTCATGACCTCTTCCCGCTCGCGCAGCGCTGCCTCGGCATGCTTGCGCTCAGTAATGTCCATGACAATACCCAGGTAGCGCAATGGATGCGCGGGATTAGTTCGAACCGCGCGTCCTCTGAGATAAAGCCAGCGTTGTTCCCCTGAAACGGTAATGCGGTATTCATCCAGAAAATCCTGGTTTGCGATAACGGCTTCACGAATCTTTTGGGTAACCCTAGGCCGGTCTTGCGGGTCGACAATCGCTTCCCATACGGCAAAACCGGGCACTTGTGTTTCTTTATCCAGCCCAAACAAGTTCCATATTGCCGGCGACCAATGATGTTCTTCGGTTTCCGGAACCCATTCCCAAGTTCCAGAATGGCTGGAACTCAGAGCCAGATTAAGCCAGGCCGATTCGCGCCTCAGGGCATCGGCTTCTTTCTCAAATTCAACGGCTCTATGTTCCGCCTGCTTACGGTGGCTGATATCGGCCAGCATGATGAAGATTTCAGTGCCGGAAAAGCTGGCATGGGCTTCAACCCAGACATAACGTCCGTCCATGCAGCACACATGGCCTTCAAAATTGTGGATCATATCGCCGATTTCAAGCGCTTTAGCAACTTCTGTATTCCATTGCCTACGCCGGTTTTCCCGATAAACCGGGTCGGGAAAAGCCAGAGTCCACCAAACGTCGATATGAGGGATATCTTTTTTTGTGTAACCAAAAATGCGGGTAAAAGAGGGGGTTAATTCCAGAACAGTACCATTTTTGTCAACAAAAGCGATGGCAGCCGGTGACAATTCGAGGAAATCGGTGATGCGTCGTGTCTCCTTAGGATCAAGGGTTTTAGATTGCCTGGAATTAAAAATTGAGGATATGTTCATTCGGAACTTACACGAAAATTTGATTTTTAGTGATGATAGGGTTAGTTGAAACTAACGTATAAATGCTTGTCAATCTTCCGGCAAAGAAGGGTTGTTGTAGGTTGGATATGGCGCTTGCTGCATCCGCCAATGCTGTTGAAGGTGGATGCGCTGTGGCTTATCCACCCTAACAATCTGCTACCCTGACGTTCATATCAACCATTTTAGCAAAGTCTCATAAAGTATATCGGGAACCACCGGTTTAGCGATATGATCGTTCATTCCTGCGTCAAGACACACCTCACGGTCTTCACTGAAGGCGTTGGCGGTCATCGCCAGGATAGGTGTGTCGGCATAGCCCGGCAGTGCCCGGATTGCGCGCGTTGCTTCTACGCCATTCATTTCCGGCATCTGCATGTCCATCAGTATCAAGGCATAAGCACTGTGCTTGGCCATATTCAACGCTATCCTGCCATTTTCAGCCAGATCCACTGTCAAGCCTGCTTCTTCCAATAGCCACCGGGAAACCTCCTGATTGACCGGTTCGTCTTCGACCAGAAGAATGCGGCTTCCCGGGAATTGCGTTTTAAGTCGCGCTTCAGCCGTCTCATGTTGATGCGTAGCCTCGGATTTCATGACGTCAGTCCCTTTGATTAAGCGGGCGGTGAACCAGAAGGTGCTGCCCATCCCCGGTTTGCTGGATGCACCGATTTCACCGCCCATCATTTCAGTCAGGCGCTTGCTGATGGCCAAGCCCAGGCCGGTGCCCCCGTACTTGCGGGTGGTAGATCCGTCCGCCTGTTCAAAGGCATTAAAAAGCCGTTTCATATCCTCACCGGAAATGCCAATACCGGTATCCCGCACTTCAAAGCGTAGCAATACGGAATCAGGATGGTTTTCAGCAAGCCGAACGGAGAGCGTAATCGTTCCTGTCTCGGTAAACTTGACCGCATTGCCGGTTATGTTGAGTAAAATTTGTCCCAAGCGCAGCGGGTCGCCTTTGAACGAAAGCCCGGCGATTTCCGGCGCGGTGTCGATTCGCAGCGTCAAGCCTTTATCGCTAATCTTTTGCGCAACAAAGCCAGTCAGGTTTTTGAGCACTTCATCAAGTTTGAAATCGATTTGTTCGAAAGTCATACGCTCGGCTTCAATCTGAGATATGTCGAGAATATCGTTGATAACGCCCAGCAAATGCTGTGAAGCCCGTTCTATCTTGGTGAGCTGATCTTTCAATTTGGGGTCATCGGCTCTGCGCAAAGCCAGATGCGTCATACCCATGATCGCATTCATAGGCGTGCGCAATTCATGGCTCATATTGGCCAGGAACGTGCTCTTTGCCCGGCTGGCCGCTTCCCTGGCTTGGGCCAGCGCCTCGTTTGTGCGGCGCCTCATGACAATGCTCCACAGGTCGTTGCCTATCAGTTGCAGTTGATTGACGTCTGATTTGTCATAATCGGTTGTTTTATTTCCCACTCCCATCAGCATGACCACTTTGTTTTTCTCGATGACCGGTACGCCGAGATGGCGAACGAGTTCCGCATGGCCTTCGGGATAGCCCGAACGTCCTTGCATTTGCTGATAGTTGTTATGGACCACCGGTTGTTTCAAACGCACGGTGTCAGCCCAGATGCCTGCGGCAGAGACGGGATAATGGGAATCATAGGCTGCCGTGCAATAGCGCAACGTGTTGGCGGACCAGGTGTAAAGCGCAATGGTTTCCTGATCGTCATTGACAAAGTGAAGGTAACCGATGTCACTGCCTGTCAAGCGAACGGCCTCCTCGATGCCCAATTGCAAGAGCTGGTCTTCGTTGAGTTCATTGACCTTTTGGCTCATGGCGAACATGGCCGACAGGCGCTGATCGCTCATGCTCAAGCGATGGTTGGCATTTTCCAGTTCACTCGTCCGTGCATGGACCATTTCCTCCAGGTGATAACGGTATTGTTCCAGTTGCTGTTCAGCTTGCTTGCGTTTGGTGATGTCCTGGATGGTACCCGTTAAATAGTCAGGATTTTCATTGTCCTGATGAGGGGAGCCTCGCAATTCAACCCACAACTTCTTGCCGTTTTGAGTATTTAACTCAATTTCTATAGAGAAGGGCTGGCCTTTGTCAATGCTGCTTTTAAAATTGGCAACGACTTTCTCGCGCGAATGCGGCTCGAAAAAATCAAGCCCGCTCTTCAGGTCGGGGCGATAATCCGGAGATACTTCAAGCAGTCTATAAATCCCCTCCGACCATTCCAGTTCATTGGTATCCGGGATCGCGCGCCAACCGCCAATCCTTGCTACCCGTTGAGTTTCAGTCAGCATTTTCTGGCTTTTTTGCAGGTCATCATCCACTTTGCGGCGATCATCGATATTGACCAGAAGATTCGCGAACAACGATAACAGCCGAACTTCTTCAGACCCAAAATCACGTCGGTTCTTAACCGCATCAAAGCCAACCCAGCCCTGGCAGCAATTCTTGATCATCAACGGAATTAACAGCACACTTTTGATCTGCTGTTGCTCGAGCGTGTCTCGCATGATGCCCGAAGGCATTGCTGAAACGTCTTGAATCAACGTGATTTCACCCAGACAAATACTGGTCACCCATTCCGAAAAATCGTTAAGCGGGAAGTTTTGTAAATTGTCGATCTGCGGGTTTATGCCCTCGGCGCACCATTCATGAGTATTCGATGCGGTGTTCTCGTCCGCGTTGTAAGAGAATATGAAGGCGCGGTCAATGCCAACAAATCTCGCCATCTGTCCCAGCGCCTCGTATATGCCCTGGTCTATCTGATCCAGGGGTAAATTAATGAAGATGGAAGAGGTTTGGTAGAGTAATTCCTGCATGGCGCTGTAGCGTTCCATGGCTCATTCGCTTTGCTTACGTTGACTGATGTCGCGGGCAAAGCCAACGGTACCGATAACGCGCCCATCCAGGGTGACGGGTGATTTATACGTTTCTAACCAGCCGACATGGGTTGGGTTCTCGATCTGTTCTTCGAGTGACCTGGGCTGGTTGGAAACCAGGACTTCTCGGTCTACAGAGCGATAGTGCTCAGCCAGTTCTTTAGGCCATAAATCGAAGTCGTTTTTGCCGATGATGCTATCCGGCGATGCCCAGCCAGCGGCTTCGGCAAAGGGTTGATTGACTGCCAGATAACGGCTTTCTTCATCTTTAAGCCAAACCAGAAAGGGAAAATTATCCAGCAATGCCCGCTGGTAACGATCGCGCTTTTGCAACTCCATCAACGCCGAATGGAGACGGCTCAGATCTCGCCAGACGACATGCATAATGGGCTTGTGATTATGCATCACAACTGTCAGCATGACTTCAACGATGATATGCCTGCCGTCGGCGGCTATGTGTTCCCATTCAAAAAGATGGTTACCCTGATCAATGGTTGTCGCGATCATATCAGCGGCTTTTTCATCTGAGCGTCGTCCATCAGGTTGGTATTCGGGTGAAATTTCGCTGGGCCTGACGTTTCTTATCTGATCGCGGCTCTGTAATCCGAGCAGGATTTGAGCTGACTTGTTGCAGTCGATGAACGCGTCATTCTCCATCAATAATATCGGATCGGCAGATCCTTCATAAAGCACACGCAAACGTTCTTCGCTTTCCCTTAATTGAGCCAGAGCGCGGATTTGATCACTGATATCGTGCATGACTGCCAAAACATGCGGTTTGCCGTCGTGGGTGGTAACCAGCGAAGTGAAGATCTGAAGGGTACGCCTTTCGCCGTTCTTGCGCGCGATTGTCCATTTCTCACCTCGCAGATGATCACCTTTGCGCATTCGATTCATGCGCTGTTGAGCTTGCTGTTGGGTTTGTTCATCGACATAGACCGTCTGATACCAACCGAGCTGGTTGATTTCCTCAATACTGTAGCCGGTTAATTCTTGCATCGCCCTGTTCCAGACAGTGAAACGGACAAAGGGATATGTTTCAATTTCACTGCAGGCTGAAACGCCATCATTTTGGGCATTGATCAGTGACTCGGTGAATGTAACTTGGTGAGCCAAAGCGTGTTCTACTCGCTTGCGTTCAGTCAAATCTACATGAGTCCCTACCAGGCGGCGAGGGGTCATGATCTGACCGTCTCGGTCACAAGCCCATTTTGCTCGGGACAGGATATGCAGCCAGTGACCTTGCTTGTGGTGCAGGCGAAATTCTATTTCATAGCGGGGTGTGCGTCCTTCAATGTAATCAGCCACTGCCGCCAATGACCGGGATTTGTCATCCGGATGCACTAGGAGTTCCCAGGTTTCAAAATTTTGCTTCAGTTCGCCTTCAGCGTAACCCACCATTTCCAGCCACCGCGGTGAAAAGTGAACTTCGTTACTTTCCAGATTCCAATCCCAAAGACCGTCATTTGAACCCTGCAAGGCGAATGACAAACGCTGTTCGCTCGTCATCAGAGCGTCAATCAGTGCGCGCGTAGGGGTGATATCCTGAACAGTGCCGATACCGGTCAAGGGGGTTCCGTCTGCATCGAAGTCAATTTTCGCCCGTTCGCGAACCCATCGGATTTCACCGGCTACAAGGATACGGTGTTCTATGTCGTAATCATCTCCGGTGAGGGCCGCATCCCAGGCCGTTAACAGTTTAGTGACGTCGTCCGGATGCAGGCAGGCAAGAAATAATGCGAAACTGACGGCTGTTCCGGGTTCAATTCCGAAAATGCGGTAAACCTCATCCGACCAGTCCAGCTGGCCACTGCCAATATCCAGTGTCCAGCTGCCTGTATGAGCGACTGCCTGGGCGCGCCTGAAGTTGGCTTCGCTACGCAAAAGCGTTTGCTGGATCTGCTTGCGCCCTGTTATATCGCGCGATGAATTGAATAATACTGGCTTGCCGTCAATCTGCAATGGAAAGGTACTGACTTCTACATCAAGCACACTGCCGTCTTTTCGGCGATGCCGGGTCTCGAATTCGGAACGTTCCTGGTTTTCGAACTTTTGCCTGAAATCGGCCATCAGTTTGTCATCACTGAAATTGGCATCCCACTGAGCAACATTCATACCTATCATTTCTTCGCGCGCGTAGCCGAGCAGGGTACAGAAGGAATCACTGGCTTCGATCAGATTGCCATCTAAATCGAGGAGATGGATGCCATCGCTGGCGCTGCGAAGAATGGCCTGGTTTTTTTCGCTTTCCAGGCGCAATGCCTTTTCCTGCTCACGAAAGGCTTTGATATTAGTGATTTCGTGCAACCGTTTTACAGGCCGCACGAGCTTCTGTCCAAGCGCCAGCGCAACTCCGGTTATGACCGACACGACCAAGAAAAAATGCGTCAAGATCGTCCAGCCTGTTGACTTTAGCTGCTGGTCAAGGTCATCCGTTACAATGCCTGCGCCAACAACAGAGGTGCGCCCCTGATTGTCCTTAAATGGAATAAGCAGCATGCGTCCTTTTTCACCTTTATCGGTGAAGCTCGCGTATGTTGCAACGCCGTTTTGTTGGGCCAGACGAAGCGATTCGGGATAGGGTTGTGTCTCGAAAAAACCGGCGTCATCGCCTTTGCCGGTATTCTTGCCGGGTAAGTTTGCCTTAGTCGAGATAATGCGGCCATCCGGCAGAAACAGATGACTGGACAAAAACTGAAAGCCTGCTGCTTTGGCGATGCCGTTATATTTTTCGACGATGGCCCGATAATCCGCCGGTGATACCGAGTCGGCATTCGTCATCTTATCGTGAAAGTCCGAGCCAACCAGATGGTGCGCCATCTGCACACCGGTTAACAACTTGGCATCGACAACATCAAGGTCATTTCGCTTTTGACTATCGAACAGACGATATGAATAAAATGCGGAGACGAAGGTAACCATCAGACAGATGAAGATTACCCATCGCCATTTAAGGCTAAGCGTGAACATGGGTCACTTTGATAAGGCTAGGGAGATACACAAAAAAACGTGGTAGATGCAATGACATAGCATGACAAGTCTAGTTTGAGACTCGGGAATAGTACCAATAAATTTGTATGGTTTGTTTTTAAATGCGACTACCGTCTGGTCCGCCCCTACACTTGTACTTATCGATTGATTGGAATGGTCTTAACTTAAGGGCATGATGAATTTCAGGGTGAATGAATGTCTCACTCGATGGTCTTGACCGCATTTTCAATCGTTTGATCAAATCCGCCATTATCCAGTACGTTTAAAAAGGCGGCGACAACGTCGGGATCGAATTGTGTCCCGGCTCCGGCGGCGATATTTTCTCTCGCATCCTGTGTGCTCCAGGGCTGTTTGTAAGGCCGCCAGCTTATCATTGCGTCAAATACATCCGCGACAGACACTATTCTGGCGGCGAGCGGCAATTCCGAAGACCGCAAGCCTTGCGGATAACCTTTGCCATCCCAGCGTTCATGATGAAACAAGGCAATTTGCCGCGCCAAATGAAAGGCCGGATCGTGACCCAAAATATTGGCCCCCAGTGTAGTATGTGTTTTGATGATTTCAAATTCTTCTGCCGTCAACTTGCCGGGTTTGGACAGAATATGATCAGGAATGCCGACCTTGCCCACATCATGCAGACGGCTGGCTTTGCCGTAGCAACAGGCTTCATGTTTATCAACATTCAGGGCAAGCGCGATGGCATGAGTGTAATGATCTAGCCGATTGACATGTCCGCCGGTTGCCTTGTCTTTGTATTCGGCCACTTCAGCCAGCATGTCAATGGCGCCTTCAAATGAATTGAGGATAGTGCTGTGCAATTCGAAATTTTCCAGGGCTTGCGAGCATTGGCGGGCAAAGATGGTAATCAGGCTGCGGTCAATCTGGGATAAAGCCTCGATAGGTTCGACATAGATATAGCCGACCGGCTTGTCGGCTATGCTTAACGGAAGGACTTCCGCTTTGTCGCGCAGTTGCGTAATCGGTTGATCGTAAAGAATACTGTTGACGCATTGCTGATGAATTTCATCAAAACGCGGGTTATCGACAAAATGATCGGTGTAGGCTCTGATCTTGATTTCATCATTATTGATGGTTGTAATGACGCCTTCGAGTGAACCGATATACGTGGTGGGCGAGAGTCTGCAAAGTCCGATTACCTGGGTCAACATCCCGTTAAAAAAATTGGATAACTGGCTATGGCCCAAATTATAGATAGCCGGTGTGGCATTCAATACGCATTCTAAACCGAGACGATTGGTGTTGATGGTTTGCAAGTCACGATAGGCTTTGAGTGCAGAGCGAACCGTTGTGTACAGCCGGGATGCCGTCAGTTCGGTTTTGTCTTTGTAATCGTCAATGTCGTAATGATCGATGACATAACGTTCCGGGGCCATTCCGGGCTGGCCGGTTCGGATGACGATCCGGATCATGTCGTTTTTGAGCTGATAACGAATATGATCAACCAGTTTCAGTCCGGCATCATCGGTCTCCATCACCACATCGATCAATGCCACGGCGATATCGTCATGTTTTGCCAGTTGGTCCATTGCTTCCTGGGCCGAACCGGCTTCGATAAATTCGATAGAACGATTGGCAAACGTAAAGTCGCGCAGACTGATGCGTGTCAGCGTGCGGACATCCACTTCGTCATCGACGATCAGAATCTTCCAGAAATACCGGCCTGTCTCGCTGCCGGGAGGCGGGTTATGACCGCTGTTATCTTCGCTTCGGTCAGGGTTTGAGCGACGGATTAGCTTCATAACGGTTTCCTTGGTTGGGCGGGTTTTCTATCGGACATGCAATGTGAATATGAGAACCCAGGCCGGGCGTTGATTTAATATGAATTGTACCGGCCAATTGAAGAGTAACGATAGTATAGATGACATAAAGTCCCAAGCCGGAACCACCGCAGTCCCGTTTGGTCGTGAAAAAAGGTTCGAAAGCCTGACGGCAAACTTCGTCGTTCATGCCTGCACCGTCATCCTGATAGTCAATGATCAGTTGCCCGTCTGGGTTTTTAAAAGCCTTGATCTGAATACGCCCGATCCGCTGGCCTTCATCGAAACCGTGAGTGATGCTGTTGGTTATCAAGTTGGTGAGTATCTGTTCCAGTAAACCGGGCGCGCCGTACAATTTGAGCTGAGGATCGCAGTCGACATCAATTTTAAGGGCGGTTTTTTTCAAGACATTGCGTAGCGTGGTCAACACATCCTGTATCAGTTCCGCCAGCTGAAACTCGCGTTTTTGCTCTGAGCCGCGGTCGATCGATGTGCGTTTAAAACGTTGCACCAAATCTGCGGCGCGGCGTAAATTGGCCAAAGCCAAATGATGGCTTTCGCCCAGATAATCCATTTGGGTAGAAAATTCTGTTTCGCTGACTTCGTCTTTGGTCAGCAAATGCCGCAGGGTTTTAATGGTTTCATCGCTTTGGCTGATAGCGCCAACGGCCACACCTACCGGAGTGTTCAATTCATGCGCGAAACCGGCGGTCAGGCGCCCCAGTGAAGCCATTTTTTCGGTGGCAACCAATTCATTCCGGGTGGCTTCCAACGAGATAATTGTATCATCCAGACTGCGCCATCGACGCGCCAGTAATTCGATCAGGCCCCCGCTGATGATAATCAGTAGCGCATAAAACAAACCGTGATTGATCACGGTAGCCGTTATTTCGTTGTGCGTTGCCTGCTCGATGGCCTGATAGGGCATACTGACACTAATGCCTCCGCGCACGTCACCCAGTTTATAGCCTTGCTTTTCGTGACAGGCGAGGCACGGTTGCTTGACGGCTAAAGGGGCCATATAGCGCAAGTAACTTTGATCATTGATATTTTCGATACTGAACTTTTCAGTTTTACCCTCTGCGAACTCTTTGAGGGCTAGGGCTTCCCATTTGTCCGGTCCGTTTTCAGGCCTGATGGGTTTTAAGCTGGTGATATGCAGGTGAAGATGCAGGTGTTCATCTTTCATGGCCAGTTCGGCAATTTGCCGGGTCATATAAGCCGGATTGATCATGGTCAACTGACGTTTGTCAGGCAATTCCAAATCCCGGTCGGGATGATCCAGATAGGTATTGGGTTGCGTGTCAGGGGTCACAAAAGCATAGAGCCCCAGGTGTTCGGCGTTCCATTGCCGGGTCAGTACGATCATCTGGAAAATATTCCGCGCTCCCACTACCGTAACTTCCATATTATGATGACGAACCGAGCTGATGCGAAAATATAACGATATCGTCAGAATCAACGTGATCACCAGAAGCAACAGAGGAAGATGGACTCTGCGAAGCAGAGAGTCAATGGCCGGTTTTTCTCTCATGAGCACAGTTTGCAGTTAAAAGAGGCGAGGGTGCACGTTCGTGTATGGGGGTAATTACTGCAACTTGAAAAATCCAACCTGGCCCATCAATAACTGGCTTTGATCATTCAATTCTTCTGATGTGGCGGCTAATTGTTCGGACGCGGCGGCATTTTGCTGAATGACACTGTCCAGTTGCAGGATGGCTTGACTGATTTGCCGGACGCCTGTGGCTTGTTCGTCAGATGCCGTGGCAATTTCCTGCACCAGGCTGGCGGTTTTCTGAATGTTGGGCAGTACTTCATTCAAGAGATTCCCGGCTTTTTTGGCGATGGCTAAGCCATTATTGGCGAGCGTGCTGATTTCATTGGCGGTATCCTGGCTGCGTGTGGACAGTTTTCGAACTTCGGTAGCCACCACGCTGAAACTGGCGCCGTGCTCACCTGCTTTAGCCGCGACAATCGAGGCATTCAGCGACAACAAATTGGTTTGATAGGCTATTTCTTCAATCAAACTGATCTTGTCTGCAATTTTCTCCATGGCTGCCACCGTATCATTCACCGCTTGCCCTCCATCGATTGCTGTTGCAGCAGCAGCGATGGCAATTTTTTCGGTGATTTGCGCGTTTTCATGATTGTTTTCAACTGTGCCGGTCAACTGTTCCAGCGCGGCGCTGGTTTGTTCGATACTGGCCGCTTGTTCGCAGGTACTTTGACTCAAGGTTTGAGCTGCATTGCTGACTTCCTGGGATGCCTGGGCAATTTGTTCCGAACAGGTCCGGATGGTGCCTATGACATCCGCCAGACGTTTTTGCATGGTAAGCATCGCTGCAAAAATACCTGAATATTGCGACGCGAGTTTATCGGTGCGCCGGTCCAGTTGACCCGCAGCGATTTTCGCCGTCATGGCGCTGACCATTTGAGGCTCTCCGCCCAGTTGCTTGGCAATGTCTTTACTGATGATCCAGAACAGGCTAATTGATAATCCGCCGACAAGGGCAATGAAAATACCGTTAAAGATCAATTGACGAGTGGCATCCTGCTGGATTCCGGTTGAAGTCGCCATAGCATCATTGGCGATGAAATTTTCCACCTCTTTCAATAAATCAATTTTGCCGGTTTGCATCGCAAACCAGTGGCTTGCATCGACGCCAAATCCGCCTTTCTCGCCTTTGTCCAGGGCCTTGCGCCGCATTGCAACCGTTTCAGCTACAGTTTTTCCGGACAAGGTGCGTTGGAAAAAGTCTTTATATTCGGCGGGGGCTACAGTGGTAAACAAGTCTAAATAGGTATCCTGAAAGGCAATCAAGCTGACCAGTCTTTCATACATGCCGGGGCCAAAAGCGTCCCGTGTAAACGTATTGGTTAAAACCGCACGCTCTATGCCGGCCTGCTCCTTGCCTTTGAGAAAATTGGCGTAGGCATCCAGTTTATGGTTGATGTCAACATTGGTACTGAACTGAGGCAGTTGGGCGATGATATCCAGATATGCGGCATTAACGCTGGAATAATAAGCGAGAGTTGCTTCTCCGGTGGCTGTTAAAGCGCTGACGCCTCGGCGGGTTTCATTGAGCCTGGTCATTTGGCTGTCAGCACTGGCCATGCCTTCGGCAATTTCGCGAGTGAGCTCAGCATCGAATTCGCGAAGAAAGTGATTCAACTTTTTGAGACGGGCATCGGTGCTTTCACGTTGCTGGACCAGTTCGACTTTAAATTTTTGCCCACGGCTGCCCAAATGGCCGGCCGACATCCCGCGTTCTTTTTGTAACTCATGGACCAGGTCACTCACATACACCGATAAATTCGCCAGCGAAATAATCTTTTCGGCCGATTGCATTTCATCGACTTGACGCATAACCACAATAGACGACATCAACAGCAAACCCGATAGCGGCAATAGAGAGATTAAGGCGATCTTATAGTTGAATTTCAACTGGTTAATGCTAAACATCGTTTTCCCTCATTGAATCCCATAAAGAAGTCTTTTCGATTGCAGAGTCGGCGATGTCGTCATGCCGGGAAGATGAAAGTCTTGTCATTCCTGCTCTGTGGATAGGTTCAGATACTTGTGCACCAAGTAATAGCGGCGCCGCAACGAAATTGTGGTTTTTAGTATAGAGCATTGACTTGATTTGTTAATGATGGCGGCGATTAAACCGGGCGAATGGACTTAAATGATCTTCTTAAATAAGGTTAAGGTTCTCGTTTAAAATAATCTCCCTCAAAGTCTATGTTCGCGTTAATAGGAGGCGTCGCCCCGGCAGGGATTGCCGGGGTCCAGAAGCCATGGATGGCGTTGGGCTTTCACATCCTTGTGACCTGGATTCGCTTACGCGGTCTAACGGCTCCGGCAATCCATGCCGGAATGACGGTGTTGATTTGCTTTCAACTACTAATGCGAACATAGCCTTTGAAAAGGGGATCGAGGGGGATTTATTAAAAAAATTGCTCACATCACCCTCGTCATCTGCTTCATAAGGTTTCCTCACTTCTTCAATGACGGCATAGGTTAAACCCAGAGCGCACAAAATTGGTGCCGGTTTTAGCTTTATTTTTTAATTATTGCACTAAACAGAAGCCATTAATGAATCCGTCACTGTTCGGTAAGTTGTTTTTATAAAATAGCTAACTTTATGTTTTTAAAAGTGTAATTATTTTAAATTAGCGATTTGATGAAAGTTGGCAATAGGTTTGCATAGCTATCTTCAAATCCCCCAATGCTGGGGTCTTAATCAAGCTCACTGTC
>JAGXSU010000084.1 GCA_018333785.1 Methylomicrobium sp. | reverse complement strand
AACGCAATGGCTGGGGCGCATCAAGGCATTAGGCTTAGAATGTTTTGCGCCTTTTATCACCACGTTGGATAACTGGCAGGATAAGATCACCAACTATTTTATTGGACGCGAAACTAGCGGCTTTGTCGAAGGGCTGAACAATAAAATCAAAGTGATCAAGCGCCGCTGCTATGGCATTTATAACCTGGGTCGATTATTCCAGCATATTTGGCTGGACGTACAAGGACACCGGATCTTGTTTGCGAAACACTAGATATTGGGGTTACCACGGAAAATCCGGAAGAGCCTGAATTCCGCCAACGCTAACGATAAATTTCGATAGTCGTTGGTTTGTAAAATCAATGGCATCCTGCCATGTTGTGCCGGAACTTGACTGAATGACAGAAATCGCAGCTTTAGCGTTTCAATAAGGGAGTCAGCAAAGGCTCCCGGCAAATCCAAAGTTTCAATGTATCAGCTTGCCGGAAAATCTCAAGTAGATAGTTATAGCCATCGTAAATCGAAATTCGGCACCGGGGTGCCCGTCAAAGGACTCCGTAAAACCATCCCTATAGGCTCTATGACAGCATCCCTGCTGGCAAAGCCTTTGCCGAACAACCCCTTGCCTCCTTAGGCACTGCCTAAATTTGAAGTGCGAAAGGTATAAACAGTTGTTATTGAAAGTTGTATCACTAATTAACCGAAAATGGCTATTCAGGACTATTCAGTTTTTCCGGAGGCACCCAAAATCACTCAAATGCTTTATCATTAGGCTTTTTTAAACTTGGGCCTGATTTTTCGGTTAATAGCACAGTTCCAGCGCTGAGCTTTATACCGGGATTGCTCAAGCACTCAATTCTTAAAACATCTATCACACAAAATATAATGATAAATACGACAGATGAGCGTTTAGATAATCGCCGTTATTGGTTGATAGCGTTATTTGCCATAACACTCTTTTCCAGTGCTACGCTGATGTTTATTATGCAGCCCATGTATGGGAAATTGTTATTGCCTCTTCTGGGCGGCACTCCGGCTGTATGGAATACCTGTATGGTGTTCTATCAAACAATTTTGTTTCTCGGCTACCTGTATGCTCACTTTATATCGGTAAAATTTAAAGCGCTTTGGCAGGTTCAGATACATGCAGTGGTTATTTTGCTGAGTTTGGCCGCGTTGCCTTTGGGTTTGCCGGATAATGCGTTGCCGCCCACGGACAGCAATCCTACCTTCTGGTTATTGACTGTGCTGGCCATGACGATAGGCCTGCCATTTTTTGTCGTGTCTACAACGGCCCCCTTATTGCAGAAATGGTTTTCCGGCTTAGGTCACCATACCAGTCATGACCCCTACTATCTGTATGCTGCCAGTAATGCCGGAAGTCTCATCGCTTTATTGAGTTATCCTTTTTTGCTGGAGCCCAATGTCGGACTGGGCTATCAACAAATGGGCTGGAGTGCTGGTTACAGCTTGCTCTGTCTGATGATCGTTATCAGTGCAGGCGTTGTCTGGTCCGAACACAGTAAAGTGGAGTCCGACACTCAGTTTCCTGAAACTATAACGGATAAGCCTGCGCTTTTGACCCAGGTGCACTGGCTGCTTTTGGCCCTGGTGCCTTCGAGTTTATTATTGGGATTGACCAATTTCATCAGTACCGATATCGCTTCAGCGCCCTTGCTTTGGATCATTCCGTTGACGCTTTATTTACTTTCTTTTGTCATCGTTTTTTCCCGCTGGAACACGCTTGTTCATCCGCTGATGGTCAAGTTGCAGCCGATGGTTTTATTGCCGTTCCTGGCTTATTCCTATATTAATCCGGCGGTTTTGCCTTACTGGCTGGATCTTTGTATTCATGCGCTGGCATTTTTTCTGGCGGTGATGGTGTGTCATGGGGAACTGGCCAATCGAAGGCCTGCAACGCAACATTTGACGCACTTTTATCTGATCATGTCATTTGCAGGCATGTTGGGCGGTATGTTCAACACGTTTGTTGCGCCCTTTCTATTTGATGCAGTGTATGAATACCCCATCATGATTGTCGCCGCGTTGTTGCTGCGGCCAGGCCTGAATCGGGCATCCATCTCGGATAGCAGAGGCCTTCTCAAGCAAAGCCTGTTTCCCTTGCTGGTTTTGTTTTCGGGCGTACTGATTTATTTTCTCGTCGATAATGTTCTGATTTACCTTGATGTTTTGGGGGTTGGCTTGATCCTGCTGGCCGGACTGACTTATGCTTTCAGGCATCAGCCGCTCTCATTGGGTTTGTTGGCCGGGACGCTTATTTTCTTTACGGTCGGACTTCATGCGATGGTATCGAATACGATGTTCCAGGACCGTACTTTTTTCGGAGTGCTCTCGGTGCGAGAAAGCATGCTAATGGACGAGCAGGGTAATCCCGAGCGTTACAACGAGATTTTCCACGGTACAACCAAACACGGCGCGCAACGGCGAATCGCTCAGGAAGAATTGACACCTTATACTTATTACAGCCGTCCGGGGCCCATGGGACAATTCTTCAAAGAGTTTGATCAGGTGAATGAGAACTGGAATATCGGTTTAGTCGGTCTCGGTGCCGGTGCAATGATGTGTTACGCAAAAGATCGGCAACACTGGACACTTTATGAGATTGATCCTCTCGTCGTATCAATTGCCAATAATTCGGAGTATTTCACCTATTTGTCCAAGTGCAGCCACAATGCTACAACGGTCATCGGTGATGCGCGTCAGTCGCTGGTGAGAGAGGATGCTGAAAAGTTTGATTTCTTGATCGTCGATGCGTTCAGTTCGGATTCAATCCCAACCCACCTTTTAACCCAGGAAGCCATCAAGCTTTATTTTTCCAAGCTAAAACCGCAGGGGATTCTTGCGTTTCACATCACCAATCGTCATTTGGCGCTTAAAAAAGTATTGGCCGATCATGCCAAGCAGTTGAATTACGCAGCGTTGATACAGGAGTTCAAGCCTCAGGACGAGCAGCCGCTGGTGGTTGCAACCGATTGGGTGGTGATGGCGAATAATGCTGAAACGCTAATGCCTCTGGCAAACAGTCAACTGGGCAAATGGCAAAAAATGCCGCTTTATTTTGATATGAAACCCTGGACGGATGATTACACGTCGATAGTTAGTTTATGGAAATAGCGGCTTAGCAATGATAGAAAGCGAATTTGAAATAAAACCTTTTAGAGAAAATTTATAAACTATGGCTAATATCCTCATCGTCTATTCATCCATTGATGGCCACACTCAAAAAATCTGCCAAAGACTGCGGCAAGTGATTGAACAGCGGTCCCATCAGGTTACCGTTGTTTCAGTCGATGAGAAGCCGGAAGTGGACTTGACCGTGTTCGACGAGATTGTAGTCGGCGGCAGCGTCCACTATGGCAAACACAGTCCACTGATGGTTGATTTCATCAATAAAAACAGAGGCATTCTTGAAAGCAAACCGAACGCGTTTTTCTCGGTCAATCTGGTGGCCCGAAAGCCTGAAAAAAGCATACCGGAAAATAATCCGTACCTTCAGAAATTCCTCAAACGGATAACCTGGAAACCCAAAGAACTGGCGGTTTTTGCCGGCAAGATTGATTATCCCAGTTACAGTTTTTTTGATCGATTAATCATTCAGCTCATTATGTTGATTACCAAAGGCCCCACAGATCCTAAGTCCGTTATCGAATTTACAGACTGGCAGCAGGTGGAGTCTTTCGGTCAGCGCATCAGCGAGATGAAATAGAGGTTGAAATTGCCGATGAGGTTGCGTTTCCTTAAAAGTGCTTTTTATTACCGGGATCGAAGGATAAATGTTGTTTGAGAAATTACAATGTAATAACATTGTTGATATTTTTTATGGTTTAGAGTCACCTATGAGAACACATTTAAGAAAAATCGGTAATTCTCGCGGAGTTATCATACCTGCTGCTTTACTGGAAACCTGCGAGTTAGGCGAAGAAGTCAACTTAAGGGTTGAAGGCAAGACTTTGGTTATTGAAGCTTTGAGCGAGCCGCGAAAAAACTGGTTTACCGGTTATAAGACGGAAGAAGATGTTAATGAGTGGCCGGATACATCGTTTGATGACGACAATGGGGATTGGGAGTGGTGAGGCGCGGGGAGGTCTATTGGGTCAATCTTGATCCCACCGTCGGAACAGAAATCCAAAAAACACGCCCGGCGTTGGTGGTCTCGCCTGATGATCTAAATGCTGTTTTGCCTAGAGTGATCATTGCCCCTTTAACCAGCAAAGGTCAGCCGCTAGGTTGCCGACCGCAAGTCAAGTTTGATGGACGAACAGCTATGATTTTACTCGACCAAATTCGATCCGTAGACAAGTGCCGTCTGGCAGCCAAAATGGGCACTATTGAAGATCAATACTGGCATTCGATCTTATTGGAAATGTTGGCATAAACAGGTTATACCTTTGATTTGCGTAGCGGAAAGCAAAAAAGATGTTGCTCTTGCGCCCTTTTTTATTGATGGCACAACATCATGAACGTTTTGTACCAGCGTCATAAAGCACAAAATAATAGCTCTGGTCGGGATGTTAAACAGTCAATTTTAAATAAGGTTCAGCTAATTCAATTATTTATTAACTTCGTTTGGTAAATGGCTGATTAAACGAATAAAATTAAACAAGATTTTTATTTTTTTTGATGTAATTTTATCGGTAAAGCGCTAGAATTGGACTATCATTCTTAAGCAAGTCTTAACGGTCTGGGTCCGTTTATCGACAGTTATGTTTGTTGATAAACCGGCATACTATTTATTCTGGACACCTCCGGATTACATCATGAAGCGATACAAACTTTATATACCCCTGATATCTGGGATACTTGTTTTACTCAGCGCCTGTAGCAGTGCGCCGACAAAGCCGGGAAAACAAGCTGTTGCGCCCGCCAGGCCTCAGGTTAGTCACCAGCAGGCCTATAAATCGCCTTCCCCGCAACTTCCAGCCATGAAATCGCTGGGAGTATTTCCGAAACCGGCAGCGCTTGAGCCTGCTGTAGATTTTTGGCGTAAAACGTATGGCGTATGGCGGCGATCAGAGGTTGCTTTCTATGATGACCGTGACATGGATGTTATTTATGAGGTGTTGGTTTTGCCGGGGGCTGTTGGCGAGGGTTTGACCAATGAGCAAAAAGAAATAGTCAGTCGGCGCAAAGAATATTGGAAAAGCCAATTAACGGCTTTGGATTTTAAAGTCCGCGCTAGGGTGCCGCTCAATCCGTTTGAAAAACAGTTATACGCTAAGCTGCAAAATAGCCATAACAAAGGCTTTGTTTTAGCCGGGGCTAGCGAGAGACTTCGCTCTCAGCGTGGCATCAAAGAGCGTTTTAAGCGTGGTTTGGAAATCAGTGGGCGCTATGATTCGCAGTTCAGGAAGATTTTCCGCGAATACAGCCTGCCTGAAGACTTTGCTTTTTTGCCGCATGTGGAATCCTCTTTTCAAGCCTCAGCTAAATCTTCGGCAGGGGCCGTCGGCATGTGGCAGTTTACCCGGGGCGCAGCGGAAACATTTATGCCCGGCAACAACAAACCAGACCGGCGTCATGATCCAATTGCATCCGCCCACGGAGCCGCCCGTTATCTTCGTCATGCCTACAATAAACTGGGGGATTGGCCAACAGCGGTCACTTCCTATAACCATGGCATCAACGGGATGAAACGTGCGCAAAATCAAATAGGTAATGATTTCGCACGCATCGTTCAGAGTTATAACAGCCCCTTGTTCGGCTTCGATTCACGCAATTATTATGCGCAGTTTCTGGCGGCCAGAGATATTGCCAGTAATCCGATGGCCTATTTCCGGGAAGGGGTGAGTTACGAACGCCCATTGGTAAGAGCTCAGTATCTGGCCGCAGAATAATCAAATCGAAAGGGTAACTCTCGCCCGCTTTGAATTAATGGTGTAGGTGCTTGATTTCAAAGGACGCATTAATACGTCCCTGTTGCAGAAGCTTTTCAATCAAGCACCTACACCCACTATGGTTTGGAGGGGGTGAGCAGATACTCAAAAGGCCATATTGTAGGAGCGGGCCATGCCCGCGATCGAAGGCGGTTCAACTGCAGGCATGGCCTGCTCCTGCAAAATACGTTTAACTTAACGCTATCCGCTTAAACCGCCAAATTGCTTAACTCTCTGATCAATTTCAGCCCCCGATCCAGTTCTTCCTCTGTTTGGTAAAAGTGGGCTGACAAACGGATGCCTTCTCCCCGCATGGCGCAGACTAGCCCGTTTGATTGTAAATGATTGTAAACGATGGCATTCTCCAGGGTATTATGCTTAAAAACCACAATGCCGGATTTAAGCCGTGACGTTGTTTTTGAAAGTAACTTCAAATCAGGATTTTCTTGAATCTTGACACTCAAATAGTCAGCATTCTGGATGACACGTTGCTCGACATTGATCATGCCGGTTTCCAGCAAAAGCGATAAGCTCGCCGATAATGCATGAATACCCAGCATATTTGGACTGCCGCATTCGAAGCGACGCGCACCCGAGTGAGTTTCCCAGGGTTTGTTTTCGTAGTTATGCGTATCTTTCATCATGTGCCAGCCGTATTGCGTCAATCGCAGTTGACTTCTCGCGGCGGGAGTCGAATAAAAAACCCCTAAACCTTCAGGTCCACATAACCATTTGTGACCATCGGCCATAACAAAATCGGCTTGGCATGCCTGGACATCGAATTGAACCGCACCCAGGCTTTGAATGGCGTCAACGCAGAACAAAATCCCCTTTTGTTTGCAAAATTCACCGATTTTATCCAGGTCCATTCTGATGCCTGATGCAAATTGAACAGAGCTGATAGTCAATAAACGTGTCTGGCTATCCACCAAGGCAAATAAGGCATCTTCAGGCGTCGATGAAGACGTTAAATCGGCTTCTCGTAGCTCAACACCCTGATCTGCCAGCGATTGCCAGGGTATCCGATTGGAGGGAAATTCTTCATTACTGGTGACGATATTCTGTCCGGTTTGCCAATCCAGCCCATAAGCGACGAATGAAAGCGCCTCCGAGGTGTTTTTTACCAGCGCGATATCTTCATCGGAGGGTGCATTCAAGAGTTGTTTGAACTGGCTGCGCAACCCGGCTTCTTTCTCCAGCCACTGACCGTAGAAGTGTGAGCCGTAAACACAGTTCTGGCGGGCGAAATCTATCACTGCCTGGCTTGCGCGAAGCGGCCAGGGGCCTACGGCTGCATGATTCAGATAAATGAGCGTAGGAGACAATGGAAATTCGGGATGCTGCATATGCTTTACCGGTCTAATTGCTGATGGGTTTCTTCTAATTGCATTTTTATCATGACTGTGATGTAAATGGAGAAAAATCTGAGTGTGAAAAATTTACTCCCAATGCCAATCAAAACTCGTTGAAGTAACAGGCGAGGGGACTTGCTGCATATGAATGGGGGGTAATTAACGACTTGAGTAGATGCATTTGAGGGGGCTTATGACGAATAAAAAAATAATTATTTGCTGTGAAGGAATTTGGAATTCACCGGATGAAGCCGGAGTCAACGAACTGCTCCATGAGCGTGTTGTTAAGCGCAATGCTGACGGTCTGTTTACCTATAATTCAGAAAACGTTGCCTATGGCTTGAAAAACCTGCCAGTGGAGCTTTACTCATGAACGTCTTATCAATAGGCGCATTCGTTTTAGGGGGCTTGATCATTGTTTTAGCCGGTTGTGATCATCTGCAAACGAGCAAACCGATTATTCCTGAAGTCTGGCAGCCTTCGCTGACATCGCTGCAGGAGTTTGTAGCGTCTTCACCGGTTAATCAAGCGACAGTTAATCAACGTGAGTTAAACGATCAAAGCCAGTATCTTGCCGATATTTTGGATGCGCAGTTATTCATTGTTTATGTGCAACTGCTACAGACACTGGATGAGCAAAATCGTGAAGCACTTTTTGAGGAACAAAAGCGTTGGTTAACCGATCGGGAAACCGGGTCAAAAAATGCGGTGGTTTCTACAGGTGGCTCTTTGGCAACGCTGGAATACAATGGCGCTTTCATCAAGATGACGCAGGATCGATTGGCAGATTTAAAAGGGCGTTTTCATAATGCGCCATAGTAAGGGCAGGCTGCTTAAAAGAGTTTCTGAACACATACTTCGAATTGATCTGCTCGGTTCTTGGCGAGTCAGAACCATTAACGGAATCAACTCAATTAGCGTCGGCTTAGCGGGCGCTCTTACATTACTTTATTCAGGAGAACACTATGAACCTGACAGCTCAGCAGAAAAAGATTTGCGAACAAATTATTAATGTTTTTGAAAGCGGCAGCCTTCAGGGCGATTACAGCGCTATTTCGATTTATAGAGACGGGCCGCACGGAATGAGGCAAGTGACCTATGGGCGCTCACAGACAACGGAATACGGGAATCTGGAGACCCTGGTGCAAATGTACGTTGATCGAAACGGACTTTATAGCGCCCAGTTAAAACCCTACATAGATAAAATTGGCGTCGTTCCTCTGGCAGATGATGCCGGGTTTAAAAAATGCTTGCGTGAAGCAGCGAAAAAAGATCCCATCATGCGTGAAGTACAGGATGATTTTTTTGATCAGCGTTATTTTCAAAAGGCGATGAAATGGGCATCCGGTCAAGAATTTACGTTGCCTCTGTCGGCACTCGTGATCTATGACTCGTTTATACACAGCGGTTCCATTCTTGATTTTTTACGCAAACGCTTTCCCGAGTCTCCGCCAGTTAAAAACGGTAATGAAAAGGTTTGGATCAAACAATATGTTGATGCCCGTGAAGCTTGGCTATCGACTCACCCTAATAAAATATTACAGAAGACCGTCTACAGAACGCAGTGTTTCAAGCAAGAAATAGCCAAAGATAATTGGGACTTATCCAAATTACCGATCATTGCCAACGGCATTTCGGTGACGGGTTAATGTCGTCAGATAAACCGGCAGCATCTGTTCCTCGGGTGGCGGCACTATACCGATATCCGGTAAAAGGCTTTACACCGGAGCCCTGTGAATCATTAACCGTGCTTGAAGAAGGCCGTATCGCCGGAGACCGTGTTTTGGGTATCCGTTTTGCCGATGCGGGAGGGCAGCGAGATGACTGGTGTAAAAAACAGGCATTTCTGAGTTTGATGAATACTCCCGGTCTCGCACGGTTAAGTTTAAAGTTTGATCATCAGCGCTTGCATTTGTCGTTGAGTCTGGGAGACATGCTGATTACTGAGGCAGGCCTCGATCAAACCGGCAGACAGCGCATCATTGATATGATCACGCAATACGTGCTTGATCTGCCCGAAAATCCCTTACAAAAACACCTCGAAAGACTGCCGATAGAACTCGTTGGCGATGGCATAACGCCGCGCTATCAGGACAGCTCAGCCGGGCGAGCGACTTTGCATGGACGTGGAAGTCTGCTAACAGTAGCGGGTATGCTGGGTACTTGTGACGTAGACGAGAGACGGTTCCGGTCCAATATCGCGGTTGAAGGTCTCAATCCCTGGGAAGAACAGGGCTGGATGGGTAAAGTGGTGACTGTTGGTGAGGTTCGGTTTCGCGGGTTCGCTGCCAAGGAAAGGTGTCTGGCTACCCATGCCAATCCGGAAACCGGAGCGCGGGATTTGCCCGTGTTAAAAGCCTTGCTTAACACTTATGACACCAAAAAGCCGGTTTTTGCCATTTCGTTAATGCCTGAAAACAGCGGGATTATCCGTATTGGCGATCCTGTCTTTTGTTCTGATGTATGAGCTTAAGATTAAATCCAGGCAACAGCAGGTTTGTCGTTGTTTCTTAATTGCGTCATAATTTCCCGATAAACTGATAGTTTGAATCCGCTTTTAGCCACAATGGCTCAGTGATTCAGCCTGAAATAACCCCTCCCAAAAAATAGCAGAGATAAATTCAATATGGTTAATAACGTAACATTGACTCAGTTCATCATAGAGCAACAACGTGAATATCCGGGCGTTTCCGGTGCGTTTACCTTGTTGCTTAATGACATTGCGACTGCCTGCAAGCAAATCTCGCACAGAGTCAACAGAGGCAATTTGATTGGAGTGCTGGGCAGTGCCGACTCGGAGAATGTTCAGGGAGAAGTTCAGAAAAAACTGGACATTATCACCAACGAAATCATGATCAATTCACTTAACTGGACCGGTCATTTGGCTGGCATGGTTTCAGAAGAAGTCGACGATATCATTACTATTCCTAGCCATTACCCTAAAGGCAAGTATCTGGCCTTATTCGATCCTCTGGATGGCTCATCCAATATCGACGTCAATTTGACGGTTGGAACCATCTTTTCTATTTTGCGTTGCCGGGAAGGTGTGGATCCGGCACTTGAAGATTTTTTGCGTGTGGGCTCAGAGCAAGTCTGTGCCGGTTTTGTCTTATACGGGCCATCGACAATGATGATTCTGACCACAGGACACGGTGTCAACGGTTTTACGCTTGATCAGGATATCGGGGAATTTATCCTGACGCATCCTACAATTAAAATTCCGGAAGATACCCACGAATTTGCGATCAATATGTCTAACCAGCGCTTTTGGGAAGCGCCGGTAAAACGCTATATCGAAGAGTGTCTGCAAGGCCAGGAGGGGCCAAGAGGCAAGGATTTCAATATGCGCTGGATTGCGTCCATGGTGTCAGAGGTTTATCGCATTCTGACACGCGGCGGCGTCTTTATGTATCCTTATGATTTAAGAGATCCTTCCAAGCCAGGGCGTTTGCGTTTGATGTATGAAGCCAATCCCATGGCCTTTATCATTGAGCAAGCCGGTGGCGCCTGTTCGAGCGGTCGCGAACGAATACTTGATATCAAACCTCAAGGCTTGCACCAGCGGGTACCGGTCATTTTAGGCTCCAAAAATGAAGTGGAGCGGCTGATCAGCTATTATCAGGAGTCGGATAAATCAGCTCCAGGTTCTTCGTCAGGGGCTTAGGGCGAACAGTAACTTTATGATTCCTTGATAACATGGCCGTATGAAGTCTGTTGAAGCATCTAAACGCAGTTAATAATTCAGCTTTAATTATGCACGAGCACTTACTGGAATTGGAAAGGAGTTTTAATCGTTCAGTTTTGACTCAGGTCATAGATCCTCTTCTGACTTCTCATGACATCCAGTTGTATTTGAAACGTGACGATGTGCTGCATCCGGTAATTTCCGGTAATAAATGGCGTAAGCTCAAATATATTCTGAATCATGCGCTTTCTTTGAACGCTCAAAAAATCATCAGTATGGGCGGTCCTTTTTCCAATCATCTTCATGCCTTGGCGTACACTGGAAAAAAATTAGGTTTGGCAACTGCAGCATTTATTAGAGGCGAGCCTCATGCCAATCCTACGCTGGATGATTTGACGGCTTGGGGAATGGAGATGACCTTCATATCAAGATCAGATTACCGAGAGCTTAGAAGTTATGCTGAATGGAATTCACTACCTGGCTTAAAACCGAGTGAATATTGGCTGCCGGAGGGCGGGGCTTTAAAGTGGGCGTTGCAAGGCGTGATTGAATCGGTTGCCGAAATAGACCAGGCCTATGACATGATTTGTGTGCCCTGCGGAACCGGAACAACATTGGCAGGGGTAATAGAATCGGCACCCTTGACGTGTCAAATCTTAGGGTTTTCTGCCCTGAAGGGCGGTCATTTTATAGTTGATGACGTTACAAAATGGCTGTCAGTCCAACGCTCGAATTGGCGTATCAACACCGATTATCATTTTGGGGGATTTGCCAAAACGACACCGGCACTGACTGATTTTATGTCGGCTTTTACTGACTCAAATGGCATTGAGCTGGATCGGGTTTATACGGCAAAAATGATGTTTGGTCTTTATGATTTGATAAAAAAGCGTAACATTCCACCCGGTCAAAAAATTATTGCCATTCATACTGGCGGAATGCAAGGGAACAGAGGATTTACAGTTGATGCTACGACAAACTGAACCGGAATTGATGCTCGATCCAGCGCAAGTGGAAGCTTATGCCTTGGCCGACTTTTCCATCCCCCACAACCGTTTTATCGAACTGTTGCAACAGCGGGTTGCAGCTGAATCATTTTGCGGGAAGGCTCTGGATTTGGGCTGTGGCCCTGGCGATATAGCCGCCCGTTTCATAAAAGCTTATCAATATGCCGATTTGCATGCGGTCGACGGGTCGCTTCCGATGCTGAACTTTGCAGCGCATCATTTACCGGCAGATGTATTGGGTCGCATCGAGTTTATTCACGCAAAATTACCTCAGGTTTCACTGCCTTGCCCGGACTACGATCTCATATTCAGTAACAGTCTTTTACATCACTTGCCGGAACCTCAAGCGCTTTGGCAGGTCATTAAAGACTACTCCAGGCCAGGAACGCAGGTTGCCGTAATGGATCTGGTCAGACCCGCCAGTCAAGAGGCGGCATCCGAATTAGTTGAGCACTATTCTGCAGACGAACCTGCTATTTTGAAACATGATTTTTATCATTCTTTATTGGCCGCATTTACCCTTGAAGAAGTAGAAGAACAACTAAAACAAGCGCAATTGAATTTCAATGTCGAACTCGTCAGCGATCGACATGTTTTTATTTCCGGCGTTGTAGCCTGAACGTTTGCATAAAGAGAAAAAAATGGAACACGAAAAAGTTAGCGAGACCCATGCCCCTGTCAATCTTGATGCCTATGAGCTGTATATCAACCGCGAATCGAGTTTGCTTGAATTCAACGTCCGGGTATTGGCGCAGGCAAAAGATGAGCGGGTTCCCTTGCTTGAGCGCTTAAATTACTTGTGCATTTCCTGTTCGAATCTGGATGAATTTTTTGAAGTACGGGTCGCCAGCTTGCTGGAAATGTCCAGTATGAATCCCAAGGCCATCGGGTTGGATGGCGTGACGCCGCATGAGCAGTTGGATCGTATCTCGGTAAAAGCCCATCAACTGGTTGACGAGCAATACCGTGTGCTAAACGAAATTCTGATTCCAGCGTTAAAAGATGAAAATATTCGTTTTATCCGCCGCAAGGATTGGACATCCAAACAGCACAAGTGGCTGGAAAATTATTTTAATGAAGAATTATTGCCTATCTTGACGCCGGTTGGTCTGGATTCGGCGCATCCGTTTCCGCGCATTTTGAATAAAAGTTTAAACTTTATTATTTCGTTAACCGGGAAAGATGCGTTCGGTAGAAACAGCGGCAGGGCAGTTCTTCAGGCGCCCAGAGCGTTACCTCGCATTATTCAGTTTCCTCCGGAAACGGACAGCGGGCAGCACGAATTCGTTTTTTTATCGTCGATTATTCATGCGTTTGTCGATCAATTGTTTAACGGCATGAATGTCAAAGGGTGCTATCAATTCAGAGTGACGCGTAACAGTGATTTTTTTGTTGACGATGATGCCATCGATGATCTGTTACTGGCCGTTGAAGGCGAGCTAGCCATGCGCAATTACGGCGACGAAGTCAGGCTTGAAATTGATGCCAATTGTCCTGAGGAAACTGTTAATTTTCTGATGGCGCGATTCGAACTGACTCGTGACCGCTTGTATCTGGTCGATGGCCCGGTAAATCTTAACCGCTTGCGTGAGATCATCGATCTTGTCGAAAGGCCGGAGCTTAAATTTACGCCATTCAAACCGGCTGTTCCGCCGCAATTAGCCCGAAACAAAGAAATATTCAGTGCGATTGATAAAAACGACATTTTACTTCACCATCCGTTTGAATCCTTTTTACCGGTAGTCGAATTCATCAGACAGGCCGCCGCAGACCCTGATGTGTTGGCAATCAAACAAACGCTTTACCGAACCGGTGTTGATTCCCCTATCGTCAGTGCTCTGGTAAAAGCGGCCAGAGCCGGAAAAGAAGTGACGGTGGTGATTGAATTGATGGCCCGGTTTGATGAAAAAGCCAATATCAATTTGGCTTCAAAGCTTCAGGAAGCCGCCGTTCATGTCGTGTACGGTGTGGTGGGTTACAAAACGCATGCAAAAATGTGTCTGGTCCTGAGAAAGGAAGGAAAAAAGCTGCGTAATTATGTCCATCTTGGTAGCGGCAATTATCATCCAAAAACCGCGTTGCTTTATACCGATTACGGTTTGTTTTCCTGCGATAAAGAGTTGGGTGAAGATGTCAGGCGCGTCTTTGCACAATTAACCAGTTTGGGTAAAGTCACTAAACTCAATAAACTATTACAATCACCATTTACTCTGCACAGTGGCTTGATGGAAAAAATTGAGCGGGAAATTCATCATGCCAATAAAGGCAAAACAAGCGGCATCATCATTAAGGTTAATGCCGTCGTTGAAGAGCAGCTGATCAAGGCGCTTTATCGGGCCTCTCAGGCCGGTGTCAAAGTGCAATTGATCGTACGCGGTATTTGTTGCCTGCGTCCCGGCATCCCCGGTGTCTCCGACAATATTGAGGTGCGTTCGATTATCGGCCGGTTTCTGGAGCATGCCCGGGTTTATGCATTTGAAAATGACGGCAATCAGGAGATTTTCGTATCCAGTGCCGATATTATGAATCGCAACATGTTCCGCCGGGTTGAAGCCTGTTTTCCAATTGAAAATAAAAAACTGCACCAGCGTATCCGTAACGATTTGGCGCTTTATTTAAGCGATAATTCCCAAGCCTGGCAACTCCAATCGGATGGGCGCTATGTGCAATTGACTCCGGGTGAAGGTCAAGAAGAAGTTCGGGCGCAAACTGAACTTCTGCATTCGTTGCAAAATTAACGTGGGTTTGCGATATGAAAACTGAGAACCAGATTAGAGAGATAGTTCAATTAGGTGCCCCGGTATTGCGAGAAATTGCAGCGCCTGTGGACAATGTCACCGATCCCAAGGTTAAAAAAATTATGGAAGAAATGCTCTGTACCTTGGCTTCCACTCAGGGTGTAGGTCTTGCTGCACCGCAAATAGGAGAACCGGTGCGAGTCGTTGTAATCGCCTCGCGGCCAACGCCGCGCTATCCAAATGCGCCGGATATGGAACCTACCATCATGATCAATCCGGAAATTACGGATTGCTCTGATGAAATGGAAAAAGGTTGGGAAGGGTGTTTAAGCATCCCCGGGATTCGTGCGCAAGTGCCTCGCCATTTGAGTTTAACCGTCCGCTATCTTGATAATCAAGGTGGCCTGAAAATAATGAACCTGGACCATTTTGTTGCGCGCGTTTTTCAACATGAATACGATCATTTGAACGGGACAGTGTATCTTGATCGTGTTGAGAACAACCGAGATATCTACAGCGAGCATGAGTACCTCAAACTGATGGCTTAGCTTTTACTCTAAAAGCAGTTCCTTATCAGCTTTTTGCCGAAAGGATGCGAACAACCCTTTTTTTCTGATTACCAAGATGTTTCAGCTAAATCCATAAGTGCGTCACCCCCTTCAGGAAACGGGCATTCAGTCTCATGGAGGGTCAGGTGCTGGCTATCCCTATAGTCTGGATTTCGGCAATCCCTGCCGAAATGACGCGGTCGAATAAGAATAAAGAGCCAGAGCTGAAGCATATTTATAATGTGTTGTTTTTTGAACAGCATCACGAAACATCCAAGTTTCTATGTGGGTTCTCAAAAAAATAATGCTATTCAAATATACTTTTTATTCTGAATTGAAAGTGTAACGTTTTACCCCAAATACATTTCATCAATAAAAAAAATAATAAATCATTATGGAAAAAGACATCATTCTTCATAATCCCAGCGATTTAACGGTTGCTTGGGCTCAAACGATACTTAACAAGCATCATCATGATGGAGAGGTGAATAACATTAAGGTCGTATCGGTTGAAACTGGAACAACCACTCGAATGCGAGTTGCCGTAGATCATAACGGCCCTGAGTCTTTTCCAAGGCTTTGGTTTGTCAAGTTTCCTTCATTGAATTGGCGCGCGCGTCTGATTACAGCGTTACCCCGCTTGTTGCACACAGAAGTCCGCTTTTACAAAGAAATTGCCCACACGCTTCCTGTGAACCGTCCTTGTGTACTTGCCGGGCAAAGCAAACCCGGTAAAGGTGCGACGCTGGTTTTAACCGATGTTACTGAAGCCGGATCAATTCCGGGAAATCCTGAAGATACTTTAAGCCCGGAACAAGCCGAATTAGTGGTTAAACAACTGGCCCATTTTCATGCGCATTTTCACAATAAAATAAATATTAATCCACAAGGATACCGATGGCTGGCCGGTTCGGTAAGACGATTGGAGGACTGGCTTGGCTCTGCGCTTGCAGTGCCCTTAATGAAACGTGGGTTAAGATTGGCCTCTGATGTTGTGCCTCAGCATTGCCGTCCTTTGGCGCTTAATTACGCTAAAAACCGGCGTAAAGTCATGAAATTTCTCAATCAAGGCCCTAAAACCCTTATTCATCATGACTGCCATCCCGGTAATTTATTTTGGCACCAAACTTTTCCCGGTTTTTTAGATTGGCAATTAGTTCGAATAGGCGAGGGCGTCAGTGACATTGCCTATTTTCTAGCTACGGCTCTGGAACCCGAGATTAGACGGCGCCATGAAGCTTCGCTATTATTTACCTATTATCAGGTTCTTCAAGAACAAGGCGGTATAGGGATGAATTTCAATCAATTGCTAAATCGCTACCGAGCTCATCTGATCTATCCATTCGAAGCCATGGTCGTAACATTGGCGGTCGGTGGCATGATGGACAAACATATCAATCTTGAGCTCATCCGTCGCAGTGCCATTGCGTTAGAAGAGCTGGATTCATTTGAGGCCTTACCGCTATAGATCATTAAATTCAATAATTCAATGCAATCAGGCTTTTCGTTTTGAGTGTTTGATGTTAAGGAATGCTGGCCTCACGCTGCTTTTTTTTCTGTCGGGAACCGCCGCTCTGATTTATGAAGTCTTATGGCTTAAAGAGCTGGGTTTACTTTTCGGTAATACCAGTCAGGCGATGGCGGCCACCCTGACGGCATTTTTTTTGGGATTAGCTCTGGGTGCAAAGTTCTGGGGGCAAAGAGCCGGACAATTTTACAATCCGCTCAAAGGCTATGCCGGCTTGGAGCTCGGCATTGCGCTCTTTGCCTTAGGCTATTTTGCACTGCTTAACATCTACGCCTGGATTTATCCCGTCTTATTTGAATGTTGCGGACAATCGACCGGATTATTTCTAGGTCTGAAGTTTGTTTTGGCAATCCTCATTCTAACGCCTCCCGCTTTTTTTATGGGAGGCACTTTACCTGTCATCACTTCGGTAATCGCCTCTGATGGCGGCTTTAAAAGTCATGTCGCCTTTTTGTACGGCATCAACACGCTGGGCGCGGTTGTCGGCGTTTTACTCGCCGGGTTTTATTTGCCGCCGTTGATAGGGTATCGATGGTGTTATGCGCTGGCAATGCTGATTTCTGTTGGCGTGGGACTGATTGCTCTGGCCTTGTCCAAAAACCGGGATTTTAATCAAGCCGCCAGTTCCACCGTGACGCATTCATCTCAGGAAGTGCTTCACTTCGCTACATTCAATCAATTTGCGTTTCTATCCGGTCTGTTGTTGCTGGGATTACAGGTTCTATGGGGCCGGATGTTTTCTCAAGTCTTGCAGAACTCGGTCTATACATTTTCAATTGTTTTGATGGTTTTTCTTTTTTGCCTGGCCCTTGGTGGATTTTTAGCAAGACTGTTGATGAAATCCCGGTTCGATCCTGGTTTTTCTCTGTTGTCTGTATTACTGGCCGGGGGTCTGTGGGTCAGTGCCACACCCTTTTTATTTGTGATGTGGACCGATCAGTTGAGATACATCAGTTCCGATTTTGGCTGGGGCGCTTATGTTTTGCGCGTTGCTGAACTGGCTCTGGTGGTAATGGGGCCACCGGTTTTGATAGTCGGCATTGTGTTTCCGTTGCTGATGGGCATGGCAGGCGGCGTTAAACAATACAGTCAATCGATTGGGCGACTGGTCAGCAGCAATACCTTGGGGGCGATAGCCGGTTCCTTGCTGGCCGGGTTTGTCATGCTTGACTTGATAGGTTTATGGGCAAGCATTCGTTTTTTTGCGGTGGTCTATTTGCTGATGGGGCTTTATTGGTATCAGTGCCTGAAGTTAAATCATCGTTTAATCCAGCTATTCATATTGACGGCAATATTGCTGACCGTATCGGTGTTTGATACAGCAAAACTGCCTGTGGTGAGTGTCGATCCCATCAATGAAGACGAAAGTCTGATGGCTTATTGGGAGAGCAGTGCAGGAGCCGTGGGTGTGGTGAAACAAGGCGAAAATTTAAAGCTTAAGGTTAATAATCACTACACGTTGGGCGGAACTGCTTCAATGTCTTTGGAACAGTTTTTGGGTTATATGCCTTTGTACCTGCACGAACATCCTCGCGATATTTACATGCTGGGTTTGGGAACCGGTATCAGCGCCGGCGGTGCCTTAAATTACCCTATACGCAGTCTTATTGTGACTGAACTGTTGAACGGAGTTATCCAGGCGGCAGATAGTTTTTTTGGTCCTTATACACAAGATCTGTTTTACGATCCTCGCGTAAGCATCCTGAATGAGGATGGACGGCACTTTTTAAGAGCTACGTCTAAAAAATTTGATGTGATTATCAGCGATTTATTTGTGCCATGGGCGGCTGGAACGGGCAGCTTATATGCGGTTGAACATTATCAGGCCGTTGCCGAGCACCTCGAGGATAAAGGGCTGTTCATGCAATGGTTACCGGCCTATCAATTAAGCCGTACTGACTTTGAAGTGATTGCGCGCACTCTTCAGGTTGTTTTTCCGCAAGTCACGGTATGGCGGGCTGATTTTTCAGCATTGAGGCCGGTTATCGGTTTATTGGGACACAAAACGGCTCAGTCATTGCCGGTCAAGGCTCAGCTTTTTCAGAACGATAAAGAAGACCTCCTGCAATATTATGTCGGCGATTTGTCGAGTCTTGAACACGCCCTGGCTAAGGTGGCTATCAACAGTGACGACCATCCTGTTATTGAGTTTGCAGCACCTATCCGTCAGCGTCTTATCAAGTCAGGGAAAGAGCAATGGCTGGTTGGGACCGAATTGATCAAGGTTATGCAGAAGCTGAATAATGGACAGGATTCCTATTTATCCGGGATACCGGAACATTTAAAAAGCTACCCTAAGGCAGGTTTGCATCGGCATAGCGCGGAAGTTTACAAGTATGAAGGGCGTTTAAATGCAGCACAGGATGAAATGTTAAAATACGAAAAATTAACAGGGAGCAGGGATTAGTTAGACGGCTGATTATCGGTGACTTCTTTGACATATAAAGCCAAGTGCAGTCTGTCAAGAATTTTCAATTTACTGAAAATAGAGGTCAGATGAGCTTTGACCGTTCTTTCGGAGATATTGAGCATCGCCGCAATTCGTTTATTGTTTTCACCTTTCGCGATCAATTGCGCAACCTCCATTTCTCTTGCTGTCAGCACATTAAGTGGATGAGATGCTTCAGCTGTTTTGGTTTGCTCTGCTATTTGATGGCTTTGTTTGAATTTTGTCAGTTCCGAAATGACTCGCGGGACCAGATGCCGGGGTATCCATGTATCGCCTTTCGATAAACAGTCAATCGCCTTGATGAGCAGCGTTTCGGTTGAGTTAATATCACAATAACCCGAGCAACCGTTTATCAGTGCTTCAATCTGCAAATTTTCCGGCCAATGCTGCCCCAGTATCAGTATTTTTAGATGGGGCTGGAATACATTATTCAGGGTTCCCAGGCTGTTTTTAAAAGGTTCGCCATGCATCATCAGAACCGTTTGAGTATCAGGTGTTAAATAAGAAGTCAGGTTATCTAACTCCGATACTTGGCATACGTTAAATTTTGCTTGGACCTGTGCCTCCCATCTGCTGGCCAGCATGGGGTCATGTGCGCAAATGATCACTTTGGATAGGTTAGCCATTTTTAATAACTTTCCGTTAACAGCATGAATGCTTCAAAACACAATTAGCGGGTCAAGTTGCCCGGCTATTGTTGAGGAATGGTATGCGTTTATTATGGGTTGTTTCATGCTTTGTTTGAGTGATGCTTAACAACGGCTCGTTGCATAAATTTAATAATACAGAGATTTTAAAATTAAGAGGTCTTGAATTTAATAGTTGAAGTTCAATTATGTTATGTAGATTGATTCTACATGGTTACTATGCGTTGCTTTAAATTACTAAATCAAGGAAAGATTCCAGCTGAAACGGTAACATTCATGTCAATGCGCTAAGTTTAGTTGAAGTATAACTTTTAGAAACAGCAAAAATTCATTTTGCCTGCCTTTTTATAGAGCCGATTGTTTTTTTTGAATAAAAATGACCGGTTTTTTTTCATAATAATACAACGTTAAAATCGATGGATATGACTAAAAAAATTAAAACCGGCTTTGTCTGTGATGAGTGCGGGGCTGATTATCCTCGCTGGAGCGGACAATGCACGGTGTGTGGTGCATGGAACACCATCAAGGAAGTGCGCCTCGGAAGCGGTAAAAAGGACAGGGCAGGAGCAACTGAGGGCTATGCCGGCAGCAAATCGACGGTAAAGTGGTTGTCGGATGTTGATTTGGCGCAAGCTGAACGACTGTCTACCGGCATTACTGAATTTGACCGCGTGCTGGGTGGAGGCGTAGTCAAAGGCAGCGTCATTCTGATCGGGGGGGCTCCGGGAGCTGGAAAAAGTACGATTTTATTGCAGGCTATTGCCAACATCGCGCATAGAGAAATCAGCGTGCTTTATGTGTCAGGCGAGGAATCTCTGCAACAAATTGCAGAAAGAGCGCATCGGCTTGGGCTCGCGGCCAATAAAATTAAAATGCTGGCTGAAACGTCGGTGCAGCAGATCTGCGAAGTGCTTGATGAATTAAAACCTCTGGTCGTCGTTATCGATTCAATTCAAGTCATGTTCAATGAATCTACCGAATCCGCACCCGGCGCCGTATCACAAGTGCGGGAATCGGCCAGTTATTTGACTCAATATGCCAAACGGCATAATGTTTCGATTTTTTTAGTGGGGCATGTCACCAAGGATCAATCTTTGGCCGGGCCTATGACGCTAAGTCATATTGTGGATACGCAAGTGGTGTTGTCATCAACAGACGATGCGCGTTTTCGGGTGCTGCGCGCCGATAAAAACCGGTTTGGCAGTATCGGGGAATTGGGTTTTTTCGCCATGGACAGCACCGGACTCAAGGAAGTAAAAAATCCATCAGCCATGTTTTTAAACCGTGCCGAAAAACCTTCATCGGGCAGTGTCGTTACTGTTTTATGGGAAGGTACCCGCCCTTTGCTGGTTGAAATACAAGCTCTGGTTACCGATTGCCAATACGGAAATCCCAGGCGTTTGGCTGTGGGCTTCGATCAAAACCGCCTGGCGATGCTGCTTGCGATTTTATCGCGTCATGGCGGAATCGTTACGGCAACTGATGAGATTTATGCCAATGTCGTCGGTGGCATAAAGGTGACAGAGACCAGTTCTGATCTGGCCATTGTAATCAGCATTGTCTCTAGTCTCAGGGATAAAATCATCCCCCATGACATGCTGTTTTTTGGTGAGTTGGGTTTAAATGGTGAGATTAGACCGGTTGCCAATGGGTACGCGCGGCTAAATGATGCGGCCAAACACGGTTTTAAAGCGGCCGTCATTCCAAAAGCTAACGCACCCAAAAAGCCGATTGCCGATTTAAAAATCTATCCCGTTGCAACATTGTCAGATGCGTTAACGGTGTTGTCGGAACTTTAAAATTCAAAATCGCTTTGTTGAGCTGTTTTTTTGCTCTTACTCACTATCGGGTTTAACGCATTCGGCCAGCGAGGCTAAATCTCTCTCCAGCAATTCACTGTTTCCCAAGTTGAGTTCGACCAGGCGTCTAAGTGCAGTGATGCTTTCTATATCGATATGCTCGCATTTAAACCCCGCATTATCCCCGATTACATGAGATACAGAGACCGACATGGAAATGCTGATGTCATTGGATAAATCGAACGATAGTGTATAAAGGTTATCAATTTCGCCTTGCCAAGCTTCGGAAAAATTTAATAAACAGCCTTTGAGTGAAAGGTCTCGGATTTGACATTTCCAAGTCGTTTGTCCATTGCTCAATGCTGCCTGCGCATTATAAAAAATCCGGTGAAATTTGCGCTTGTCTATTGAGGTTTCTGAGTTCATAAAATATTAACTGACTTGAAAAAATTGTAGTGAGGTGTTTTCGATTTCAATGACATCATGAGAATTGAGTTTTAAAGATTGATCACCCAAGGTCTTTTTATTGAGCTTTAGAGCGGCATTTGTTTCCAGAGCTGAAACGAAATAGCCTTCTTTTCTGCGGGCAATGACGATAACACCATTTCCGTTTCTTCCCAAGCGCGTCATGGCTTTCTTAAGAGGGAGTACTCTTCCTATGTGTTTGCCGTCAATGATCTGAAGATTGGCTTCGGGTAACTGGATCTCGTTTTGGATCTCTTGGTTGAGTAACTCAACATCTGTATCGGGGGGAGACGCAGTTGGCTGAACCGACTCGGAGGTGTTGAAAATGAGGGTGTGTTTGCCAAGCAAGATTTTGTCATTATTCTTAAGAATGGCTTCTTTAACTTTCGCATTGTTGACGATCAGCGGGAACTCATCGTTAAGTTGTTTTATAACATCGCCTGTTTCCCGGATAATCACGGCCGCATGAGCAGGAGCTACCGCAAGGCTGTCCAAAGTGATATTGTTGGTTTCATCGCGACCAATATGCACTACCCCGCTATCGAACAGGGAAGAACTGATAACTTTATCTTTAAAGAAAACCGTAAATTTTGCCATTCTGGTTGCAGGTTACCTACTGTTGGAGCTGAGAGTATAGACCGGATTTGTTGCTGTTGCTTAAGCAGGTGACGATTTTATCAGCACTCTACATCAGCACTCGTAGACAATTTATCTCGATAAATAGTAAATATTTGATTTTTTAAAAGGAAATTTATTTGGCTTGCTGAAAAGGAATCAGTCAGATAGTCCTTGATTTGGATAGAATTTAACCTGAGTGACCGAGTTTTTTGTTCGTTTGATAATTTCCAACGGATGACCGTGTAATCTGACACTGGTGCCCGGTTCAGGAATGGTCTCCATAAACTCGATAATCAAACCGTTGATGGTTTTAGGTCCCTCTGTCGGTAATTTCCAGCCGGTGATTCTGTTCAATTCGCGTATAGTTACCGAAGCATCGACCAGGTACCCTCCGTCAGTAAGTTTACTAACGCCTTGATCATCGCTGACTAATTCACCCACAATTTCCTGAAGTAAATCTTCAAGAGTTACCAAGCCCTGAACATCCCCGTATTCGTCAACCACAAGACCTATCCGTAACCGTTCGGATTTGAAATGTTGTAACTGATTGTGTAATGGCGTGTTTTCCGGAATGAAATACGGTTTTATCAGTGTTTCCAGAATATCGTTTTTATCAAAAGTTTCGTGATTAAGATGAGTCAATACACTGCGTAAGTGCAGGAATCCGACGACACGATCAATGCTCTTTTTAAAGACCGGTAAACGGGTATGCGGACTGCTTTTGATGGTTTCTATAATGTTTTCAATTGGATCATCAATGTCTATGCCATATATTTCGTGGCGTGGCGTCATGATGTCTTCTACAGTAGCGCTCTCAAGATCAAGAATACCCAGCAAGATGTTTTGATAACGCTTCGGCATCAAGCTTTCTGCTTCAGACACGATACTTTTCAGTTCTTCCTTACTGATGGTTTCCTTTTTGTTCTGGGTAACACGAATGCCAAACAGTCTTAACAGTAGATTACAGAAAAAGTTGATTGTAGCAACGAAAGGATAAAAAACTTTTAGCATCGGTATATAAATCCATGCCGAGGGGAATGCTAAAAGTTCAGGCTTGATGGCGGCCAGTGTTTTGGGCGTGACTTCAGAGAATATAAGAATGACGACGGTCAGAATGCCGGCACCTAGAGCAATACTTGATTCACCGCCTATTCGAATGGCAATGATGGTGGCGATGGATGAGGCAAGAATATTAACGAAATTATTACCTAGAAGTATCATGCCTATGAGGCGGTCAGGCCTTTGCAGGAGCTTTTGTGCTTTGATTGCACCCCGGTGATGATGCTTGACAAGATGTTGCAGACGGTATCTGTTCAAGGTCATCAAAGCAGTTTCAGACCCGGAAAAAAAAGCTGAAAGAAGAAGCAATAGAGCCAGTGCGCCGAAAAGTAAACTAAGGGGAATGTCGTTCAAAACTAAATTACTCTTTCCAAATGAGATGCCTTAGTTTCCCCAATACGCAGATTTTGTCAAGCAGTTAACCAATCTTTCCTTTATTTAGTAAAAGTTCCTGCCTTTTTGAGGCACGGGAATTTAATATTCGTTAAACCAGATGAGCCAAATTTGCAGATAATAAAGAGCAATAGCTTTAATTCAAGGCCTGATTGCCAGGCTTGTTTATACTCTTAATTTATGTTGATACTAAACCAAGAAAGAGGTAAATGCGTGTGATCCATCTTTAATGGCTTTTTTTCTTGACCGATGAACAGGCCCATCAATATCTAGTGAAATGAATTTGCCTCGTCAAGAAGGTGCAAAAAAAGACTTTTTATGAAATTAGTCTAATCTCTATGCATTAAATCGAGCTGTGTCAATGGATAAGCAATTCGGCCTTATTAATAAAGTTTTTAAGGTGAGTTAGGCAGTGCGAAGATCGAATTTATATGAAGTATTTAGAGGAATACATTGATTTTGGCTATTAACATTTTAGGTAATGAGTAAGTCTATGGCTTGGCCTTGCATTTGGTTAATTGATGATGAGCATTCCAGGATTCAAGAATTCATAACCATACTCAAGTTTATGGAGTTTGATGTTTGCGTTTCTTCGCCGGTAGATTTTTCTGAAGTTCTGGATCAGAAAGTTAATGATTGCGCCGCTGTTTTTATCGGCAATAGTATCGATAAGCAGGCATTGGTGATCAGATCCATAGCCGAAAAGGATGAGAAAAAAATCATCATTCTGCTTAAAAAAACGGGAGAGCCGGTCAATTTGTCCTCCAGTATGGACACGATGGTGAATCAGACGCTGGATTGGCCGTTGATTTATCCTGATCTCAAGCGGGTACTCGACAGGTTGCCGTTGACGCAGGAACAACAGGCCGCTAAAAGGCATCAACTGGACCGTCGCGTCTATGATAGAAGATTAACCAACAAACCGCGTCTTAGAGGTAACAGTTCCGGCATCATTCAGGTTTCCAAGCTGATCAGTCAGGTCGCCGATTCCGACGCCACCGTTTTAATCCTGGGTGAATCCGGTACCGGCAAGGAAGTGGTAGCCAGAACCCTGCATGATTCATCGGCTAGAGCGAATCGCCCTTTTGTGCCGGTTAATTGCGGGGCCATTCCTGGAGAATTACTGGAAAGTGAATTGTTTGGCCATGAAAAAGGCGCATTTACCGGCGCACTAAGCTCACGTCAAGGCCGATTTGAATTAGCCGAGGGCGGAAGCTTGTTTCTCGATGAAATCGGCGATATGCCCATGCCTATGCAGGTCAAGCTTTTGCGTGTCTTGCAAGAAAGATCATTTGAAAGGGTCGGCAGCAACCGGACCATTCAGTGCGATGTCAGAATTATTGCCGCTACGCATCGAAAACTGGAAGGAGAAATTGCATCAAACCGTTTTCGTGAAGATTTATTTTACCGGCTTAATGTCTTTCCCATCGAAGTTCCCGCTTTAAGAGAGCGTAAAGAAGATATCCCTGTTTTGGTAAAAGATCTGATTCACCGCCTGGAAAATGACAGCCGTGGATCGGTTCGCTTGACCGACGCTGCTTTGGCAGTGTTGATGCAGCATGACTGGCCAGGCAACGTCAGAGAGCTTGCCAATCTGATCGAGCGAATGGCGATCATTTTTCCAAAGGGTTTGGTTGATGCTCCGGATCTACCCGAAAAATTTCAGCAATACGAAGTACCTGAAAATTTCAGATTTTCATTGCTGGAAGTCGATTCGGTTTCAGAAACGGCCAAGACCGGAATGCCCGTCTTATCGAGCTTAGGCTCTCCGAGCTTGCCGGAAGAGGGAATCGATCTGAAAGAATACCTTAACGATATGGAAACCGATTTGATAAGACAGGCGCTTGCCGAATCTAACGGTGTCGTAGCCCATGCCGCCAAGTTATTGAAAATGCAGAGAACAACGTTGGTCGAAAAATTACGCAAGTATGATTTACAGCGGTAATACCGTATTTAGAGATACTGCAGTTACACAGTTTTTATAGGGTTGTCCAAGCTTGCTAGAGAACTCAGTTTTCATTAATAGTTGCCGTCGTTCTGGCAATCCCTTATATCTGCCGGGATGACGCCTCTGCTTGACGCTAACAGTGCTTTATTAATTGGGTTTGCCACAGCTTACGAAGACCCTATCGATGTCTTATGTAGTCCAAGCATAATGACAGTTTGTTTTTGAAATTATTGGAAAACTTCAGTAACAAATTCTTGACGCTTATCACCCCGGTACATTCGCTTAATAGATTGTCTTTTATAGATTAAATAGTACTTGGTATTAAATTCGCATAGTCTTTGATCGTCATTTTACGGACGATCGGATATGCAAACTTCTTCAAATCCTTCATCACATAAAACCGAGCAGTTGGCTGATGCCTTCAGAATCTTTAATGAGCTGTCGGAGAATCTGGCTGATTCCTATCAAAGCCTGGAAAAACAGGTCGAAAAACTGCGAACAGAACTGGTTCAAGCCAGAAGCGACCGCCTTAAAACGCTGATTGAAAACGAAAAAATTGCGGATCGACTGCAGCAGATTCTTGCGGCGCTTCCGGCCGGAATCATCGTGCTGGATTCAACCGGGCGTATTGTCGATTTCAATTCGGTGGCTTTGAGTTTTTTGGGCGAACCCTTGTTGGGCCGGACATGGAACGAAATTCTGAAACAACGGCTTTTAGCGTTATTCGATAATCCTCACGAACTCCAGTTACCAGACGGTAAACGCGTCAGTCTGAGTCAGAGCGCATTAAAAAATAACTCCGGCCAACTTGTTTTATTGTCTGATGTCACTGAGATGAGGGGTTTGCAGGACACTGTGAATCAACAGAAGCACTTGTCGGCCATGGGGGAAATGGTTGCGCGTATGGCTCATCAATTACGCACGCCTTTATCGACAGCCGTTCTGTATGCCTCCCATTTGACTAAACCCGGTTTGGATGAAAGCAAACGGCAACGTTTTTCGAATACTTTGGTGGAAAGGCTGCACTATTTGGACCGCCAAATCAGCGATATGCTGATGTATGCGAAAGAAGGTCGGCTGACCATGGAGACGTTCAGCTTAAGCAATTTTCTGGCGCAAATTGAAGAGATGCTGCGAGAAAAAGCCATTTCCTCCGGCATAAGATTCACGCTGACTCATCAGGTAGATGTCGAGGCTATCAAAGGCAACGAAGATGCACTGCGCGGTGCGGTCGTTAATTTATTGAATAATGCGATAGAGGCCTGCGGTTCAGAAGGCAAAATCAGTCTGGATGTTTCAATGAAGAATGCTGATTTTATTTGTTTCACCGTAAAGGACGATGGCACGGGTATGACCGAAGAGCATCAAAAAAGAGTTTTTGAGCCTTTTTATACGACCAAAATAAGCGGTACCGGATTGGGACTGGCCGTTGTTGAAACGGTAGCCAAAGCCCATGGCGGTTCGGTGAGTTTTCATTCGGTGCAGGGGGAAGGCTCTTGTTTTGCTTTCTCTATAACGGTCTATGCCGAGCGCTGGTCCATTTTGCCCAGCGGTTTTTTTGAAGCCGAAGTTCAATCAGGAGAATGTGTATGAATTCGTATGATGTTTTAATCGTAGAGGACGACAAAGCGTTATGCGAAGCTTTGTGCGACACGCTGGAAATCGAAGGTTATTCCGTTTTGGCGGCCGGCAATGGGACGGATGCGATGCTCAAACTTGCTGAAAACCGGTTTCATTTAGTGGTCAGTGACGTGCAGATGCCGGTGATGGACGGCTTTCAACTATTACAAAACATGCAGGTCAAGCATAAAGGCACGCCGTTGGTCCTGATGACGGCCTATGGCACGATACCAAAAGCGGTGGCTGCGATTCAGGCGGGCGCGGTGGATTATCTGATCAAGCCGTTCGATGCTTTGAGTCTGGTCAATAAAGTCAAAGAATTTGTTGCGGCCAATCCGGCGGCTGCCAATGATCAGATTGTGCAGGATCAGGGAATGGCCAAGCTGTATGAATTAATCACCCGGGTTTCCAAATCGGATGTAACGGTTTTGCTGCAAGGTGAGAGCGGCGTAGGAAAGGAAGTCATTGCGCGTTATATACATGATCATTCGCTTTACAATCAAGGACCTTTTGTTGCCATAAATTGTGCGGCCATCCCCGAATCCATGCTGGAAGCCATGCTGTTTGGTTATGATAAAGGGGCGTTTACCGGCGCCTTGCAGGCTATGCCGGGAAAATTTGAGCAAGCACAAAACGGCACACTATTGCTGGATGAGATTGCCGAGATGGATATCGGTCTGCAGGCCAAATTATTGCGTGTACTCCAGGAAAAAGAAGTCGAACGGATAGGCAGTCAAAAGAAAATACCGCTAACTGTCAGATTTTTGGCGGCGACTAATCAAACACTGAAACAAAAAGTCGAGCAAGGCGAGTTTCGCGAAGATTTATATTACCGTCTCAGTGTTTTTCCAATAAAAATTCCTGCATTGAGAGAACGTCCCGGCGATATTTTGCCGCTGGCAATAGAATTGTTGCGCCGTCATGGTGGCCAATCAGGCAGTTTGCCGGATTTTGATGCCGCAGCTGCCGCTAAATTACAAGCGTATTCCTGGCCGGGAAATGTCCGGGAACTGGAAAATGTCGTGCAACGGGCATTGATATTAAGGTCGGGCGAATCGATTACGGTCGATGATTTGATGTTCGAAGAAGGCAATGCGTTTAACCCGAACAGGCCGGAAAATCAGCTGCATCAGGCTATATCGTTGGATGAGGCGGAGTTGCGTTGTTCCGGCGGATTGGATGATGAAGTCAGGTCCACTGAAGAAAAAGTGATACTCAATACCTTGCAGAACGAGCAAGGTAGCCGCAAAAACACCGCTGAAAGACTGGGAATCAGTCCAAGAACCTTGCGCTATAAACTGGCGAGGATGAAAGAATCCGGTGTCGTTATTCCTTGTTGAGACTGGCTTGGTAATTGCTTGAGTCTATAGTGTCAAAAACAAGTGAGGTCTCCCATGAGCGATATGAATATCACACAAGTACTGGCCCAGATGCGGTCCATGTCAATCGAGGCCGGCAACAAGCCCAGCGAAATTCAAAAAGCGGGTCAAACTGATTTTGCTTCGTTACTGAAACAGTCAATTGACTCGGTCAATGACACTCAAGCCACCGCCAATCAAATGGCAACGGCATTTGAAACCGGTGAATCCGATGCGAGTCTGGCGGAAGTGATGATTTCAATGCAAAAGGCCAGCGTCTCTTTTCAAGCCATGGTCCAGGTCAGAAACAAACTGGTCGATGCTTACAAAGATGTTATGAATATGCCGATGTAATCAGCGATTAAAAGACCATGAGCGAAGATAACGGAAACAATACAGTGAATGCACCCAGCCTGGGAACGGGTGAAGTTAACGCTAATTCACAGGCTAACCCGCTCATCAAAGGGTTCGCCGGGTTAAGCATGACCCGTCAAATTGGTTTGATCTTGGGTTTTGCGTTCAGTATTGCTATTTCAATCGCCGTTGTCCTTTGGTCACAAGAAACCTCTTACAGTCTTTTATTTGCTGATATTGCCGAAAAAGACGCCTCTGAAATCATTGAAGTACTGGATAAGGAAGGCATCAAGTTCAAGGTAGAAAACGGTTCTGGCGCTATTATGGTGCCTACTGCCGATATCCGTGAACTCAAACTCAAGCTGGCTGCTTTGGGATTGCCCAGAACTACCAGTCTGGGTTACGAATTGCTGGATCAGGAGCAAACCTTCGGGACCAGCAAAAATGTGGAACAAATCCGCTTTCAACGAGCATTGGAAGGCGAAATTGCGCGGACCATCATGGCTATTCAGAATGTCAAGTCAGCCCGAGTGATTCTGGCCCTGCCCAAACAGTCCGTATTCGTCAGAAAACAAAAAAAGCCCAGTGCGTCGGTCATGGTTAATCTCTATCAGGGCCGCACATTGGATAAAGGGCAAATTGAATCTATTATTCATTTAGTGGCGTCCAGCGTGCCTATGATGGAGCCCGGCCAGATTACCGTTGTGGATCAGAAGGGCCGATTATTGAACTCCCTGGCATCGGATTCGGATAATTCCCTCAACTCAAAACAATTTGAATACAAGAAGGATATTGAAGATCATTTGATGGAACGTATTCAAAATATTTTGACGCCCTTGGTCGGCGCCAATGGCTTCAGGACACAAATTTCAGCGGATGTGGATTTTACGGTCACTGAAAAAACGCAGGAGATGTTTAATCCCGACTTACCCGCGCTACGCAGTGAACAAACGCGTGAAGATGAAAATTCAAACGGTTCGGTTCAAGGTGTGCCCGGTGCATTGTCGAATCAGCCTCCTCCTACGGGTGTTGCTCCGGAAATCGCGACTGAAGGTTCGGGCGGTGAATCCGGCACCGAAAAGCCATCCTCATCCAGCAAAAGTGCGACACGAAATTTTGAATTGGATAAAACCATCACACACACCCGCCTGGCAACTGCCCAGTTAAAACGCTTGTCGGTAGCCGTGGTCGTGGATGACCGCTACATCAGCGGAGAAGATGGAAAGCCGGTTTCACAACCTTATTCGCAAGAGGAAATTAATCGCTTCAATGATTTGATCAAGCAGGCGGTAGGTTTTGATACCAGTCGCGGCGATCAGGTGACCGTTTCCAACGTTGCTTTCAGAGCGCCTGACGAAATCGAAGACTTGCCGGCCGTCAATCTGTGGGATGAGCCATGGTTTATTGATTTGATGAAGCAAGTGGCCGCTGTTGCTGTGATCTTGTTCCTGGTCTTTGCCGTACTAAGACCGACAATGAGAGGCCTGGTGGCAAGAACCGAAGAGGAACAAAGAGCTGCTGCACTGGCCAAGGCAAAAGCTGAAGCTGATGCGATGGGCGGTTCGGTAGCTTTTGATGAGAGCGGCGTTCCTTACGCGGTTCCTGCCGGTGAAGAAAACAGTCAGCAACAGCGCGCATTAACCGACGAAACGGAAGATTTACTGTTGCTTGAAGCGCCGCAAAGCTACGAAAAACGTCTGGAATATATCAAGAAATTGGTCGATGAAGATCCTATGCTGGTAGCGCAAATCATTAAGGTATGGATTAAACAAGATGGCTGAGACTAACGCATTAAACTATGCTCAACGGGCATCCCTGTTACTGCTTGCAGTTGGCGAGGGCAGGGCGGCTGCAGTATTGAAGCATATGGGGCCCAAAGAAGTTCAAATTATCGGCGCGACCATGGCTGGCCTCACTGAAATTACACCGGAAATGGTTGATGGTGTGCTTGAAGAATTTATTACAACCGTCAAGCGTCAGACTGGTTTGGGCTTGAATTCGGATGAATACATCCGGAATATGTTGACCGGTGCACTTGGTGCCGATAAGGCCGGTAACATTATCGACAGAATTTTGCTGGGCGCCAACAGTAAGGGTATCGAGCAGTTGAAATGGATGGATACCCGTTCAATTGCCGATTTGATTCGCCTGGAGCATCCTCAGATTATCGCCATAATTTTGACTTTACTGGAAAGCGATCTGGCTGCGGATGTTTTGAGCCTGCTGCCTGAAAACACGCGTTCCGATATATTGATGAGAATAGCCACGATGGAAGGCATTCAACCTGCGGCACTTCGAGAACTGGATGAAATCATGGAAAAACAACTGACCGGTAACGATGGCATGAAGCTTTCAGCCATCGGCGGTATTGATGCAGTGGCCAATATCCTTAACTTTTTGGATGGTGGAATCAGTGAAACAGTCATGGAGGATATTGGCCAAAGCAGTGCTGATCTTGCTCAACAAATTCAGGACAAAATGTTTGTATTTGCTGACTTGGTGGATGTGGATGACAGAGGTATCCAGACATTGCTGCGTGAAGTATCGACTGATCAGCTATTGCTGGCCTTGCGTGGCGTCGATGACAAGCTTAAAAACAAAATATTCGGCAATATGTCCAAACGTGCGGCCGAAATGCTCCGTGATGATCTTGAAGCCGCTCCGCCGAGCAAACTGAGCGATGTCGAATTGGCCCAAAAAGAAATTCTTGCGATTGCCAGAAAATTGGCTGACTCAGGCGAGATCATGCTAGGCGGCGGCAGTGATGAGCTTGTCTAACGGGGGCCGATTTTCTGAGGAGGAGCTTGAATTGCTCAGCCTGTGGGCCTTACCCAATGTCTCGGAAGACGAAGGCGAAAATCAGAAGGCCGAACCCGAAAATAACCGATCGCCGTTAATGACGGTTAGCGAAATTGAGCAAATGCAGGCAAAAGCTCAAGAAGAGGCTTTCGCCAAAGGTCACGAAGAGGGCTTTGCCCAAGGCTATCAAGAAGGGCAGGCAAAAGGATACGAAGAAGGGTTAAAGAAAGGCTATGAAGAAAATTTTCAGCTTCTGAGCAATCAGGCCGCCGAATTATTCAAAGTGATGGAAATGCTCAGCGAACCTTTGAAAAATCTGGATGAGGCCGTAGAAAATGAACTGGTCAAACTGGCCATAACCATGGCGACTCAGATCATTCGCCGGGAAATCAAGATGGATCCGGGACAAATTGTTGCTGCGGTCAGAGAGGCTGTAGGTATTTTGCCGGTTGCCTCTCAGAAAATCACACTGACCTTGCACCCCGCAGATGCCGAATTGGTGCGTACCGTATTGGTGCTGGATGAAATTTCCCCTCCCTGGGTTTTAATTGAAGATCCACTGATTACCCGAGGCGGTTGCAAGGTTGATACGGAAATGTCGCGGGTCGATGCGACCATAGAAACCCGGGTTTCAGCGGTTGTCGCCAAAGTACTTGGGGGCGGTCGAAGCGGAGATGAAGAGCCATGAGCTTGCTTGAAAACCGTTCCGAAATTTGGTTGGATCGCTTAAAACCTTACCGCGAAAGACTGCAGGATCACCCCCAACTGATTGTAGAAGGGAAGCTTTCCCGTATGGTGGGCTTGACGCTGGAAGCGGTTGGATGCCGAGCGCCAATTGGTTCGCGTTGTATGGTCGAGACAAAAAGCGGACGCATGATACCGTCCGAAGTTGTGGGTTTTGCCGGTGAGAAGATATTTCTTATGCCGATTGGCGATCCTCATGGTCTCGAGCCCGACTGTCGAGTCATTCCTTTGGGAGTTGAATCACTGGCTAAAGTTGGGTTCGACTTGCTAGGCCGGGTTCTGGATGGATCAGGCAATCCGCTGGATAATAAAGGGCCATTAATCACCGAAGCGCGTGTTGCACTTACAGGCATCCCGATCAATCCTCTCAGCAGGAAGCCGATTAGAGAACCTTTGGATGTCGGCATCCGGGCTATCAATGCTTTGTTATGCGTCGGCCGGGGTCAACGGATGGGCTTGTTCGCAGGAACGGGGGTCGGAAAAAGCGTCCTGCTGGGCATGATGACAAAATTTACGACAGCCGATGTCGTCGTCGTGGGGCTGATTGGCGAGCGGGGCCGCGAGGTTAATGAATTCGTCCAGAAAATTTTGGGTGAGGATGGCTTGAAACGTGCCGTTGTTGTCGCAACACCGGCTGATTACCCGCCCTTGATGCGGACCAATGGCGCGTTGCTGGCGACCAGCATCGCCGAATATTTTCGTGATCAGGGGCTTGATGTCCTGCTCTTGATGGATTCATTGACCCGCTATGCGCAGGCGCACCGTGAAATAGCGCTGGCTATCGATGAGCCTCCTGCAACCAAGGGTTATCCTCCTTCGGTTTTTGCCAAGCTCCCGCGTTTAGTTGAGAGAGCCGGTAACGGTGATGAGGGCGGTGGTTCCATTACCGCTTTTTATACCGTGCTCACAGAGGGCGATGATCATAATGATCCGGTGGCTGATTCGGCGCGGGGTGTTTTGGATGGCCATATTGTGCTGACCCGGGCACTGGCCGATGCGGGGCATTTTCCCGCCATTGATATAGAAGCGTCGGTAAGCCGTGTACTCACCGACATAGTCGACGACGACCATCTAAAAATGGTACGGGAATTACGCAGCTTGTACTCGACTTACCAGCAAAACAGAGATTTGGTCAATGTGGGCGCATATAAACCCGGATCAAATCCAAAGATAGACAGAGCGATACAAAAAATGCCGGCTATTTTGGACTTTCTTCAACAGGGAATTAACGAACCTGTCGATGTGAACGCCAGTATTCAGCAATTGGGTCAGTTACTGGCTGATCATTAAAAAGGTAGGTGACCGTGAAAAAATCCGATCGCTTAAAATTGATCGTTGATCTGAATGCTGATCAGGAAAAAAAAGCCCTGGAAGCCTTCGGTCAAATTCAACAGAAGCAAATTCAATTGCAGGAACAGATAGACGGCCTTAAAAATTACAGGCTGGAAACCCTGGCGAAATTTGATCTTAATTGTGCAACCGGGGCGCGTATAGGCCAAATGCTGGAGTTTAGAAGTTTTATTGAAAAGCTGGACAAGGCGATTCAGGGTCAGGAGCAAGCACTTACGCAACTGGAGGTCGAGGTTTCCAGAGCAAGGCATAACTGGCTTAATCTGCATAATCGGACTGAGAACCTCGAGAAAATCAGTGATAAAGCGTTAAAAATGGAATTAAAGGAAGAGGATAAGCGTGAGCAGCTTGAGCAGGATGATAGAGTGTCAAGCGGGCGGCGTGGTGGCACAAGAAATGCTTAGAGTATGGTAGGAAAGTTGAATAATCTCCGGATTTTTCGGCTGATATCAAAGATCAAGGCGGTCTGTTGCCTGTTCGTCATTATTAATGTCTAGGGATTGATGGACTGCACTGCTGAGGGTGTTGATTGAATCAATACCCTCAGCAGGCGTATCAGGAGTAAAGAAAATGAATATTCAGAATACACCACTCACCAGCCAGGTGTCGGGCGATCTGGGGATTACGACGCTGGAGCAATCGCTTGCCGATTCAGGACTTAGCGGCAGTGCTTTCGCCGATTCGCTGATGGCAGAACTGAGCAAGCTGACTCAAGCAATTAACGCTTCTACCCTGACGCCGGAAGAATTGGCTGCCGGTCAGGCAATGCAAGAATTTGCCGGTTTGCCGGGAAGTCAATTGCCGCTTGCAGAGGTGCCGGAAAACGAAATCAATCTGGAAGAAACCCTTTCAGCGCTGAAAGAAGTCCTTGAACATATTCAGGCTGCAACGGCAATGACAGAAAAATCGGATGTTCCTATAGCTGCGTCTGATCTGGTCCCCGTCCTCGATGAAACTGACATTCAGCCTTATAATCTCGCCGGACCTCTGCTGGAAGTCACGCCTCAAACTAATCCAGTCCTGAATAGCCCTGAATTACCCGCGATGCGCCAGATGATCGATGCTGCTCCGGTTAAAACAGAAACGGAAGCACCTGTGCTGACTGGAAATTTGAAGCTTTCTTCGGCTGATGAAGCCGTTGCGGAAGATAAGGCGGCATTGGACACACAGAAAGAATTAAGCGCAGATATCAGTGATAAAAAAATGAGTGACACTGATGGCACAGGAAATGAAAAAACATTACCTAGATCGCCCATCGATACCGCCCATTTACACAGGCAATTTTCGATTGATAATAAAACCGCCCCACTTCTAAAGACAGACGTGCCCGCTATGTCTAAAAACTTTGCTGACCCTGAATGGTCCAGTGAGTTGGGCGATCGTATCGTCTGGATGAATAACCGCTCCTTATCGGCAGCCGAACTCAATCTTAATCCCCAGCATTTAGGCCCTGTGCGTATTCGTATCGATATGAATCAGGATCAGGCGACTATCACTTTTTCGGCACAACATGCCTCGGTCAGAGAAGCGCTGGAAGCGGCCATTCCTCGATTAAGAGAAATGATGAGCGGTCAACAGCTTAACCTCGCCGATGTAACGGTATCCCCGCAATCACCTGGTGACCAGGGGCGCTCCGGTTTTGGTCAGATGATGCAAGGTGGCGACAAAGAGCCTTCCAACCCTTATAACGAAACAGACAGCCGGGGAGAAAAAGCGGAAGGCGGGCTGGATTTACCCGAGGCCTTAAATCAAGGTAGAGCGTCGGTTAGCCAGGGATTGCTGAGTATTTTTGCCTGAAGCAAGTTCTGCCTGCGGCCTGTTAGAGGCAGTAGGCAGAGCCGGTTATCCGCTGCGCCAAATTGAAAAAAGTAGCCAAATGCCGCCAAACAGCGCGCCTATAAAAGCGGTCAAGCCGATGAAAGAAGACGTCCCGCCCTCAACTGTTGAGACGATGGAGCTTCCAATTATCATCGAAGCGGTGACCAGACTCACCGACAGGCGGTTGACCAAGCGGTCTAGTTCTTTGCCCAGCCATTCCGGCCTGGAGATATCCAAACGAACACTGACCGCACCCCGTCTCAAATCTTCCAGTATACGGTGCAGATCCTGAGGGAGGCCTGACAGCATCTCCAGTAGACTGGCCGCAGACTTTAGCCCTTTACGGGTGATGAATTCGGGGCTGTAGCGTTGCAAAAAGGCCCGTTTGAGTAACGGGGTTGCAGCAACGACCAGATTAAAATTGGGGTCGAGTTGGCGGCCGAGTCCTTCCAGCGTGATAAAGGCTTTGATTAGCAGCGTCAAGTCCGCGGGTAAATTCAGCTGGTGATCCCGTAATAGCGTGGTCAAATTAATCAGTAATTCGCCCATGTTCAGATCTTTAAGCGGCACATCATGGTACTGGTCGATAAAGTTATCGATTTCCATAATCAGATTGTCGTAATGATTGGACGACTTGTCGGCCCAGCGCAGCAGTATTTTTACGACCAGATCGGAATCGCGCTCAACCAGTCCGTGCAGCAAGTTGATCACTTGATTGCGGCGTTCCTCCGACAGTCTGCCGACCATACCGAAATCGATAAAGGCAATCCGGTTTTGTTCCAGGAAAAAACAGTTGCCCGGGTGTGGATCAGCATGAAAAAAGCCGTCTTCCAAAATCATTTTCAACACGGCATCGGCACCGGCTTTCGCCAGCTTTTTCCGGTCCAGCTGAGCCAGATCTAGCGCTTTCATGTCATGGCCCGATATGCCGACAATAAATTCCTGAACATTGACGCGTTCAGACGTCCACTCCCAATAGACTTTCGGAATAACGATAGTCCGATGATTCCGGAAATTAGTACGCATTCGTTCGGAATTTCGGCCTTCTATCGCCAGGTCCAGTTCCCGCCGCATCGAAAGCGTAAATTGACGCACAATATCTTGCGGATTATAGCGGCGAAGGTCTTTAAGCTCTTTGGCGGCAATTTCGGCTAACTGATTCAGCAGGCGTAAATCGGCTTCTACGACAGCCCGAATGCCGGGCCGACGGATTTTAACAATGACGGGGGTGCCGTCGTCTAAAAATGCTTTGTGTACCTGACCGATGGACGCGGCAGCCAGCGGTGTTTTGTCAAACAGTGCAAAAACGGTTTCCGGGTCGGCACCCAAGTCCTCTTTGAGTTGCGCCATGATTTTATCGATGGGTGCAGGACGCGCCTGATCCTGAAGTTTTTCGAATTCGGCAATCCAGGGAGGGGAAAACAAGTCGGGGCGGGTCGCGAAAATTTGTCCCAGCTTTACAAAAGTCGGGCCCATTTCTTCCAGTACCCGGCGCACCCGCTCGGGCGACTCCATATTGGTTAATTCATCGATTTCATGCCAATGCAGCACATGTCCGGCGCGTTCTACGATACCTGCGATGCCCAGCCTTTGTACCAAATCCCCGAAACCATAACGGATCAGAATTGAAGTGATTTCATGCACACGGCCAAAATCCCTAGCGACAGATAAAGTTTCCAATAACATTGTTTTGCATTCTCGATGAATCCACGATGACAAATTATAACGTTTTAATGGCTGGGGGTCCTGTATCGATAGACAAAGGCTGCATCCCTGCTACCGGCACCTACCCGCAAGGCTTTCGCCAATCCTTTTTTATCATCAAACTGGGAATGGCTAAGACCGAGGCGATTGAAGCAGGTGATTCAAATGAGGGCGGTACCCGTTCAAAATCGTAACTAATTGCCCGCTTTGAATTAAGGGTGCAGGTGCTTGATTTCAAAGGACGCATCAATACGTCCTTGTAGCTCTCTGCAACATCCCTGTTGCAGAAGCCTTTTCAATCAACCACCTACACCCACTAAAATTGGAGGGGTGAGCAGATACTCAAAATCTATCATTGATAAATTTGCCCCTGGTGTTTTAACCATCCCCCAATGTGCCTGCCTCTTGGGTCATGGTGTGTCCAGTGCAGGACGCCTCCTTTTGAATTCCATTCGTATTCGCCGTAAAACGCAACGGTATCGCCTTCTTTTAACTCATGGATTTTGGGTGCAAGATCAATGTTGTGTGCTATCAAGAGGGTTTGCTTGTCATTGATCTGCAGAATGAAACGCTGGTGTCTTGAACCTTTAAGGTCGTCAGGCAAGAGTCGGGTTACCCGGCCCTCCCCTTGAACCTGAATGTCGCTTTGTCTGTTGAGGAACGCGTTTTCCAGCTGGATGTTTACGTCATTGGACGATTCCATCGCAATGCCGGGGAGGAGACTGCCTTTTTGTTCCAATGCACCGAATATCAGTGCCGCGAGTACTGCCAGGTAAATTAGTTTTTTCATGGGATGTCTTGCTCAAGTTTCAATAAATGCCGGCTTCAGAATTCGGTTCAACGTCTTGTGCTGTTAAAGATTGCCTTCTGCCGATATAATGCCGCGTCTATTAAGTATATGAGTGAGCGACGTGAATACCAAAGAATACATGCTTAACCTTGGGTGTGAGGCCAAAAAAGCGGGTAGAGAAATCAGTCGCGCCGACAGCGCTAAGAAGAATGAGGCTTTGTTGAAGATTGCAGCGATGCTTGAAACTCATGCTGATTGGCTGATTGAGGAAAATCTCAAAGACGTGCAAAAAGGCAGGGACAGCGGACTGGATCCGGCGTTGCTGGACAGGCTCGAACTCAAGGCTTCAGGGATTAAGTCAATGGTCGAAGGTTTAAAGCAAGTAGCCGCGTTGCCGGATCCAGTCGGAAAAATCACCGATCTGACCTACAGGCCCAGTGGTATTCAGGTCGGACAAATGCGCGTGCCTTTGGGGGTGATCGGCATCATTTATGAGTCGCGCCCCAATGTGACGGTCGATGCCGCCGCGTTGTGCCTGAAATCCGGCAATGCGTGCATTTTAAGAGGCGGTTCTGAGTCTATTCATTCCAACAAAGCCATCGCCTCCTGTATCAGCAAAGGACTGGAGGCTGCCGGTCTGCCTGCGACAGCAGTTCAGGTGGTGGAAACCATCGATAGAGCAGCGGTAGGCGAATTGATCACGATGTCCGACTATGTCGATGTCATCGTGCCGCGAGGCGGCAAAAGCTTGATCGAACGCATTACCAAAGAAGCGACGATTCCGGTTATCAAGCATCTGGATGGCATTTGCCATGTCTACATCGATAATACGGCTGATCAAGAAAAGGCTTTGGCTATTGCCGTCAACGCAAAAACTCACCGTTACGGCGTCTGCAATGCAATGGAAACCCTGCTGATCGCAAAAGGTATTGCTGTGACTCTGCTGCCTAAGCTGGCGGCGATTTACCGGGAAAAAGGGGTGGAGTTACGCGGCTGTCTTAAAACCTGTTCGATTATTACACCTTGCCTGAGAGCGACCGAAAACGATTGGTCTACCGAATACCTGGCGCCTATTTTGTCAATCAAGGTAGTGGCCGATATCGATGATGCGATCGATCATATTCATCGATACGGTTCGGCTCATACCGATGCGATCGTCACCGAAAATTACACGCTGGCCCGGCGTTTTTTGCGCGAAGTCGATTCAAGCTCCGTGATGGTCAACGCATCCACGCGTTTTGCCGATGGGTTTGAATACGGATTGGGCGCGGAGATCGGTATCAGTACCGACAAATTGCATGCCCGTGGCCCGGTTGGGCTTAAAGGTCTGACGACGCTCAAATACATTGTTCTGGGTGATGGTCATATTCGCGAATAAATGTTAGGTGTTTACGGCGGGACATTTGATCCCGTACATTTCGGGCATTTGCGGACAGCATTGGAAGTTAAAGAGCTGTTCGATCTGGATGAAATTCGTCTGATTCCCTGTTTTATTCCGGCGCACCGCGACGAGCCGTCTGCGGCCGCTGGCATGCGGGTCAAGATGCTGGAACTCGCGCTGGTTGGTCGGTCCGGAATGAACCTTGATACCCGCGAAATTGACCGAGGTGGGCCTTCTTATATGGTGGACACGCTGGCCTCTTTGCGTGAGACCATGGCCGCAGACATCCCGCTGCTGCTTTTTATAGGCGGTGATGCTTTTGAACACCTGTGCCAATGGCACCGTTGGCAAGCTTTGTTTGATTATGCCCATGTGGTTGTGATGACTCGCCCTGGCGCCGGTCATTCCGAGCTTAATGAGGGTTTAAAAAATCGTTATACCGACTCAATACAAAAATTAAAAGACACGGCCTGCGGCGCTTTATTTTTCCAGCGTGTCACACTACTTGATATTTCAGCGACAGCGATCAGGCAGATGGTAGCGGAAGGACGCAGTCCGGGGTTTTTATTACCCGACGCCGTCATCAGCTATATTGATCAAAATCAACTTTATCGGCGCTAATCAGCGCACTCTCATAGGAAATTGAATGCAACCAGAAGAAATTTTAGAAATCGTCCAGAAAGTTTTAGATGAACGCAAAGGACATAGCATTACCGTTATCGATGTACGGGGTAAAACCTCTGTCACCGATTATATGGTCTTGGCCACCGGTACATCCGATCGTCACTTAAAATCCCTGGTCGATTATGTGGTAGCCGAGTTGAATGAAAAAGGCTATAAACCGTTGGGCCAGGAAGGCGGATTAGGGTCGGACTGGGTATTGCTGGATTTGGGTGATGTTATCGTGCACGTCATGACCGATCAGGCTAGACAGTTCTATCAATTGGAAAAATTATGGTCAATCGAACATAAAGCAGAAGCGGTCAATGCCTTGCAGGATTGACTGGGTTTAACCGTTTAACCAATAAGTCATACCATTTTCCGTTGCCGGGTATTGACTCGGCGTCTCGGAAAGCGCTCAGTTGAGTTTGAAAAAACACCTTAGGTCTGGCAATGAGGGCAGAAGACAGTGGTTCGATTGCTGATTCTTATCTCGGTGAGTGGCCTTAAACACAGCGCGCAAGGCTCACCGCCCCGTCCGTAAACTTTCAGCTGCTGTTTGAAATAGCCCGGTTTTCCGTCCTCATTGACAAAATCTCTCAAGGTGGTGCCGCCCTGCGAAATAGCATTTTGCAGTACCCGGCGAATGCAATCGGCCAAGAGCCGGTAGCGGGCCAGACTGATCTTTCCTGCAGCGCGGGTAGGCTTGATGCCGGCCATGAATAAAGCCTCATTCGCGTAAATATTACCCACCCCGACAACAGTATGGCTGTCCATGATGAAGGATTTTGCCGCCACACTTTTATTTTTGGACTGAAGATAAAGGTGTTCGCCGTTAAATTCACATTCCAGCGGTTCAGGCCCCAGGTCCTTTAACAGAGGATGTTCATTTACCGGCTTTTCGGTCCATAACACAGCCCCAAACCGGCGCGGGTCATTAAACCTCAGCAGCAGGTTACCGGCGAATATGAAATCGATATGGTCATGTTTTTGTGGTGGCATACCGTTCGTCACAATTCTCAAGCTGCCTGACATGCCCAGATGAATGATCAGCGTTCCCGATGCTGTGTTCAGCAACAGGTATTTGCCTCTTCTAGCGATATCCGTGATGGTCAGTCCCGGCAAAATATGCTGAAGATCATCGGTGACCGGCCAGCGTAAACGTGATTCTCTGACGCAAACCGATTGTATGACGTTGCCTTCCAGGTGGGATTGGATTCCACGTCGCGTTGTTTCAACTTCCGGTAATTCAGGCATGGCAAGGTCTTTTTTTGATGAACATTTAAAGGGTTTTAACTCACCCCTTCATATTTTATAGGCTGTAGGGGGCTTCATTTCAAATCCAAGCGGGCACGTAGTAACCAATAAGTCAGCGGCGTTTACGCTTACGCCAGATCAGTAAGCCGCTGATGATCAATAAGGCCGGAATGATCAGCAAAAAGCCAAAACCCATGACGGCGACGGCAACCGGAGGCAGCAGCAATTCTTTATCCGGTGCTTTTTTCAGGGGTATGGCGACCAGGCGGTCATCGCCGGTTAACCAGTTGATGATCCTAAGGCCCAGCTCAGAATTGCCGACATTGCCGATAAAAGCATTGGCTATAAAATCGCCATCGCCCATCACCAGAATGCGTTGTTCTTTTCCTTCCCCTATTTTTCGTTTCAAGGTATAGGCAATTGCCAAAGGGCCTTGTTTTTCAAGATTACCCGTGTTGAAAACAGCATCGGCATTCAGACTGCCGGTTTCCGTCCATGACTTTTCAGAGCTTTGCAGCCATGCCTGAGTATCAAATACAGTAGGATTTTGACGCTCCAGCGCTGCGCTTTGGGGAAAAAGTGTCATTAACTGAAAGTTTTGCGTCAGTACATGATCCGGATAGCGGCCAATCAGGACAAATGAAGCGTCATTGACCCCATAGAGCAAAGCTTGGGTATCCATGACGGTGCCGGGCAGACGGGTGATCCCCAGATAGCGTTCCAATTCGGGTTGGCCGGCGCTGTCCGGATCATATAACCAGAGAAAATGGCCGCCTTGATCGATAAATTGCTTGATAATTTCGATTTCACCGGGTAAAAGCCGGACGGTCGGACTGGCCAGGATGAGCAATTGAGCGTTATCGGGGATGGCCGGTATTTCAACCAGATTCAAGGTGTGTGCTTTGATGCTGCGCTGGGTCAGTTCTTGACCGAATTGACCCAAATCAAAATTGGCACGGCCGTCTATGGTGCGCTCGCCGTGGCCGGTTAAAAAACTGATCCAGCGTTCGTTGCCATAGGCCAGTTGCGTGAGTGCATTGGTTAAGGTTGATTCATCAAGATAAGTGATGCGTTCGCTTTTACCCTGATATTCGACAAACACTGTGCCGGTCGATGCAATGTTCAATTCACGCGCTTTGTTCGGATTCGAATCAGGATCGACGAAGCTGAGCGTCAGGTCCGGTTTATAATCGCTGTAGTGCGCAACAAGTTGAGCGATCTGGGCGCGTAGCGACGGATCTCTTTTGATATAAGCGCTTATTTTGACGGGGCTGTGCAATGAATCCAGCACATTTTGCGTGGCTGGAGACAGTGTGTTGACGGCATTGACGGTGATGTCCCACTGCGCTTTATATTGGGTGCTTAACCAGGACAGACCAACCAGCAGCGTGATCAGCAGACAAGTGATCAGACTGTTTTTGATCCGTAATTTCCGGTGGAGAGGGCTGGTCAGCTTCATCTTTACAGGCGTTCTTTATCCAGATTACGGATGCTGAGTGCCAGAAACAGCATGATAAAAACCGCAAAGTAAATCAGATCTACGCTACGGATCAGCCCGGTTTGTATCATTTGAAAATGCTTTAGCAGCGATAAATACTCAAATAATTCGCTGTGCTGATCTTTGATGCCTGTGGCTAAATCCATTATCCACAACAACAGCAGTAAACCAAAGGCGCCCAAAGCCGCAATGATCGGGTGCCCGGCAATACAGGACATATAAAGTCCGGTCGAGGTAAATGCCGACAGCAGCAAAAACAAGGCGAGCGCGTTGGCCAGACATTTTCCGTAATCCAGCGTGCCGCCGGTTAACAAGGATAACGGCATCAGGCTTATCAGTAGGACCATGATCAAAAACAAGCCCATAATGCCGAAGTATTTGCCAAGAATGATTTGGGTGTTCGACACCGGTGCGGACAGCAAAAGAGGCAGTGTTTTATTTCGTCGTTCTTCGCAAATCAGACGCATGGTCAATAAAGGCGTGACCAGCATCAGTATGATCGCGGCATTGCTGTAAAGCGGCGTTACGACAATATCAGTCAGGCCAGGGGCGTTGTCTATCGTTGCCAGTTCGGGTTGAACCCTTATAAATGTTTCAACCTGAGTCAAAAACAGATAGGCCAGAATGAACTGGATAATGGCCAGTATGGTCCAGGCCAGCGGCGATAAAAACAATGTTTTAAATTCCCTCAAGGCAATCGTGCGGATCATGACACGGAATCTCTGGCGTTTGAACGGTTGTCGGAATCCGGTTGGGTGAGGGCAATAAATATATCCTCCATGCTGCGTTTAATCGGGCTTATTCCTTGCAATCCCCAGCCTTGAGCTATCGTCATCGATGCAATCTGATCAGACGGGTCGAGACTGCTGTCATAATGTACCCGTATTTTGCACGGTGCCAGAATTTCAATTGATAACACGCCCGGCAAGGATTTCAGTAAATCGGTATTGACCTTAATACGTGTTGTCAATTCAACAGTCGCCATTTTCATATGCTGTTCGAGACCTTCTATCGTTTCATGCAGGATCAACCGGCCTTCCTGAATAATTTGCACATGCGTACACGATTCCTGAACTTCGCTCAAAATATGTGTTGATAAGATTACGCCATGATCCTTTCCCAGTTCGCGAATCAAACAACGTATCTCTCTGATTTGAATAGGATCAAGACCCACGGTAGGTTCGTCCAGGATAATGATGTGCGGGTTATGTAAAATCGCCTGAGCAATGCCTACCCGCTGCTGGTAGCCCTTCGACAAATGAGCGATCAATCGTCCGGATACACTGATGAGGCCGCATTTTTCGATGGCTTGTGCCGTTGCCGCCTTGATCTGATCGCGTGGAACCTGGTGCAGTTGGGCGCAATAGCTTAGAAATTCAGCCACTGTTAATTCGCGGTAAAGCGGCGGCGTGTCGGGCAAATAACCGATATTGCGTTTTGCCGCTACCGGTGAGTCCAGCAGATCGTGGCCATTGATGCTGATTCTGCCGGCGCTGGGCGCCAGATTGCCGCACAACATCTGCATCGTCGTCGTTTTGCCTGCGCCGTTAGGTCCCAGAAAACCCAGGACATCCCCTCGGGCTAATGAAAAGCTGAGATCATGAACAGCACAGTGTTTGCCGTAATATCGGTATAGATTTTCAGCTTCTATAAGCTTCATGAAGGCGAGCGGTTAAATTTGTTTCAACAGATTTTCAATTTCAACTTGTAATTTTTTACGGTAAAAAAGAAATTTCCATCGGGTGCCGCCGCATTGCCGCCACAACATAGCTGCACGGATTCCTGCCAGCAGAAGTGTCCGGATTTTGTTGACGGTTTCAGGCTGGCTTAAATAGTTCTGCTCGCCGTTCACCATGATGCGGGGCTGCAGGGTACTGATCGTGTTGTGATAGGTGTCGCCTAAATTGGCAAACACATTTTCATGCAGTAAACCGAAATGATCGCGCTGTTGCTGCGCTTTTTCTATGCCTTGGCTGATGGTTTTCAATAAATCCGGCCGTTTTGATAATTGTTTTTCCAGAAAGACCAGCGAAGCCGCATAGCGGGCTTGTTCAGGATTGGAAATTTGAAAGCCGTTCAGTTGTTGATTCAGTTGTTCCAGGCCCAGCTTGATGCCGCTCAAGCCATTGAAAATGGCCTCAACCGAGTCGGATTCTATTTTAAGAATACTGGCAACGCTGCTTTCTAATGCGGATGGGTCGGTTTTTCCCTGGGTTGCGAGTTGTTGTACCAATGCTGCCGATTGCGCTACTCCGGCTAAAGCAATGGCTTGGTTTTTAATGGTATTCAGATGCATGGATAGTATTACCTGCAGGCGAGTTGATTGGGACAGTTTCTGGCGACAGGATTGCCTGCCGTAACCCAGCCAGCTATACCGTTTTGTAAGTGATGTATATTTTTCATTTGCTGGGTTTGAGTCAGCAATTGACCCGCTTTAGCGCTGCGATTCCCGCTTTTGCAAACCAATACTACGGGTTGATCCGGAGCAGAGCGCAATTTGTCCAGTTTAGCTTGCCATTGGTTCATATCATAGCGGCCATCTGCGTCAAAAAAAGTCAGCGGATAACTTTGGGGAATCAGTCCCGATGCCGCCCATTCCTGGGGCGTGCGAATGTCGATAATCAGCGCATTTTGCCGGTCTCTTAAGTCCATCAATTGGGCAATGTCCACCTTAATTAATTCTTCCGCCGTCAATAATGACGGTAGCAGACTGAATAACAAAAGTAGCGGGATGATGAGGTTTCTAAGTTTTATCATGATAGATTATCCAAAGTGCTTTGAGCCCAGGTAATACTGTCCAGGAAAGCGGAGTTGATTAAATGGGCTTCCAAATTTTGAAAAGTATCCAAATGCGGAAGGCCTTGCTCATAGGCTTTAACGTAAAGTAACACTTCTCCGCCAAATCCTTCATGGCTGAGTATGGCTTGGCTGACTTCCCGGCCCAGCGGTAATTGCGCCAAAGCTTCCTCTATAGGGATGTCCAGAAGGTTATCAAGGTTGGAAAACAAACCAATTAAAAAATACAATTCAGGATCTTTGCCGAGATACTGAGCAATCTGTTCACACATTTTGCCTCTGATCAGGGTGGTTTGTATGATCGCTTTTGGCTTGTTGGATAAAGAACTGAGCGTAATGATGTTGGTCCAGCGTTTAATTTCTATCATGCCCAGATAGCTGATCGCCTGCTTGATAGAAGAAATCTTGTTAGGGATGGCAAAAAATGCCGAATTGATGTAGTGAAGCAGCTTGAAGCTCAGCGTGGCATCCAGCGATATGATACGGCTTACATCATCGAATACCATATCAGGCTTGTTGATCGCAGCCAACAACTTGATCAATGCGGTTTGGTCAATCCCTAAGCGTTTCCCCTCAACAATATTGGGTTTGCTCAGGAAAAATCCCTGGAAATAATGGCAGCCGCGGTCGCGCAGCATTTCGAACTGTTGGCGGGTTTCTATTTTTTCGGCCAGCAATTTGGCTTTGTAGGATGAAAGCCTGTCGATGGTGAGATTTAACTCATTGGTATCCATGGCCAAGATGTCCAGCTTGATGATGTCGGCCAGTTTTACTAAAGGTTCCCATTCGGGTAAAAAGATGAAATCATCCAGCGCAATGGTGTAACCTGATTCCGATAATTCTTGTAAATTTTCAATGATCTTTTTATCAATGACGGTATTTTCGAGAATCTCGATGACGATTCGGTCTTTTGGCAGGGCAAGAGGCGTTTTGTCGAGAATATTGCCGGTAGTGAAATTAATAAAGGCTTTATGGTTGCCCACTAAACGGTTGATGCCTATCTCAAGAATGGCGTCAGTGATGACTTGGTGAGTTGCTTTACTGGCCTGATTATCCTGGCTCAGGTCAAAGTCTTTCCCTCGGAATAAAATTTCATAAGCGGAAATTTCTAAATTTCGATTGAATATTTCTTGCCTGGCAATAAGGAAATCTTTCATTCAGTTGTCAGATCAATAACTGCCCGGTAAGCTGTGAGAAATAGATAAATTTGAGAATACCCGCGATTTATAGCATGATTGCTCCCGTTAAGTCGAGGGCGTCGAAATTCTATTACTAACTTGTGTATTGGAGACAATGTATGTCGGAAAAGGTAACGTTAACAGTCAAGGGAATGAAATGTGGCGGCTGCGAAGCAAACGTCAACGGTAAATTGGAGGCCGTGGAGGGCGTACTCTCTAACAGTGCTTCGTTTAAGGACAATCAAGTCTGTGTCGAATATGATGCTTCCAAAATCGATCTGGACGCGATCAAAAACGTTATCACCGAGGCCGGTTTTTTGGTGGAATACTAGAAGCGACCTTAGTAATTTTTAGTAACTATTCAGCGTAGCAACAAAACCAAGAGGATGCACCGCGGAGGTTATGGTTGGTGATAGCCAACCCAACCAAGCAATGAATGGTTACATTGTTTGTAAATATGGCTAAAAGGCAATCTTATGAGTGCGGTAATTCAAAATGACACGACAAATAATGCTCTTCGGTTATCCATTCTGGGTATGCGCTGCGCGGGTTGTGTCAGCGCTGTTGAAGGAGCGCTCAAAGAGGTTCCGGGTGTCTTGGAGGTAACCGTCAATTTTGCGGATCACTCGGCTTTTGTCAAAGGCGATGCTGATCCTGATTTATTGAAACAGGCGGTTATTTCTGCAGGCTTTGATGCGGCAATCATGGAAGGATTGGAAGACCCGTCGGCTCAGGAAGCATTAGAGACAAAGCGTTACCAGGAGCTGATGAAAAAGTCCGGGGTAGCCGGTGTCCTGGGTGTCATTCTGATGCTGGGTGAGCATTTTGAATGGTTTCCTGAAATTGGCTCGGCCAACGGACAGTGGTTCTGGCCTCAGTTGGCTTTGATTACTTTGGGCGTATTGATTTATTCCGGCTGGCATTTTTACAGCGGTGCAGTAAAAGCGCTGACATTAAAACAAGCCAACATGGATACGCTGATTGCCTTAGGTACTGGTTCAGCCTGGTTGTTTTCGTGCATAGTCATTGATTATTCGGCTAATTTGCCCTCATTGGCAAAACATGCCTATTTTGAGGCGGCTGTCGTCATTCTTGCCTTCATCAATTTGGGTTCAGGGCTCGAAACGCTAGCCAGAGGCAAAACCTCGAGTGCGATTCGCCAATTGATTGGGTTGCAACCCCGAACGGCTAGAGTCGTTAGAGAAGGGATAGAGCAGGATATTGCGATTGAGGATGTGGGGCTTGGCGATATTTTACGCGTCAGGCCGGGCGAAAAAATACCAGTCGATGGCACTGTAACGGAAGGGCATTCGACAATTGATGAATCGATGTTGACGGGTGAGCCGATTCCGGTTGAAAAAATAAAAGGGGCTCTGGTTGTTGCCGGTACGATGAATCAAAAAGGCACCTTCATGTTCCAGGCGACACGTATCGGACGAGATACTGCGTTGGCTCAAATCATCAAAAGTGTCAGGCAAGCGCAAAGCAGCAAACCGGAAATTGCGCGTTTGGCCGATAAAATCTCAAGTGTATTTGTGCCTGGCGTGGTGCTGATTTCCTTGTTTACCTTCATCGTTTGGTACACTTTCGGCCCCGATCCTTCGCTGGGTTACGCTTTTGTTACTTCCATGACGGTGCTGGTGATTGCCTGTCCTTGCGCGCTGGGTTTGGCGACTCCGATCTCTGTAATGGTTGCTGTGGGTAGGGCGGCTCAAGCCGGAATTCTGATTCGTAAAGGCGAGGCGCTTCAGACTGCGGGAAAATTAACGGCCATCATTCTGGATAAAACAGGAACGGTAACGGAGGGTAAGCCCAGTGTTGCCTCTATTAAAGCGTTAGGTGATTTTTCCGAAGAAGCCGTGCTTGAATTAGCGGCCAGTATTGAGTCAGGTTCTGAACATCCATTGGCGGGGGCGATTCTTTCCGCCGCTGAAGCCAGACAGATTAGCTTAAGTAAGGCTCAGCATTTTGAAGCTGTTGCAGGTCATGGTGTCTGTGCTGAAATTCAAGGCCGCTCCGTTTATTTTGGAAATGCGGCTTTAATGGAAGTCAAAGGCGTACAGCATGGCGAGCACAAATCTATGCTGGAAGCACTTTCCGCGTTAGGTCAGACGCCCGTCTTACTGGCAGTTGACGGACAGATAGTCGGCATAATTGGCGTGGCCGATCCGATCAAAAAAGATTCAGCGGTTGCAATCGCCAAATTGAAGGAGCAAGGTGTTCGCGTCATTATGGTGACCGGCGATAACCCGGTTACAGCCAAAGCGATTGCCGATCAGGCGGGTATTACTGAAGTGCGGGCCCAAGTCCTGCCGCAAGACAAGGCTGAAGTGGTCAAACAACTTCAGGAAGCCGGAGAAACGGTGGGTATGGTCGGTGACGGAATCAATGATGCGCCTGCCCTGGCACAGGCTAATGTCGGTTTTGCCATCGGTACGGGTACCGATGTGGCGATTGAAAGTGCTGACATTGTCATTTTACAAGGGTCTTTATTAAAAGTATCCGAAGCGATGGCCTTGTCTAAAATGACCGTCATCAACATCAAGCAAAATTTGGTGGGTGCTTTCTTTTACAATACCGTCAGTATTCCGGTGGCTGCCGGATTACTCTATCCGTTGTTCGGCGTACTGCTCAATCCGATGATTGCAGGTGCCGCCATGGCGATGTCATCAGTAACCGTCGTGACGAATGCAAATCGCCTTCGCTGGATTAAACTTTAAACTAAAAAAACGCGTTTGATCAAAGAGCATGTTATGAACTATTCTAAATACCTTGTGACCGCTTCGGTTCTTTTGCTGCTTGTAGGCTGCGGTGAAAATTCCGGTAATAAAAGCCAGTCCGTAGCGTCGACTGCCCATATAGAAGGCGTAGTCACGGACAGAGACGAACCGGTGACACAGGGCAAAATTCTCGCGAAAGATGCGGGCGGCCAAACCGTTGCCACGACAGATGTCAGTAAGGACTCTAAATTCGCGATTACGATTCCGGCTACTGCCCATTATCCTGTCGTGTTAGAAGTTACAACGGGTGAAAGTGTTCTTGAGGCCGTGGTATTGGATCCCATGCCGGCTCAGCTTGATATCTCGACCATGTCCAGTCTGGTGGTTCAATCAGCCAGAGATATTGGCGGCATAACCAAGACTAATATGGCGCAAGCGGCGATAAACGCGATACGTCAAAATAAAAAGGCAAGTGGTAAATCGACATCGGCCGGATTTAAAGGTGATCCGACTAAGCAATACGGCGGCTGGCACTGAAAAGATAAGGCCATCGCAATGAATCGATAGGCGATACCGCTCCTGCAAATACGCTTAACTTAAAGCATTGACTGATTTATACCCATCGTAGATCGAAATTCGGCACCGGGATGCCCGTAAAGGACGCCGTAAATACATTCATGCTGGCATAGCCTTTGCCGAACAACCCGTTGCCTCCTTAGGCACTGCCGAAATTTGAAGTGCGAAAGGTATACATCGGATTGAAACTGAATGAGGTGCTTTAAGTGTTAGTGGCTAATTGCCCATTCGCCCTGAGCTTGTTGAAGGGGGTCGTTGTTCACATTTAGCAAACAACGAACGGTTTTTTACAGCATTGCTACAGAACCCAATTATTTGACTCCAGGCCATACTTCTAACTCTTTTTTTGTGCGCAGTGTTCCACATTTGGAACTCTATCGTTTATTAAGTTGAAAGTTCTTGTATAAAACACAACCAGGACAACAGGTGTTAATTGACTCATCCGGTATTTATTATCAGTGCTGGCACCATGCCTATTAAAATTTCAAATGCTCCTCAGCTCTCTTTTTTGTCGGATGAATCCCTGAAATTAATCCTGGATTTGACCTCAGCCTTCTAACAAACAGGACTCTTCGAATGAAAACTGATCAGGTACAAGCAGGCTTGTTGTTTCAGAGCTGGGTTGATAACGGTTGAAAACGATCAATCAAAAATTCCTTTGTTTGATTGCTTGCTGGTGTGCTTCTATTTGTACGGCTTCGGATTTCAGTACTTCAGATTTTGCATTTCAGGACCTTCTGCCTGACGCTTTGCAAATGCATGGTTTTTTGACACAGGCTGTTTTTCATTCTTCAGATAATAATATCTACGGACAAAGTGATGATGGCTTGTCGCCGGGGTTAACCGAAATCGGTTTGAATCTGTCATACCGGCCAATAGACAGGCTTAGAATCGCTGCTCAAGGCTTATTTCGCCGTGCCGGGGATGTTGATCCAGGGTCGCTACGGCTGGACTATGGATTAGTGGATTTATCGCTAATTGAGTTTGAGTCTCTCCGGGTAGGGCTGCGTGGCGGAAGAGTAAAAATTCCCTATGGTTTATATAATGAGACCCGGGATGTCTCGTTCACGCATCCGGGAATATTGCTGGCGCAAGGTATTTACTTTGACAGATCACGTTCATTATTCATGTCTGTTGATGGCGGAGCAGTTTATTTTGATCACACCAATGAATGGGGTGATTTGTCGTACAAGCTGGTTTTCGGCTTGCCGCAAGCAGACAACGAAATCATGACCGCAGTGCTTGGGCCTTTTTCTCAAGGGGAACTGAACAGTAAGCCCGGGTTTGCTACACAACTCAATTATGAAATGATGGGCGGCCGGTATGTTTTTGCCGTTAGTTATGTCGATCTTGAATTGCACTATGGGCCCGTTCAAACTGACAGTATCAATGCGGGTAGGCTTTCTTTTCGTCCTTTGGTAGTTTCCGCTCAGTATAATGGGGAGAAGTTCGGTTTGACCGGTGAATACCTCTATCAATGGAATCGTTTTAGCGGTTTTGGCCAGTCATTTCCGGATAAAGCATCAGCGACAGAAAGCTGGTATGTTGAAAGCACCTATCGTTTCATACCCCAGTTGCAGGGCGCTATTCGATATAATGTTCTGTATATTGACACCCATGACAAACAGGGCAGTAGGGTGGGACTTCTAGGTGTTCCTGATCATGTTGCCTATGCCAAAGACTGGATGGTCAGCATGCGTTGGGATGTGACCCCATCCTGGATGCTCAGGGCTGAATATCATCGTATTGAAGGAACCGCCTGGATGCCATCCGCCGATAATCCTGATCCTAACAGCACGCAAAAGTACTGGGATTTGTACGGTTTGCAACTTTCTTACCGGTTCTAGCGAGATGGAAGCCTCCTTTTTTCTCAGTTTACGCTGGAAGTTAGCCTTACTGTTCGGCGGTGTTTTTATTGTATTAAACAGCCTGTTTGCTTATTTTGCCTATTCTGATGCAAAACAAGGATTCAACGAAGAACGGGTTTTGTTGCGTGATAAACAGGATAATCTGGCAAAAATGTTGTCTGTGGATTCATTTCTGAATTTGGAACAGTTAGCAGAATTGTTTGTCCTGAACGTTCAAGAACTCAATCATCTTTCCGATCAAAAAATGCTCAGTGTTTTTGATCGAAATTGGGAGCAATGGCAGTTTATCTGGGGCTTGGAAAATATCACGGTCTTTGACGCCACCGGCTTAAAAATTAAATCCAAAGGCAGAAAAATTAATACCGATCGTGTGCTTATCGATCAGATGCTGCAATCGGAATCGCCTGTTCATACCATCATTTGTTCGCAAACGTCCTGTTATCAACAAGTGATTGTGCCGGTAATGGGTAAAGGCACTTTGGTCGGCGCATTCAGTATGGCTAGAACGTTTGCCGATACCGTCATCAAATTCAAAGAGGCCTCACGCGTCGATGTGGGGGTTTTGATTGATTCACCTAAAAAGTTAACCAATGGCTGGCCCTACGCGCTCTCAGCCAAGACTTTTGCGGGATTGGATTTTGATTTGTTCGCTTACCTGACCGAACACTACACATTCGAGCAGTTATTAAATAACAGCGGAACATTAACGGTTAATGATCAGATTTATGAAGTGAGAATTAGGTCGTTGAGAACAGATAATGCGACTCAGGCGCCGTTTTTGCTGATTGTCGAGGACATTACCGAAAATATTCGCATGCTGGATAGTCAGCTGGAAAGAGTTTGGATACAGGGCTTGATGAGTTTACTTTGCTCGTTAGCGGTATTAATTCTGGTTTCATGGTTTTTTTTACGGCGTATTGCTTACCTTGCCAAGGCGCTGCCTCTTTTGGCAACGCATGAATATAATCAATTCAGGAAAGAAATTGCTCATAAAAAATGGATTAGCCTGGGTTTCGATGAAATCGATAAACTGAATGATACCGTCTTGACCCTGGCTCTGCAGCTGGAAAATCTGGAGCACATTGTCCGCAAAAATACGCTGCAAATTTTAGAAAAAAGCCAGGAATTAGCGACTGAACGCGATTCTATCCAGGAGTTAGTCAATTCAGCGCCGGTCATCATGCTGACGCAAAAAGTCAATGGCCAAATATTGACTATCAATCAGGAAGGCGTGAAGGTCTTCGGTGAAGAAAAAAATCAGCTCATCGGACGGCTTTTCGACCTGTATCTTCCTCCGGCAGAGACCCACCATCTGAATCAGCTGGATCAGTTACGTTTGGCCAAATCAATGCATCCGGTTCAGATTGAGGGCGGCTTTATAAGCGGCACCGGAAGTTTTCTGCATGTGTTTTGGATTCATACCCTGTTTAACTCAAACAAGCAAGGCAGTGAGCCGATTGTTCTCTCGCTGGGAATGGATATAAGTGCTGAAAAACTGACCGAACAGAAAATGCTGAAAATGGCGTCTTTTGATCCGGTAACCGGGCTGGGCAATCAGCAACGATTTCAACGAGAATTGCCGCAGGCCCTGAATATAGCAAAACGTTACGGGCACTCGGTGGCACTGCTTTATTTTGATCTCCAGCTCATTAACCAGTCTCACGAGGCAGTTGCTCAGGCAGTAGATAAAAAAGTCATGGTAAAAGTGGCCAGTCATTTAAAGCAATTCATGCGCGAATCCGATTTGCTGTGCCGGATTGGCGAAAGCCAGTTTGTCCTGATTTTGCCGGATGCGCAGACAGAGGGTGCGGTTTCTCTGGCCCAGAAAATGATCAAACGGATCAGTTCGTTAAAATTAACCTTGGGCAGCCATTACGGAGAAATAGCAACCAACATCGGTATCGCTTTTTATCCACGGCATGCAGATAGCCCGGATCACTTGTTAGCGCACGCAGAACGGGCAATGGCTTATGCCAAACTCAACGGGAAAAACTTTTATTATGTTTATGAGCGGACGCTTACAAATAAGTACGAAACCCATCTGAATCAGAACACTGTCCAGCAAATACAGCAACTGTTGGAAAACGATGAAGGCATATTAAATTTTACGCCGGTCTTTGATGTGCATCGAAGACGCGTCGGCTTTTATCAATGTTCAATTTGTTTAGCCTCACCCAACGGTTTGATTCCTCTATCCACCGAATACGGTCAGGTTATTGAGCAACTCGATTTAGCCGAACAATTGGACCGCCTATCGATAGTCAGAGCCTTTGAAATTATCGCGAACATGAAACGGCGCAATAAAAAGGTCAAACTCAGTCTGGCGCTCTCATGCTCATCAGTAACGCAGGTGGACAGCATTGAATTGATCGGTTCGTTGTTGAAACATTACCAAATTGATCCTAAGCAGATCATTTTTGATTTAAACGAGCACTATGTGCTTAGAAATTTGACTCAATCGCACAATTTTATTAACCAAATCAAACAGCTTGGCTGTGAGTTTTGTTTAAGTGACTTTGGCGTGGAATTTTCGTCATTTTTTTATTTGAAACAATTACCCGTTGATTATGTTCGTATCGACGGCTCTTTTGTCAGGCGAATGGATCAACACAAAGAAGACAACATGTATGTGCGGGCCTTAGTCGATGTTATCCACGCCTTCGGCAAGAAGGTCATTGTTGATGATGTGGAGAGCGAACGGGTTCTCGCATTGGTTGAAAAAATGGGTATCGAGTATGCCCGTGGCAGTTTTTTCGATGAGCGGGTTGATAACCAATCGGCCAGCCTTTCCTCCTCAAGTCCTTTTTCCCTGTAACAGCATTATCCCTGTTCATCTGATTCGCTAGCCCGGTTCTGGGTCTCTTTTTGAGATAAGGAACATTTCAAGCGCCAAAGTCACGCAAGCTTGTTATACAATACGCCACTTGCATATCCTGCTCAAAGAAAGTCCAATGCTGCTGACTTATTTCGTGAATGACAGTCAATGACTTTCTTCCGAAATTCCTGTATTTCAGCCGGGTGTTGTTGCCAGGGTTTGCCTCAGATTTGATTTACTGAAGGAGAAAAGTGTTTTGACACAAATACAGGATATTACGAGTCCAATGACGTTGCTGGAAAAAAAAGCAACCTGGTCTTTGGCGGCGATTTATGCGCTGCGAATGCTGGGTCTGTTTATGATTTTGCCGGTTTTGTCTTTGTATGCTGAACAGTTGGATGGCGCGACTCCTTCATTAATGGGGTTGGCGATGAGTATCTACGGATTTTCTCAAGTACTTCTGCAAATACCGTTTGGTCTTATGTCTGACCGGTACGGGCGTAAAAAAATTATCGTTTTCGGGTTGTTGATTTTTGCACTGGGTAGTGTAGTGGCTGCCGTTTCAACAACCATTTACGGTGTGTTGGTTGGCAGAACCTTACAAGGCGCCGGTGCTATTTCGGCTGCCGTGATGGCTTTGGTTGCCGATTTGACTCAAGAAGTCCATAGAACCAAGGCGATGGCCATCATAGGGTTGAGCATTGGCGGTTCTTTTGGGATAGGCCTGATCGCAGGTCCGGTTTTCTCTCATTGGTTTGGCGTCCCTGGATTATTTTGGCTGACAGCCGGACTCACATTGATAGCGGTCCTGACCATCATTTATGTCGTGCCTGATCCTAAACAATCCAAGCTGCACCGGGATGCCGAATTTGTTCCCTCAGAAATGATGCATGTGCTTCGAAGCCCTGACCTGTTGCGGCTGGATTACGGTATTTTTGTATTGCACATGATGTTGACCGCCAGTTTTGTTGTGATTCCCTTGTTGCTCCGCGATACCGGTATGGCAGGCGGGCAGCACTGGCAGATTTATTTGCCGATCTTTGTCATCTCGATGGCGTTTGCAGTGCCTTTTGTTATAGTGGCCGAAAAAAAACGGAAAATGAAAAGCGTTTTCCTGGGTGCAATTGCGGTGGTTTCAGTAGCGCAAATAGGCCTGGCTCAATTTCATGACAGTCAGGTAGGCATCATCGCTTTTCTGGGCATTTTCTTTTGCGGATTCAACCTGCTCGAAGCAACATTACCCTCACTGATTTCAAAAACCGCGCCCGGCGATTTAAAAGGAACCGCGATGGGGGCTTATTCAAGTTCACAGTTTTTGGGCTTGGCTATCGGCGGCGTTCTGGGCGGATGGTGTTACGGCGAATATGGCGCCAACGCGGTGTTTATTTTTTGCGCGGCGGCCGGACTGAGCTGGTTTTTGGTTTCACTAGGGATGAAGCCGCCTCGTCATTTGGCAAACATGCTGATTGCCGTTGATATGATTTCATCAGATGACGCCGATCAACTGGTAAGTCAAATGCTGACGCTAAAAGGAATAGAAGATGTCACGCTGCATTATGACGAAGGTGTTGCCTATCTCAAGGTCGATAGCCAGTTATTGGACAAACAGCAATTACAACAATTGATTACGCAAGCCATGCCTGCTTGACATCGATATATCCTCAAGCTTTTTAAATCAGACCACTATTTTTCTGGAGAACCTATGCTAAATAAAGTTACGTTAATCGGACGTTTGGGAGCCGATCCTGAAGTTCGTTATATGCCTAGCGGTGGTGCAGTTACCACCATTCGTCTTGCCACATCAAGACGGTGGAAGGATAAACAAACCAATGAACGTAAAGAAGAGACAGAATGGCATAGGGTTGTATTTTTTGCACGATTAGCGGAAATTGCCGGCGAATACCTGAAGAAAGGCAGTCAGGTCTATGTGGAAGGGCGCATTCGAACCCAGAAATGGCAAGGCCAGGATGGACAAGACCGCTACACCACAGAAATAGTTGCAGAAGAAATGCACATGCTCGACAGCCGCAGCGGAGGCACGGCCAATTATGCGGAAAGTGGGGGAGGCGGGTATGCTCCATCAGAACAATCCTCAAAATCCTCCGGCCCAGGCCCCTCTAATCCACCCACTTCAGCGCCTGCCCAGTTTGACGATTTTGATGACGATATACCGTTCTGATGCGCGCCTGATATAGACAATCATAGGTATATACCCGGTTATGCCTTTATGCCGAGAACCCGTAGGATGTGCCGACGCCAGGAGGCGCATCAATCGCGACCGATGCGCTTCACGTTGTTCAGCACATCCTACATCCGGATTCCGGCAATCCCTGAAGGAATGAGGGTTATCCGTTGGCAGGGCGAAGGGCATTGGATTCTCTGTTCAAAAAGGCAAAGTGCATAGAATGTACCGACGTCAGGAGGCGCATCAATCGCGATCGTTTATTGATTGATTTTGGGTTTAAACACGACTATCAAAGTCGGGTGAATGAAAGTACAAATTCGATAGAGAAACAGTGGGATCCAGGACAGCAACAATGCGACCTTATTGTTTAAATTCAAATAATAGCGCTGCGGCCATTTACACACAGAGTCACTGAATATTGAGATTGAAAAATGATTCTGGGCTTTGTCTTTTAGAGAAAACCAGCTTAATAAGTTGACCTCTTCATGATATTTCCCCATGTACTTTAATATCTGCATAAAAACAGGTTGCGGCAAATAATGTAACAAAGGCATGCGGTAATGGACTTCCCAGGGCCAAAGACGGTTTGGTGTTGCCAAATAAACTGCACCATCTGATTTTAAAACCCGGTAAATTTCGGTTAAATGAACGTCAGCGTTGTTGACATGTTCAATGACGTGATTACTGATAACTACATCAAAATGCCGATTTTCAAAAGGCAGATATTCCCCCTCTGTACATACAAACTTAAAGCCACCGGTTTGGCTGCGTTGGTCTTTAACATCCACGCTTGTCACGTCGAAAAATTCTGAAAGAAAAAATGCAATTTCGCCATTGCCTGTTCCTATATCTAAAAGTTTCAGCGAAGAATTTCTCACTTTGCCGGCATCTTCCAATATCTTAAGAATTTTTAACGCTTTTGCCTGTCTGCCGCTTTGGACAATAAAACCTGGTTTGGGCGAAGTAGGGTTAGTTTTCATTACACAGTGTCTCCCTGCAAAGTTGCCTTATTCTGTTGCCGAAAATGTCCCATGAAAATTCTGCACCGTGCTGGCGGCAACTTTCAGGGCTCACCTGTTGGTTTGATGAATTGTCATTTGAAAGGCTATTTATCACGGTTTCAGTCATTGCCTGATAGTTTCCCGGTTCAATTAACCAGCCCGATTTAGTGTGGCTTACCGCATCAGGAACCCCGCCAACCGCAAAGGCAACCGTAGGAAGGCCATAAACGGCAGCTTCAATTGCCACCATGCCGAATCCTTCTATGTCGCCCGGCAGATCAAGCACAGGAAAAATGTGCAGTTGGCTGCTCTGATAGGCAGCTTCGAGCTGAGCTTCGTTAACATGCCCCAAAAAAATGACATGATTTTCAAGGTTCTTGTCTTTTGCAGCTTGAGTGATTTTTTCTTTTGCGCCGGATTTATGATGCAACGCATTGTTGGGTTCATCGCCAATAATAACCAGAATGCAGTCAGGATAGGCTTTGACGATATCAGAAAAGGCGTAAAGTATAAATTCAACCAGCCCTTTGCGTTCAGTCAAACGGCCAACGCTTAACAGAATCTTTTGCTCTTTGGTCAAACCCAATTCGGTTCTAAAATCAGTTGAACTGCTAGCCAATGTGTTGTTTTCAGGTAGTACAACACCGGGATGAACCGTTTTAATTTTATCGGACATAACGCCCTTATCGATCGCCAACTTTGCCGTGTTTTGACTATTGACCCAAATAGCATCACAAGACCGTATGGCAGGAAGAAAGACGCTTTGATAGACAGGGTGCGGCATAACAACATCCAATCCATGAATAAATGCAATGACTTTGGCTTGGCACACATAGCCTATCAAACGCGCCGATAAGGCGGTGATGCCGCTGCCTGCAATGATGAGCGCGGGCTTTTCTTTTATTGCCAGACGCAGTGTTGACCAAAATGAATACCAGAAGAACACAGGCAAGGGCCTGTGGGGAAATTCGCAATAGCGAGTGGACGGGCTCAAATATAAATGGCTGTCAGCAGGGCCCGCGACCATCACATCGAAAGACTTGTTTAATTCCAGATAGATATGATGATTAAGGCGCTCCATTCCGCCTCTGAGTGGGGGAAAGTTACGGGTTACCAGCAGGATCTTTTTCATTACGTTCTGCATCGCGATAATGAAGGGATGAAATTTGTTCGGAGAGAATGCCTATCAAAAAGATGATTAAGGACGACAGAATGAGCAAGGCGCTCATGTTGGTAAACCGGCTGGAAGTATAAAAAGTATAAGCGTAGTAGCTGATGCCTATTAAAAATACCGAACCGCTGATCGGTAAAAATAAGCGCATAGGCGAAAAAAGCGCCCCAATTCGCAGGATGATGATAAAAAATCGAACCCCGTCACGCAGCAGGCGGATATGGCTTTTGCCTTCCCGTTTACCTGCATGGATAGGCACATAGGCGACTGGAAAGCCGGAGCGGAAAAAAGCCATGGTGCTGGTAGTCGGATAAGAAAAGCCGTTCGGTAAAAGGTAAAGAAATTTTCTGAATTTATTCGCTTTGACCGCCCGAAAACCGCAGGTAAGATCTTCAATCTTATGGCCTGTCATCAACGAAGCCAGCCGGTTATAAAATGAATTGCCAATTTTTCTGAACCAGGAAGCTTGCGTGCTGACGTGTCTGGCGCCCACCACCATGTCATAACCTTCATCCATTTTGGCCAAAAGTGCCGGAATGTTTTGCGGATTGTGCTGGCCGTCGGCATCCATGAATATCAGTATCTGGCCCCGCGCATTTCTTGCGCCGGTTTTTATCGAAGCCCCATTGCCTTGGCTGTAAGGGTGGCTAATGACCCTGGCGCCGGCCTGTTGAGCAATTTGAGCCGTGTTATCGGTAGAACCGTCATCGATCACCAAAATTTCAGCATCGGGCACGATCGCCTTTAATTGAGTTAACAATTCCGACAGGTTCGCCGCTTCGTTTTTAGCCGGGAGCACAATGCTGAGTTGATTTTTGGACTTCACAAAATTGTCGGATGATGAGGTTGCAGGATTCAAGATGACTAGGAATTGTTGGGTTAATGCAATGGTCAACTAAGCTTTTAGACTACGCCTTTTGAGAGATTCTGTAGGTCATGGTGCATTGTCTCAACTGCAGTTTGCGGATCTGAGTGTTTTACGGGGAATTCATTCTTCTTGGCGTCGATGCTGATGGGGGCGTCTGTGGTCATAGAATCTGCTTTGAGTTGAATCCAGGGATTTTTGTAAAATAAGGAAAAATTTGTCTATTTGGCTGACAATATTTGTCACAAAGTGACGGAATATACTACTTTTAATAAGTGTTTATCCGCTTAAAGCGGGTAGATTAGTTACCTTTTATTACTATAATGTGCTTTGTAAGTTCTAAGAATTTGATTATCTTAATAAAATCACGTCTGTAGTCACCTATTTTATTTAGCTATAAAATCTGGCATGTTATGTGCTTTATCTGTTGCGTGCAGTTAACTTTCCCACTCAAATAAAGGAAAAATTTTATGAAAACTCAAATGCATAAAACACAACAAGGTTTTACCTTGATTGAATTAATGATCGTTGTTGCCATTATTGGTATTTTGGCAGCTGTTGCAATTCCTGCTTATCAGGATTACACCATTCGTGCTCGTGTCACCGAAGGTATAGTTTTGGCTGGAGCTGCTAAACTATCTGTGAGTGAAAATGCATCGAATGGATCAGCTTTTGCGCAGGGTTGGTCCGCGCCTGTAGCAACAGAAAATGTTACCTCCTTAGCTATTGATTCAGATACTGGTGCAGTTACTATAACCTTTACTCCTAGAGCGGGTGGAGCGGATGGTGCTAATACAATAATTATGACACCGGTTGCGGAATCTGCAGCAGTTGCAGCAGTTGCAGGCGTTGGTAACGTGGGCGACGCAGATTATGTCGCACCAGTTGCTGCAGTTGCTGCAGCAGCAGCAACTCCACTCGCGCCTGGCGTAGTGCCTCTTGGCGCAATTCGTTGGACTTGCACTAAAGGAACATTGCCGATGAAATATCGTCCTGCTAACTGCCGAGCTTAAGTCCATATATAGGAAGAAAAAGCTTTTCGATTTGACATCTTACAGTTAAACGATTTATAGCAAACCGCCCCTGAATTCAGGGGCGGTTTTTTTGTATCCCTAATTAAAAATATTATTGATTTAGTTGTCGCCAAACAATCCCATCCCGGGTTAAACATGCTTTTACGCTTAAATTTAGTCCTTACAATATTTTCATCAAAGATTTTATTAAGAAAAGAAGAATGTTCTTTTTGCCATTTTAATGAGGCAAATGCGAAAGCGTTCAAAGTTAGTGGTCGCTTCTTCTTTGCTAAAACTGAAATTGAGTTTTTAGCTGTGAAACCTCATAAAGCTATTGCCTAATATTTAAACAATATGTCTAAACGAACCGGATCTGTCTTTTTGATAGCGAAAGTTTTGCTTGAAGTATTCTGTCACTAACGATTTGTGAATGTTTTTTTTTTGGATTTTTCTCAATAACATACTGGCTAAAACCGAAGCGGATTTAATTCCAGCAATTCTCAATTTGAAGGAAAAAAGGATTGGGAGAAGCTTTTCGAGGATGTCGGCAGAAGGGATGCTGCCGTCAAGCCCCCAAGGAGGGGTTTACGGCGTTCCTCGAAAGGCTTTTCCCAGCCCAAAGTGACGCTGAAAATATCAAACTGGGAATTGCTGATTTAATTCTGTCGTGATGGCTAACTGAGCATTGTCATTGTTATACTGGGATTCTGTATTTCTTACCGGTCATTATTATGGCAACGATGACTTTTGATACCTTAAAATATGTTGAACGGCTCAAAGCTGGCGGAGTGCCTGAAGAACAGGCTAAAGCTGAAGCAGAGGCCTTAGTGGCTGCTTTTTCCGAAGCAATGGATTCACAGTGGGCGACAAAATCAGATGTTAATCGTCTGGAGCGCGAATTGTTGGTTATTAAATGGATGGTGGGTTTGGTACTGGGTGGCATCTTAACCTTGATTCTAAAAGCTTTTTTTCCGGTTTGATTGCGCCGTTTACAAAAGATCAATGCACTTGTTCGCGTTACCGTGAAAGTCAGGGAGGCAGATGGGTAGCGTGAATAAGCGATAACGCATCCACCTTTAACGGCTTGGCGGATGCGGCTATCGCCTTATCCGCCCTACGGGCTTTCATTTTCCGGGGTGACAGCACTACTGGTGTAAACAGTGCCAACCTTAACTCCCCCAATTCATCAATCGCCTATTTCAAAGTGCTGCGACAACCGCTTTATCGCTGCTTAAAATAATTGGCATCGGCAAATTGGCTGCTGGTCAATGCTTCCATAAAGGCGGCTAAATCCAATTTTTCCTGTTGAGTCAAACCCAGGGGTCGTATTTCGGTGTCCAGAAACGGATTGGCAAAACCGCCCTGATTGTGAAATTCGATGACTTCTGCGAGGTTTGCCAAACTGCCGTCATGCATATAAGGCGCAGTCAGGACAATGTTGCGTAAAGTCGGTGTTTTAAAGCGGCCAAGGTCAGCTCTATTACCCGTAACCGCATAACGACCCAACTCCGAGAGTTCGGCGTTGGTTAACACGGCTGCATCAATGTTACCTTCAGCTTGTGTTGCCGCCTTGATGAGCCCGGGCAGTTTGCCTGTGATTTTGCCGAAACCTACACCCAAGTTATGAAACTGGTTGTCCGTGAAGAGGGCGCTGGTTTCTGCTATTTTATGACAGCTGGTGCATCGGCCTTTGCCTTGAAATACCGCCAGGCCGCGAATGGCCGCATCACTGAGCGCATGGCTGTCGCCGCCGAAGCGATACTGGTCGAAAGGGCTGTCTCCTGCAATCAGTGTGCGTTCAAAGCTTGCGATAGCCATGACAACCTGATCAATCGAAATTTGTGCGGGCTCCAGGCCAAATACCTGCCTGAATTGCTTGATATAGTCCGGATCGGTGCGAACAATGTCGACGATTTTTCGGTGATCGCTGAGGCCGTGTTCTATGACGTTAACAAAAGGGTCTTTTGCCTGTTCTTCTAATGTGTCCCTGCGGCCGTCCCAAAATTGATGTGTATAAAATGCGGCATTGATGACGCTGGGACTGTTGCGGGTGCCGAATTGGTCTTTGATGCCTGCTGCAACCGGCAATGAGTCGATAAAAGCATTGGCCGGGACATGGCAGCGCGCGCAGTTGACGCTGTCATCGGCGCTGAAGCGCTTGTCTTGAAACAGCTGTTTTCCCAGCGCTGTTTTTTCAGGTGTTTGTGGATTGTTTTCCGGTATCGCCAAAGGCGGCAATCCCAATAAAGGATTTCCCGAAGGCGATAGTTTGAGAACAGATGAGGGCTCGGGTTTATCTGAGCACGCGCACAGGATGCAGGTTATCAAGATAAGGATAAAGCGGTTGGGCATAATCAATCTTCCTGTGGCTGATTCTGGAGTTTATACTAAAAAGTGTCGGGCCTGCACTTTGATCGACAGGTGATGTTGTAGGAGCGGGCCATGCCCGCGATCTGAGGTGGTTCAATCGCGGGCATGACCCGCTCCTACAAACTTTTACTCTCATCCTAATCTTCTCAAAGGCGTTAACTCGTTTTCAGGCCGTTATAATGATTGTCATTAAGCACAATTTGCTGTGAAATCGCAATCAAGAACAGTCAAAATTCAAGCATTCATGATCAAACCAAAAGCCGTAACAAAGCAGGTCCCGGTTCCCTTGAAACCGCCTCGAAAAACCAGCCAGGGGCCGCGTACCGCTAAAAAAAAGCCGTCTAAAGTCAATAAAAAGCCTCGTACGTCATCTCTGGGTCAAAAGTTTCTGTTGCTCACTCTTGAATGTGCCGGATTATTCGGCTTGGGTCTGGTTTTAATCATTTTTGTGTTGGGTTGGTCCGCGCAGCGGTTTTCCGGAACGGGTTTTTTGACCCATATGCTGCCCTTTGCAATCGGTGTGTTGTTGATTGTGGTGATAGGCGGTTTATTACTTGCCGGATGGTGGCAGTTACGCAAATGGCTTAATCTTCGGGTTCCTGTTGCCATTTTTCTGGTGTCGACAAGCTGTTTGGCACTGGTTTACTGGTCGGTCGGTCAGGCCGGATTTGTTGACGCTTACGGCCATTTTAGAACGCTGGTCGGCGGTAAAGAGGAGGTCAGACGGATCACGATTGGCCACCAGGTTTATGCCGCCTATCGCCGCATGGGACATGCGCAATTGATTAAGCTGGTTGAACGGGGCGGGTCATTTGATAGCGATATCAATGAGGCGGCCAGGCGTTTTGATGTGGACGCCGATTTACTAAAAGGTGTAGCCGCAGCCGAGTCTTCGTTTTTGCCGAGAACCAGCGCGGATGGGGGGCATGGTTTGTTTCAAATTACGCGGGTTCCCGAGTCGGTAAAGTCCGCAGCAAAAAGTGAATTGAAGGGCGCACATCTGGATCTGGAAAATCATAAACACAATGCCTTTCTGGCGGCAGCGACCCTCAAACACTATTTAAATGACATGCACGGCGATTTGTTTCTTGGTTTGCTGGCTTATAACATAGGTCCTCAAAACGGTGGGTTGCGGTTTATCATGAAACAATACGGTGTTACCGATTTTGCGACCATTCAGCCGTATTTGCAGATTTTGCCCAGAGATTATCCGATTCGTGTGCTGACTTATGCGCTGGCTTTTCGAATTTGGAAAAAAGAAGGTAAGTTACTGGCTTATGAGGAAGGTGATAATGCTGTTAGAATTCAAAAGATCGGTATACCGGGGTTTTGAAGATGCCCTTCAATTAAAAATTTACCTGATTAAGCTTCAGCTTATTTGAAGTCGGTTCGCGGACCGACAGCCGCGATACTGCTACGAAACCCATTCCTGGGTTTCGCCCTTCGGGCCAGCTAAAGCTGTTCAAAATCGTTCCTGACGATTTTGTCTTTGCTTGTCCAAAGAAAAGTATCCAAAAGAAAAGACACCCGGAGGCCGCGGCATCCTGCGCGCTGACGATTTTGCCGAGGGTTTTCGGAAGGGCTATCCCTAGCCCTCCGAAAACGAGCGGCATCCTTGCCGCTCCCCTAGCGGGTTTTACTCGGCAAAGTCGCCAGTGCTCGGCGCGGACTAACGGGACTCGGAGGGAACTCTGAGTCAAATAAATAGACGCAGGGAGGCGCTTATCATCAACAATCCTATCTAAAGACTGGACAATTATGAAAGAAGTTAACGATGCACTTAAAGTAAAGCGAATAGCCGCGGTTATTTACCTGCTGGTCATGGGATTCCTGATGACAGGCACTTATCTTTCCCAACAGGAAAAAAGCAAAATTGAGCAAGAAAGGCAGGTTGACGAAAAAGTTGAGATCGTGAGTGAGCCGCCGCTTTTTTAAACACTATTGGATTCAGTTCCAGACTTGGCCTGAACTGAATCCAATGCTTTCCAGCTTATTTTTGGGGTTGGTGTAATCGGTATTAAACAGTAGGAGAAATATGTTTATCACTACGTTAACAACTTTATTTACCTATACAAATTTTTTGAGCCCCATTGAAGTCTCTATTTTGCTGGTGGCGATTTTTTGTCTGGTTCATTTTTACACACCCGAAGTTAAAACCGAATGGCCGCTTCAGACCGGAGGCGGTTTGTATCAGTATCTTCTGGCGACCTGGCTAGGTGAAGCACCTCTGAAACGGGCCTTCTGGCCATTTTTTATCTTTGTCAATGCAGTGTTTTATTACATCGATTATCGGGTAATGAATGTGACCTACACCATTGCCAGCTGGAAAACTGTGCACGGGATGTTGTTATTGCCTTCAATATGGTGGATTACTTCTGTTTGGCGGTGCTCAGGGCATACGCAATTTAAGCTGGCCAGCAGCAGTGCTCGGGCGATGACACTGTTCTTTTTGTTTGAATGTTTTTTGCGTTGGGTTATCAGTGCCTATTACCCTAATACCTTCTTTGATTGCCGTTTGCTGATCATGGAATACGGGGATTGCTTTTAACCGATTGATTTACAGGCTATGCGATCACATCAAGGTAGCGTTGCAAAAATCCAGCGATGACCTGAATTTGCATCACAGGATTTATAACACAGCTCAAGCGGCCGGATTCAAAGACATCAATTGACACAATCATTGATTAACAGTACCTTAGGCGGTCTTTTTTCTTCATTTAATATCGATACTTGCACCGAGCTGCTGATGGAACAATTTCATAGAATAAGTCGTTTACCCCCTTATGTTTTTAACATTGTTAATGAATTAAAGGCGAAAGCGCGAGCGGCCGGAGAAGATATTATCGATTTCGGCATGGGTAACCCGGATCAACCCACGCCGGATCATATCGTCAACAAAATGGTGGAAGCGACGAAACGACCCGATACCCACCGCTATTCGGTTTCTAAAGGCATACCTCGCTTACGCAAAGCGATATGTCATTGGTATAAAACCCGGTTCGACGTTGATTTGGATCCCGATACCGAAGCAATTGTGACCATAGGTTCCAAAGAAGGTCTGGCGCATCTGGCTTTGGCCACGCTGGGCCCGGGTGATGTGGTTCTGGTGCCCAATCCGGCTTATCCGATACATCCTTACGGTGTTGTCATTGCCGGTGCCGATGTACGCCATGTGCCTCTGGTGCCGGGGGTTGATTTTTTCGACGAGCTGCATAAAGCCATTATTGATTCGTGGCCCAAGCCTAAAATGTTAATCCTTAATTTTCCGGGAAACCCAACCACGCAATGTGTGGAACTGGATTTCTTTGAAAAAATTATTGCCGTTGCCAGAGAGCACAAGATCTGGGTGGTTCAGGATATTGCTTATGCCGATATCGTGTTTGATGGTTATAAAGCGCCTTCAATTCTTCAGGTGAAAGGCGCGACCGATGTGGCCGTAGAGTTTTTCTCATTATCGAAAAGTTATAATATGCCCGGCTGGCGTGTCGGTTTTATGTGCGGCAATAAAGAACTGGTCGGCGCATTGGCCAGAATCAAATCGTATCTGGATTACGGTACGTTCACGCCGATTCAGATTGCTGCGATCACCGCGTTGGAAGGTCCGCAGGATTGTCTGGTTGAAATTGCCGAGATGTACAGAAAACGCCGTGATGTTTTGTGTGAAGGCCTGACATCCGCGGGATGGCCGGTTCCGAAACCGAAAGCGACCATGTTTGTCTGGGCGCCCATTCCTGAACCTTATAAGGCAATGGGATCATTGGAATTTTCAAAAAAATTACTGGTTGATGCCAAAGTGGCCGTCTCACCGGGTATCGGATTTGGCCAATATGGGGACGACCATGTCCGTTTTGGTTTGATTGAAAATGAGCACAGGACACGTCAAGCCATTCGAGGGATCAGAAATATGTTCAAAAAGGACAACCTCATCTAATTTCGTAATTTGTAAGCGTAGGTTGGGTTGGCTACCGCCAACCCAACCTACGCGATTTAGCACAGTAGATTTGAACAGTTACCTCATTTTTTGTAGTTGTTCAGACCCCTCCCCAACCCTCCCCTTAGCAGGGGAGGGAGTAAAGTTTTACCTCCCCTGATAAGGGGAAGGAGTACAGCTCTCACTCCCCCTGTCAGGGGAGGGAGGGCAGCTTCCCCGCCCCCTGGCAAGGGGGAGGTCGGGAGGGGGGTGCTGAAGAGTTATCATTTTTTCGTTTAACAGGAACGGCTCTCATCATTCAGGAGTACACATTGAAACCGGTTAAAGTAGGTGTTTTGGGATTGGGTACCGTCGGCGGCGGTACGGTCAATGTATTGAAACGAAACGCAGCGGAGATTGCCCGCAGAGCAGGGCGTGAGATTATCATCACCCGGGCATCTGCGCGTGATCTGAACCGGGATCGCATCTGCGATACGCAAGGCATTAGCCTGACGACCGATCCATTTGAAATCATCAATGATCCTGAGATTGATATTGTCCTGGAATTGATCGGCGGCACTACCTTAGCCAAAACGCTGGTTTTAAAAGCCATAGCGCAGGGCAAGCATGTCGTTACGGCTAATAAGGCATTGATTGCGTTACACGGTAATGAAATTTTTGCTCAAGCCAGTGCCAAAGGCGTAATGATTGCGTTTGAAGCTGCGGTAGCGGGCGGCATTCCGATAATAAAAGCGATTCGCGAAGGTTTAAGCGGTAATCAAATTCAATGGCTGGCCGGCATTATCAACGGCACCGGTAATTTTATTCTGACCGAGATGCGGGATAAAGGCCGCGATTTTGCCGATGTGCTGGCAGAAGCGCAGGCGTTGGGTTATGCCGAAGCGGATCCCACTTTTGATGTGGAAGGCATAGACGCGGGACATAAGCTGACCATTCTGGCTTCCATTGCTTTCGGTATTCCCTTGCAGTTTGACAAGGTCTACACCGAAGGCATTACTCAAATTACCCGCGCCGATGTCGAATACGCCGAAGCATTGGGTTATCGCATCAAGCATTTAGGCATTGCCAGAAAAACAGCCGAAGGTATCGAATTGCGCGTACACCCCACGCTGATTCCTCATCGCCGCCTGATCGCCAATGTGGATGGTGTCATGAACGCCGTTTTGGTAAAAGGCGATGCGGTAGGACCTACGCTTTATTATGGCGCCGGAGCCGGTGCTGAACCGACAGCTTCTTCGGTTGTGGCCGACGTGATCGATGTGGTCAGAGCCATGACCGGCGATCCTGAAAATCGCGTGCCTCATTTGGCCTTTCAGGCTGATTCTCTGGCGGATATCCCCATTCTTGCACCTGAGCAGTTTCATACGGCTTATTATTTACGTCTGCATGCGGAAGACAAGCCCGGTGTATTGGCCGATGTCACGCGAATTCTGGCTTCACATCAAATCAGTATTGAAGCGATTATTCAAAAAGAGCCGCCTGTCGGAAAAAGTTCCGTACCAATTATCATGCTGACTCAAAACACGCTAGAGCATGAGCTGAATGCAGCTATTACTGAAATCGAAAAATTAGTCACGGTAACCGGAAAAGTTAACCGCATCCGTTTAGAAACTTTGGGATAACAAAACAATGTCACAACATAAACGCTATACCGGTTTAATTGAACATTACAGAGATAGGTTGCCCGTCGCCCAGGGTACGCGCGTGATCAGTTTGTGCGAAGGCCGGACGCCGTTGATTCGCCTGGAAAATATTCCCCGGTTGATCGGGAAAGACGTCACGATTTATGTCAAGTTTGAGGGGCTTAATCCTACCGGTTCTTTTAAAGACCGCGGCATGACGATGGCGGTTACCAAGGCGGTAGATCAGGGCAGTCAGGCTATCATTTGCGCGTCTACCGGAAATACCTCCGCTTCCGCTGCCGCCTATGCGGTACGTGCCGGAATCAAAGCCTTCGTATTGATTCCCGATGGCAAGATTGCGTTGGGCAAACTGGCTCAAACTTTGATGTACGGCGCCCAGATTATTCAAATCAACGGGAATTTTGACAAAGGCATGCAACTGGTCAAAGAAGTGGCGGAGCATGCGCCTGTGGCCATTGTGAATTCGATCAATCCTTTCAGAATCGAAGGACAAAAAACTGCGGCTTTCGAAATTATTGATGAGCTGGGCGATGCCCCGGATTATCACTGTTTGCCGGTGGGTAATGCCGGAAATATTACGGCGTATTGGAAAGGTTATAAGGAATATTCATCCGATATCGGCGGGCTGAAAGCCGTCACTAAAAAAAGACCGGTGATGTGCGGCTATCAGGCTGCCGGTGCTGCGCCTTTTGTGGCGCGTGAAATGGTCGATAATCCTGAAACAATCGCTACGGCTATCCGCATCGGTCGCCCGCAATCCTGGGATATGGCCTGGGCGGCGCAAAGAGAATCCGAAGGCTGGTTTGAGTCTTTTACCGACGAACAGATTCTGGTTGCTCAAAAAATGCTCAGTCAGAATGAAGGTATATTTTGTGAACCGGCTTCCGCTGCTTCAATCGCGGGGGCTTTGCACGATATCAGTACCGGTGCAATTCCGGAAGGCAGTACGATTGTCTGTACCTTGACGGGTAACGGCATCAAGGATCCGGATGTGGCTATCAATCAATGTAAGGATGCCCATCCGGTCACGATAGACGCTGATTTGTATTCCGTTAAAAAAGCCATTCTGGATAATCTTTGAGTCGCTTTCAACCTATGACAAAAGCCGGCTTTTGCCGGCTTTTTTATTGAGCAGCATGTATTATCAAGGCGTAAAAAAGAACATATTACCCAGGCCTATCCTCAACAAACGCCTGCAATTGGACGATTTGCACCCTGTTTTGCAGCGCATTTTCAAAAGTCGCGGTGTTAAATCGGTTGAAGAACTGGAGCGCACTTTAGCGCATTTGCCTTCCCCCACAGCATTAAGCGGCATGACCCAAATGGTTGATCATTTGGTGATGGCTCTGACACAGCAGCAAAAAATTACGATAGTGGGTGATTTTGATGCCGACGGCGCCACCAGTTGCGCGGTTGCAATCAAAGGTCTTCAATTGTTGGGTGCAGGTTCTGTGTCTTTCGTTGTACCTAACCGGTTTGAATACGGCTACGGCTTAACCCCTGAAATCGTTGCCTTGGTTAATCAGCAATCACCGGATGTGATCATCACCGTTGATAACGGCATATCCAGCATTGACGGGGTTGAGGCCGCTAAAGCACTGGGTATAAAAGTGCTGGTTACGGATCATCATTTACCCGGCGATCAGTTGCCCGCAGCCGATGCGATAGTCAATCCCAATTTACCCGGCCAGCTTTTTCCAAGCAAAGCGCTGGCAGGAGTGGGGGTCATGTTTTATGTGTTAATGGCATTAAGAAGCCGTCTCCGCACACTTAACTGGTTTGAAAAGAAAAGCATCAAAGAGCCTAATCTGGCTCAGTTACTGGATTATGTCGCTTTAGGAACCATTGCTGATGTGGTGCCGCTGGATCAGGTCAATCGTATTCTGGTGCATCAGGGCTTGCTAAGAATTCGCTCCGGCCAATGCAGTCCGGGAATTAAAGCATTAATTGAAGTATCCGGACGTAATTTAAGCGCACTGTCTGCCTCGGATTTGGGCTTTGCATTGGGTCCCCGGCTTAACGCGGCAGGCCGCATGGACGATATGTCGCTGGGCATTCAATGCTTGCTGACTGACGATGAAGCGCTGGCTAAAGACATTGCGCTGCAGCTCGATGACCTGAACAGCGACAGACGCGAAATTGAAGGCCAGATGAAAGTTGAGGCGATGGCACTGTTAAGCGAAATGAAAGCGCTGGACGAGCGGCATCTGCCTTCCGGGGTTTGTTTATACGATGGCAACTGGCATCAGGGCGTTATAGGCATTTTAGCGTCCAGGATCAAGGACAAGCTGCATCGGCCTGTGGTCGCTTTTGCGCCATCAGGGCAGGGGGAAATCAAAGGTTCGGCGCGTTCGATCCCCGGCGTGCATATTCGGGATGTGTTGAGTGATGTTGCGGCCACTCATCCAAACTTGCTGAGCAAGTTTGGCGGGCATGCCATGGCGGCTGGATTGACGCTTAAAATGCATGATTTTCCCCCGTTTTCACTGGCCTTTGACGAAATGGTGGCCAGGCGTTTATCGACCATGGATCTTGAGCAAAAAATTTACTCGGATGGCGAGTTGGCCGATACCGAGTTGACGCTGGAATTCGCTGAGCTGGTGCTGAATGCGGCAACCTGGGGGCAGGAGTTTCCCGAGCCGGTTTTTCATGGTTTATTTGATGTGATTCAAGCCCGCATTGTGGGTCAGCATCACTTGAAGCTGGTTCTGCGGCAAACGGCAGGTCAACAGTTGATTGATGCGATTGTCTTTTTTATAGAGCAGCCTGAACAGTGGCTGGGTGTAAGGCAAATCAATGCCGCTTACCGGCTGGATATCAATGAATACCGGGGTAACCGGACTGTGCAGATGATCATTCACTATGTGGAAAAAATGCTTTGAGGCTGTGTTCCCTCAAAAGCGCACCTGATTAGCAAGCTGTTTCAGCTAAATCAATAAGCGACCGTCATGCCCGTCGGGAATCGGGCATCCAGTGCCATGGATGGTAAGCTTCGAGCTATCCATGTGACCTGAATTCGCTAACGCGGTCTGACGGCTCCGGCAATCCCTGTCGGAATGACGCGTCCGAATAGTTAGCTGAAACAACTTTTTTAATCAGGAAAGCGCAAGAAGGAGAGCCGTCAGTGTTCTGTAGGGATGTTTCTGTAAAATTAATATTCCGTTCAGATATATTTAAAGCAAGGAGCGCAGATGATTCTGCGCCCCTTTAAGAAATTCAGCTGAATTTCTTTTCCGCTTTGGTTTTGAACCTATTACTGTTTTGCTTCGCCAGCTTCAGCAGGTTGGGGTGCTGGAGCAGCATCCGGTTCAGCTGGTTTTGGGGCTTCAGTTTCAGCAGGTTTTGCAGCATCGGCAGCGTGTGTCGGTTCTGCGGGTTTAGCTGCTTCAGGAGCGGCTGTATCGGCTGGAGGCGCAGCTTGTTCAGGGCTCGCACTCTCTGCAGGTGGCGCTAATGCAGGAGCAGGTTCAGCTTTTGGTGCTTCTTTTGGCAGTAAAATTTCCACTTTGGCTTGGCTGCGCAAGGTTTCCAGCATGGTTTGAATGCGTTGACGTTGTAAGAACGGTACCAACTGTTCTTTGACGGCTTCTAAAGGTGGAACAGCTTGTGCACGAGCGTCTTCACGCAAGATTACATGCCAGCCAAACTGTGTTTCGATTGGCGTTTTGGTATATTTTCCATTTTCCAATGCAACTACGGCTTCAGAAAAAGGCGGTACCATTTGTGTTTGTACGAACCAGCCTAGATCTCCGCCTTCGGCGCCTGCCGGATCAGTGGAGTTCTTTTTAGCCAATTCTTTGAAATTGGCGCCTTTGTCCAACTCTTGAATCAGTTTTTCAGCTTCTTCTTTGGTTTTAACCAGAATATGGCTGGCTTTATATTCCATACTGTTGGCGCCACCGACATTCTTGTCGTATTCGGCTTTCATTTCTTCGTCAGTAATAGGCTTGGCCTTTAAGTAGTCTTGCAATGCCGCTTGAGCCAGTAACGATCTTTTAGCCTGTTCCAGTTTTTCGACTATTTCAGGCGACTTATCCAATTGTTTTTTTAGGGCTTCCTGCACCAATAATTCGCGCTGTACCAGTTCTTCAACCAGTTTGTCCTTAGGGAAAGTTTGTCCCTGGCTGCGTTCTGCAATTTCACTTTCCAGATTTGCCAGCGCTGATTTGCTGATGTATTGACCGTTAACTTCAGCGACAGCATCCGCTTTATTAACTGCAGGAGCAGCGGGAGCGGATGCTTGCTGTTGTGCGTCACAGGCAGCTAACAGGCCTGAACCGGCGAGCAGTAATGGAATGATTCTTTTATTCATTTATAGCTTCCTTTGTATATTCAGTTGGAGAAATTGCGTTAATACCCAAGGCATGAATCTGTTGTTTCATCATGTCGCCCAGGGCTTTGTAAATCAATTGGTGGCGTTGAACCATCGACTTGCCTTCAAAAGCATCCGCAACAATAGTGACATGATAATGACCGCCACCGGATGCCGCACCGGCATGGCCTGCATGGGCAGCGCTGTTATCGATAATCTCTAATTGCTGGGGTTGAAGTTCAGCCGTTAATGCTTTTTTAATCAGCTCAGTGATCATTGGGGAAATACCTTTTTAAATGGTTTGATTGAAACGGTGGCATAGACGCCGGCATAAACATAAGGATCTTCGGCAGCCCAAGCTTCGGCTTCCGACTGACTGTCGAATTCGGCGACAATCAGGCTTCCTGTAAATCCTGCTTCTCCGGGATTTTCAGCATCGATTGCAGGGTTCGGACCGGCCAGGATAAGTCTGCCTTCATTTTGAAGTGCTTCCAGTCTTTGTAAATGATGGGGTCTGACACTCAATCGTTTGTCCAGACTGTTTTCAACATCGACGCAGGTAATGCTATATAACACAAATTACTCCTTGTTATCAGGAACATAGCGGTAAAGATAAATCATTTGCAGGCCGATAAATAAAACCATCAGAGCAGGAACTCCGAAAGTTTTGAAATTAACCCAGTCATCCGTATTAAATCGGAACATGACATAGAGATTGATAAAACCTACGCTGATAAAAAACAGCGCCCACATCAGATTCAGCCGTTTCCAGATGACTTTGGGCAGGTCAAGGTTGGCTGACATGATGCGTTCTATGAACGTTTTTTCACCGAAGAATTGACTGCCTAAAAAGGCCACGCCAAATAACCATTCAATGATGGATAGCTTCCATTTGATAAACTGTTCATTCTGCAAGTAGATGGTTGCTCCGCCCATGACGACAAGCAGGATTAACGTAATCCACTGCATTTTTTCAACTTTACGGTATTTGAGCCAGGTTATGGCAACCTGAATGATTGTTGCCACGATGACTGTTGCAGTGGCGACATAGATGTCATAAAGCTTGTAAGCGATAAAAAACAGGATGATGGGGAAAAATTCTAAAAGCTGTTTCATGCAGTCAATTATTAGAGGTTAGGCATAAAGATCAATACCTGACACTAACTCGGCTCTTTGCTCTTTTAAAGGCGCAGTCGCTTGTTGGTGATAGGCTTTGATGGCGTTCAACGTTCTGTTATCGGTCGGTGTATTGAATAAGTCGGAATTTGGTTCGGCTAACGAGCTAAGTCCGGAATTATCCAATAAAGCTTCAACTTGTTCCGGTGTTTGAGATTGGTTGGGCGCCAAATTCTCTTGCGCTGGCGTATGTGTCTGTTTTTCTTTTTTTGTTTGATTATGAACGGCATCAGTCTGCTCGACAGTCCGGCCAGATGACCGAATTGCAGCGTAATTGACGGATGAACCATGTATTTCCATTTTGGACGACGTTTTACCAGAAAATCGAGGCACATTGTAAAATCTTTAAGGCATATTGTACATGTCTGAAAAGGTGTTCTGATAGAATCATGATTTTTTGGAGTCAACTGTGGACAAACAGATAGAAACCGAATTGGAAGCCGCTGCTTTTAGGAGTTTGCTGACCCATCTTCAGAATCATCCTGAAGTTCAGAACATCGAATTGATGATTCTTGCCGATTTTTGCCGTAACTGTCTTGCTAAATGGTATGCCGAAGCCGCCAAGGAAAAAGGTGTAGACATTGATTACGAGCAAGCCAGAGATAAGGTTTACGGCATGCCTTATGCCGAATGGAAAGAGCAGTATCAGCTGGCAGCGACTCCGGAACAGATGGCCGCCTATGAAAAAAGACAAAAGGAAAAACATTGATGAACGAGAGACTGCCTTATGATGCCCTGTTTTCCGATGCCATCGGCAAAGATTATGAAACGTTAAAGCTCATTTGCCCCTTAGCGACTGAAATGAGTCGATGGGTAGGGCATTATGTGGGCCAATATTCTGCGGCCAGTAAAGGTGAAAAGCTCAAAGTTGTCGAATTGGGTGGAGGTACCGGTATCACCACCCTGTCAATTCTGACGTCTCGAGCCGATCTGGAAATCATCAGTGTCGATAACGAACCCATCATGCAGAACCAAGCCAAAGAGAACTTGAAACAATGGGTGGCGGACCGGAAACTTGATTTTTGCGGTAACGATGCGTTGTCGGCACTGCGCGGTATGGAGGAAAACAGTATTGATGTGGTCGCTTCGGCTTACACGATTCATAATTTTGATCAAACTTACAGGGATAAGGTGATCAAGGAAATTTACCGCGTTTTGAAGCCGTCCGGCCAGTTTATCAATGGCGACAGATACGCTCTGGATGATATCAAAGCGCATACGCGCTCTGTTCAGGAAGAAATCGGCGGATATTTTAAAGTTTTAATTGGCGAGAACAAATTGGATGTGCTCGAACAGTGGATAGTCCATCTGTTTAATGATGAATCACAAAACCATGTCATGCGCGAAACGGCGGCTTTGGAGCAATTAGCCGTAGCTGGTTTTATCTCGATCGAGCTGAAGCATCGGATGGCGGTCAACGCCTTGGTAACGGCTTGTAAACCAGACTAAATCTATAAGTTCGTCATGTCCGTCCGGAAACGGGCATCAAGTGCCATGAGACCTGGATTTCGGCCAATCCCTGACGAAATGGCGTTGTTGGCCAGAGATAAAGAGTTAGTTATGAGCCGAAAAGCCTTTATCATCTGAAAATCAAAAGGCCGGATGCCGAATCATTAGAAAAATCCGGCCTGTCTTTACGCTTTTGCAAAAAGAATTAATTTGACGATTTGACTAGAACCGTGTCTATCGCTTCTATATCGGCTTGGGTCAGATTGCTCGAAGCACTCTTCAGCTTGATTGAGTTGATAAAATAATCGTATCGGCTACGCGCATAATCGCGTTTGGCCCTGTAAAGCGATCTTTGTTCAGCAAGTACATCGACCATGGTCCGTGTGCCTACTTCAAATCCGGCCTCGGTCGCTTCCAGAGCGCTTTCTGCTGATATGACCGACGCTTTCAGGGCGTCAACTCGGCTGATGTTGCTAACCACGCCCCGGTAGGCGTCTTTTACCTCGCGCGTCACAGCGCGTTGAGCTTCGATCAGTTTCTCTTTGGCTTCTTCATATTCTTGTCTGGCTTGACGTGCGCGCGACATCACCATGCCGCCTTCAAACAAAGGAACATTAACCTGCAGCCCTATACTTTGGGTATCACCGCGTAAGCCGAAGTTTGCGGTATTATCCGAAGCCCCATAAGAGCCAATAATATCGACTTGGGGCATATGCCCGCTGTTTTGGACATCAATGGTTTTTCTGGCATATTCGGCTTGATTCAGCGCTGCAATTATCCGGAGATTGTTTTCCCGGGCAGTCTCCTTCCAGCTTTCAATGTCCTTGGGCTCGGGACTGGATAAATTCAGTTCTTCGCGCAGACGATCGAGTTGGGGCTCGTATTCACCGATGATTTCTTTTAAGGCCTCTTTTTTGTTGTCCAGATTGTTCTCGGCCTCAATTTCGTTGGCGAGAGCCAGATCATGGGCAGCTTTTGCCTCATGTACATCCGTGATGGCAATGATGCCTACTTCAAAACGTTGATTGGCCTGATCGAGCTGCCGGGCAATGGCATTTTTTTCGGAGGTGGTAAATTCGAGATTATCCTGGGCACCCAGCACATTGAAATAAGCCTCGCTGATTTTAACAATCAGGTTCTGTTCTTCAGCCTTGTAATTAGCCTCTGCCTGAGCGATTTGATTATCCGATTGGCTGAGTTGTATCCAGTGATCCCAATGAAAAACCGGTTGCTTCAAATTGGCGTTAACGGTGTTATTCCAATAGTTTTGAACACCTGAGCCCTGGAACGTGTTTTTTTTACTGTTTAGCCTGTCCCTGCTGCTGCTGGCTGTCACTGAAATCGTCGGAAAAAACCGTGCTAATCCTTGTGCGCGTGATTCCAAACTGGCTGCTTGCCGGGCTGCGCTTTGTTTTAGAACAGGGTCGTGTTCAAGTGCTAATGCGTATATGTCGGATAAGTTTTCTGCAAAAGCAGTGGTCTGAGTCGTTATGAGTAGCATGAGCGCTGCACATAATGTACTAAAATTCGTTTGTTTAGTCATAAACCTAAGGCTGGATGAAATAACATTCAAAATGATAACCTTTTTACAAGGCTGTATGGGTCTTTTTAGAAGATTGTAGCGCTTTTTGTTAAATTGTCAGTAGGTTTGGTCTGAGTATTCAATGGGTCTGTATTAAGCCTATTCTCAATGTTGTAGATCGAATACATTTTGAGTATTCTAACTCACGTAAGTGCAACCCCTTATAGCTATTTATGCTATTTTAGTCGCTTGGAATTAGGTAGGGTAAAAAACAAATGCATAAAAAACAGTACAGTTTAAATCCTGGAAATCCTTATCCATTAGGAGCCAAGCCGAACAGTGGTGGCGTGAACTTTTCAATATTCAGCCGGTTTGCCACGTCTGTAGAATTGTTTTTGTTCGAAAGCTCAGAAAGTGAGTACCCCTTTCAAGTCATTATCTTGGAACAAGAAAACCGGACATTCTTTTCCTGGCATGTCTTTGTCAAGGAATTACCTTTAGGCACCTGGTATACCTGGCGAATTGATGGGCCTTATGATCCTGCCGGACGTGGACTTCGTTTTGATAAGCAAAAGCAGATACTGGATCCTTGGGCCAGAGCGATCAGTCAAAAAAATTGGGACCGGGGTGCAGCGTGTCAACCGGGTGACAACCTAAACAGATCGATGCGCTGTGTCGTGGTTGATGATGAATACGAATGGGAAGGTGACAAGCCTTATAACATCAGAAGCCAGAAGGCGATCGTTTATGAGCTGCATGTCGGCGGATTTACCCGTCATCCTTCGGCTCAGGTTGATAAACCAGGTACTTTTGCCGGGTTGATAGAAAAGATACCTTATCTGAAAGAACTCGGCATTACTCACGTCGAGCTATTGCCTGTGATGGCTTTCGATGAGCAAGATGTGCCTTCCGGAACTGCCGCATTGGGTCTGAGAAATTATTGGGGCTACAGCACGCACAGTTTTTTCAGTCCGCATCCGGGCTTTTGTGTGACGCCGGAGCAGGGCACACATTTGGTTGAGTTTAAAGATCTGGTCAAAGCCCTGCATAAAGCCGGTATCGGAATTATTCTGGATGTGGTGTTTAATCATACTTCCGAGGCTGGAACCCATGGGCCTGTGATTAATTTCAAAGGCATAGCCGGGGATGTTTACTATCACCTGGATTCTTATGACAAGAGTATCTTTCTTGACTATACCGGTTGCGGTAACACGCTTAATGCAAACCATCCCCTGGTTTCCCGATTCATTATCAGTTGTCTTGAATACTGGGTGAGAGAAATGCATGTCGACGGATTTCGTTTCGATTTGGCCAGTGCGTTGGCGCGAGGCGAGTCCGGAGCCGTTTTGCATGATCCGCCGGTACTCTGGGGTATTGAGCTTTCTGAACAGTTGGCCAGAACCAAACTTATCGCTGAAGCATGGGATGCAGCTGGACTTTACCAGGTTGGCAGTTTTCCGGGTTATCGGTGGGCTGAATGGAACGGGCGCTACCGCGATGTCGTGCGTCGTTTTATTCGCGGCGATTTAGGTCAGATAAAGGAATTGGCTACGCGAATCTGCGGCAGCGGAGATCTGTATGAATCGCAGGGCCGATTGCCCATTAGCGGAATTAATTTTGTCACCTGTCACGATGGTTTTACGTTAAACGATCTGGTCAGTTATAACGAAAAACATAATGAAGCCAATGGTGAAGGTAATCGTGACGGTTGTAACAACAGTTTAAGTTATAACTACGGGTGTGAAGGCGAGACGGCTGATCCTGCTATATTGGCAACAAGAAGGAAGCAGGTAAAAAATGTTTATACCGTTTTATTGTTGAGTCAGGGGGTTCCGATGTTATTGGCCGGGGATGAGTTTTTAAATTCCCAGCGAGGTAACAACAACGGCTATTGTCAGGATAATGCGATAACCTGGCTGGATTGGTCAATGACCGATAGGAATGCCGATATTTTACGCTTTGTCAAAATGATGATTGCGCTACGCAAAAGACATTCATCGTTGATGCGCCGTAACTTTTTGACCGGTCAAGTCTTACCGGAACGGAACATTCCTGATATTGCCTGGCATGGGGATTTATTGTGGACGGCACCTGAATGGGAAAACCATGAGGCCAGACACCTGGTTTTTACTTTGGCAGGGATGGAGGCAGACGAAACCGATCTTCATGTCGCTTTTAACATGGGTGATACCGATTTGAGAATCGAATTGCCTGTTATTGAAGCTAGAGGCTGGTGTTTGTCGGTTGATACATCATTAGCTTCTCCTGAAGATATTATTTCACCGGATCAGCAGCACGTTTTTCCGGGCTCTCATTATGTAGTTCCCTCCAAAACAGTGGTGGTTTTCGAGAATAAGTTACTTTGATGTTTGGCGTAAGCCTTGCGAGGAACACCCCCGCAAAGCTTACGCCTCTCCCTCTTAATCATCAAAGCGGGTATCTGGATTTATTCAGCTCGCTTTACCAAAGCATCAGGCGCTATTTTTTGGCAATTACTTGTTGGCTCTATGGTCGATGATCTCGTCCACGACAGACGGGTCGGCCAATGTTGACGTGTCGCCCAGACTGTCCAGTTCGTTGGACGCGACTTTTCTCAGGATTCTGCGCATGATTTTGCCGGAACGGGTTTTTGGCAAGCCCGGTGCCCATTGAATAATATCGGGATGGGCGATGGGGCCGATTTCTTTCCTGACCAGTTGAATCAATTCCTGTCTTAATTCCTCGCTAGGCTCAATACCCACATTTAGCGTTACGTAAGCATAAATGCCTTGACCTTTGATCGGGTGCGGATAGCCGACAACGGCAGCTTCCGCAACATCTTCATGCAACACCAAAGCGCTCTCCACCTCTGCGGTGCCCATGCGATGTCCGGAAACATTAATCACATCATCGACACGCCCCGTGATCCAGTAATAGCCGTCTTTGTCACGCTTGGCGCCATCGCCTGTGAAATAATAGCCGGGAAAGTTTTTGAAATAAGTATCAATAAAACGCCCATGATCGCCGTAAACGGTTCTGGCCTGGCCGGGCCAGGGTTTGGTGATGACTAAAATGCCCTCGGCTTCCCCCTCAAGTATGTTGCCCGCATTGTCGACGATTGCCGGTATCACGCCAAAAAATGGCAATGTGGCTGATCCGGGTTTCAGTGCTATGGCGCCGGGCAGGGGCGTTATCAGAATGCCGCCGGTTTCGGTTTGCCACCAGGTGTCGACGATAGGGCAACGGTTGTTGCCAACTACATGGTAGTACCATTCCCAAGCTTCCGGATTAATCGGTTCGCCAACAGTGCCGAGAATACGCAGGCTGGAGCGTTGTGTCCGGGTGACAAATTCGTCGCCTTGAGCCATAAGAGCCCGTATCGCGGTGGGGGCGGTATAAAAAATGTTAACCTGATGTTTGTCAACTACCTGCCAGAACCGGTCTGCTTCAGGATAAGTCGGCACGCCTTCAAACATCAGTGTTGTGGCGCCGTTGCACAAGGGGCCGTAGATCACATAAGAGTGACCTGTTACCCAGCCTATGTCGGCGGTACACCAGTAAATGTCGCCATCATGGTAATCAAACACATATTTATGCGTCATGGCCGCATAAAGCAGATAGCCGCCGGTGGTATGCAGCAAGCCTTTTGGTTTGCCGGTCGAGCCGGACGTGTAGAGGATGAATAACGGATCTTCCGCATCCATAGGTTCTGCCGGACAGTCAGCTGACGCGTCCGCCATGGCTTCGTGATACCAGAGGTCGCGTTCGGCATGCCATGTCACCGGATTGCCTGAGTTTTTGATGACGATCACTTGTTTGACGCAGGGGCAATGGTCAACAGCCTGGTCAACACCTGCTTTAAGAGGCATTGATTTGCCACCGCGAATACTCTCGTCCGCACAAATGACGTAACCGCAATCAGCATCGAGGATGCGTTCTCTCAGAGATTCCGATGAAAATCCGCCAAATACGATTGAATGGACGGCGCCAATGCGTGTGCAGGCCAAAATGGCCACGGCTGATTCCAGAATCATCGGCAGATAAACACAAATGCGGTCGCCTTTTTTGACGCCTTGAGATTTTAACACATTGGCAAATTTACAAACCTGCTCATGAAGCTGACGATAAGTCAGGGTTTTATGATTGGCCGGATTGTCACTTTCCCAAATAATGGCGACCTGATCGGCGCGCGTTTCAAGATGACGGTCCAGGCAATTGAAACTGACATTAAGACGGCCTCCTTCAAACCAGCGTGTGTAGCCTTTTGTGTAGTCATAGTCCAACACCTTTTCAAAAGGCTTGTCCCAACTTAGAAATTGGTGCGCCTGTTCAGACCAGAAGGCCTCCGTATCATTGATGGATCGCTGATAAAGGCGGTGATAGGTCTCTTCTGTGATATGCGCATGAGCGGCTATTTCAGGGCGAATTGGATAGGTTTTAGCTTCGGACATGTGTGATCCTTGATTCGACAATTAGTTGAGCCCGGCAAAACCGTTGGATGGGCATAGTTGAGTCCATGATTGTAATGGAGCAGGATTCCAATGAGAAATACCCCATTGCAGAATTTCCTGAGGCAATGAATTGATAAGCTCTTCGGGTGGTGCTTGTTTTAACAATTGGAGCAGATGAAATAATACGGTGGTTGGGTTGTTTTGATCAACTGCTTGAGCATAAGTTTGTTTGCTCAGTTTTTGACCCTTTGCATCAACCAGTATGGGTAGATGCATATAAGAAGGGAGCCTATAGCCCAGAAGCGCCTGCAAAAAAATCTGTTTACTGGTGGAGTCCAGTAAATCAATACCTCTTACGACATGCGTAACGCCCTGCGCCTGATCATCGACGACAACGGCTAGCTGATAAGCAAACAACTGGTCTTTCCTTTTAATGATAAAGTCCCCGTGCACCGCATTCAAATGCTCGGAGAACCTTCCTTGTAATCTGTCAATGAATTCAATCAACGCGTTATCGGTTTTAATGCGGACGGCATAATTGTTTTGTTCATGGAAGTTTTTATCCCGGCAAATTCCAGGATACCGGTCTCCGCCGCCATGTTGGTGGACATAGTCAGCCAGATGCTTCCTGCTGCAGGTACACGGGAACAGCAAATTCAAAGCCTTGAGTCGTGCCAGTGCTGATTCATAGCCGTCGATATGCTGACTTTCGTAATAAATGGTTTCGTCCCACTCTAGTCCGAAAGCTTCCAGGGTTTTTAGAATAAGACTGGTAGCGCCGGGGGCGTTTCTGGGGGTATCGACGTCATCGATTCTGACTAACCATTTGCCCTGATGATAACGCGCATCAAGAAAACTGGCCAAAGCGGTATAAAGTGAGCCTAAGTGGAGAGGGCCGGTAGGCGATGGCGCGAACCGGCCAATATAAACGGGGGTTATCTTGCTTGAGGGATTTATCCCATTTGTTTCTCTCGAATTTCATCCAGTGTCTTACAGTCGATACAAAGCGTGGCTGTAGGTCTTGCTTCCAGTCGGCGAATGCCGATTTCAATGCCACAGGATTCGCAGTATCCGTAGTCGCCTCTTTCGATGTCTTTTAATGCTTGTTCGATTTTTCTAATCAGTTTACGTTCACGGTCTCGAGTTCTAAGTTCTAAACTGAATTCAGATTCTTGAGTCGCTCTGTCATTGGGGTCGGGGAAGTTTGCAGCATCATCCTGCATATGATGAACAGTTCGATCAACCTCCTTCATCAGATCTGATTTCCAGTTCTTCAGTATGGTTTCGAAATGACGAGCTTGTGCTTCGCACATGTATTCTTCGCCTTCAACCTCTTCATACGGTTTAAAACTGAACGGTGATGTATCAGTTTTATTGCTATCGCTCATCCATTGACTCCTAAAAGCATGAAATAAAAAACTGCGCATTTTTATCAGAATAGCGGGCGCTTAGCAAGGATTATTGCTATTATTTCCGCTCGGTGAATAATAGATACAAAACAATGATAAATCAATGCGCTAAAAGAATGGATGATATTTCGCCTTTTTACGTAATGGCGATTCTTGAGCGGGCTAAACAACTAGAAGAGTTAGGGCGCGATGTCATTCATATGGAGATTGGTGAGCCTGACTTTCCAACACCAGGGACTGTATCAAATTCAATTTTGGCAAATATCGCCTCAGGACAGATAAAATATACACCGGCCGCAGGACTGACTGAATTAAGAAAAAAGATCGTCAGTTTTTATAGCCAGCATTACGGTGTCACGGTAAAACAGGAACAGCTATTTGTGACGCCGGGCGCTTCGGGGGCTTTTTTGCTGGCTTTAGGCTGCAGCTTGAATCCGGATCAAAAAATTCTGATGGCCGATCCTTGTTACCCTTGTAACAGTAATTTTGTAAAGCTTTTTGGCGGTCAGGCTTTAACTATTCCGGTTGATGCGGCAACCGGCTTTCAGTTAAGTGCAGAGCTGGTTCGAAAAAACTGGACGTCGTCCTGTGCCGGTGTTTTGGTTGCATCGCCATCTAATCCAACCGGAACGCTGATCCCGGAAGACGAGCTGGCAAAAATGATTCAGGCTGTCGGGCAGTTCAAGGGGGCTTTTTACTCTGATGAAATTTATCACGGTCTCGTGTACGGAAAGAATGCGAATACAGCGCTGCAATTTAGCCAAGATGTGTTTGTAATCAACAGTTTTTCCAAGTATTTTGGTATGACTGGTTGGCGAATAGGCTGGCTGGTTGTTCCTGAAGCCTATATAGAAGCTACTGAGCGTTTGGCGCAAAATATTTTTATTGCCACCGGAACGCTGTCTCAGATAGCCGCCTTGGCGGCTTTTGATCCGTCTACGTTGGCTGAGTTGGAGTCAAGACGCAGGGAGTTTGAACGGAGGCGGGACTTTTTGTATGAGCATTTACTGAGGCTAGGCTTTATCATTACAGCAAAACCTGAAGGCGCGTTTTATATTTATGCCGACTGTTCCCGATTTACCCGGGACAGTTATCAGTTTGCGCAGGCTCTATTGGAAGAAGAATACGTGGCTGTTACGCCGGGGAAGGATTTTGGCAAGCATAATGCGCACAAATACATCCGTTTGGCCTATACGACATCAATTGAAAGAATGGCTGAGGCCATTGCCAGAATTGAACGATTTATTAACAGGTACCCATCATGGCAGTAGTACAAATAGAAGCGACCGATTTACTGGTTCGTTTAAGCGAAAAAGACGCACCCTTTTTATTGGATGTGAGAGAGCCGCATGAATTCGAGTATGCTCGGATTGACGGTAGTCAGCTTATTCCTCTGAATCAGATTCCATTGCGTTTTAATGAATTGGATCCTCTCAAAGAAGTGGTCGTGATTTGCCATCACGGCATTCGAAGTCAGCAGGCGGCCTTTTTTCTTGATCATCACGGGTTTAAGCAGGTGTTGAATCTTGCGGGTGGCATCGATGCCTGGTCAAGAGAATGTGATCCGAATATCAAGCGCTATTGATACTTGATTTTAGTATTCAATTTGGGTGGAAAACGGCTCAACCCAAACGTTTTCTCCGGCCGTTACGCCCCGACTGGTTGCCGGCAAGTCTATGTAACAATTGGCCCGGCTCAAGACGCTGAGTATATGAGAGCCTTGGTTGCCTGCCGATTTAACTTCATAGCGATTATCTTCGCTTAATGACAAAATGCCGCGCATGAACTCCTGCCTCCCCGGCGCTTTTTTGATGTTTTGAGTGCTTACGGCCTGAATTCTAAGTGCTCTGGTTGGCCGGTCTCCAGTCATTTGCCGTAAAGCGGGCATGACAATTTTATCGAACGCGACCATGACGGAAACGGGATTTCCAGGAAGGCCAAAAAAAACACAGTCCTTTAACCAGCCAAAGGCAAAAGGTTTTCCCGGTTTTACCGCAATTTTCCAGAATCCGACGCGACCGCATTCATCCAGTATTTCTTGGATAAAGTCGGCATCGCCCACCGAAGCGCCGCCGGAACTGATGATCACATCATGATTGTCTGCAGCATTGAGTAATATCTCTTTGAGCCCGGTTTTGTCATCTTTGACGATGCCCAGATCAGTTACCGTAAAAGCAGTGTCGTTTAGCAGCGAGCGCAAAAGGCTGCGATTGCTTTCAAAGATTTTTCCGGAAGAAAGTGGCTGGCCTGGCGAGATCAGCTCATCGCCTGTCGCAAGATAAGCAATTCTGAGCGGTCGAAATACCTCAATGTGGTGAATGCCGGCGGCGGCCAAATAACCGATGTCAGCCGCGCTTAATCGTTTGGAGGCTTCTATCAGGGGTTCACCTGCTTTTACATCTTCGCCTGCCGGACGGATAAACTGACCGGCCCTGATTGAGGAAGGAAATTGCACCCTATTATCGATAACCTTGACTTGTTCCTGCATAACAACAGTATCCAGTTCTCCGGGTACCACGGCTCCGGTAAATACCCGCAAACATTCCCCTCTGTTGATCGCGCCGTCAAATGTTTTTCCCGCCCAGGAAGTACCGGCAAGTTCGAGTTCAAATGAGGAATCAAGACTGACTTCATTGCTGTTAAACGCATAACCGTCCATCGCCGAATTTCGTTCGTAAGGAAGATCGATTGGCGATGTAACCGTTAGGGCAAGTATTCTTCCTAGGGCATGAGCCAATGGAATAATCTCTGTGCCGGAAACGGCTGTCACGCTTGCGATGATGCTCTCTAGCGCATCGTCCAGACTCAGAAGCTTTTCAGAATCGAGGCTACATAAGTCAATCATGTGATGTCTCCTTGTGCCAGTTCAAGATGAAATCAGCAATTTCAGCCGGTTGATTGAGATCAAGTCCGGTCATATTATCAGGCAAAGTCAAAGGGGAATCCGAAGCGATGGCGATGACGTTGGGATCGTTAGGGTAAAGCAGAGGTTTATTGAGTGCGGGTCTGTGCAGCTCTATTTTTGGAAAGTGCTCTGCTTTGAAGCCTTCCACCAGGATCAAATCAAGGTTAGATTGATCGAGAACTTTCAGTTGATCGTCCAGTCGGGGTTCTTGTTCGGAATCGATTTCAGTAATGATTGCACGCCTGTTACGAGACGCAAGGAGAACTGAAACAGCGCCGGCTTTTCTTAGTCGAAAGCTGTCTTTTCCGGGTTGATCGATTTCGAAACTATGATGACTGTGTTTTATCAAACCGATTTTTAAACCTTCTTGGCTTAATAGCGGTATCAGTTGAGTAAGGAGCGTGGTTTTTCCGGTTCCGCTGAAAGCGGCGAATCCGATTATAGGTATGGCTGCATGCTGCATGTTGAGTAAATGGATTAAGAGTCGAAAAAAAGATCGGGCTAAGATAGTATTAATATAATGCTTAAACACTATCAGGCATACACTTGATAAATCGTAACTATTCAGTATTTTTTTCGTATCTGCTCACCTCTCCCATTTTATTGGGTGTAGGTGCTTGATTTCAAAGGACAGATGAATGCGTCCCCGTAGCTATCTGCAACATCCCTGTTGCAGATAGCTCGATAAATCAATTGTCTGCGCTGTTTAAGAGACTCGCGAAATAGTTACAAAATCATTTTAGATTGTTGGAGAAATTTTTGATTCGGTTGTACTTGGTTCTGGTTCTGGTGTTGATGGTATTTTTTGGCCTGCGTTCAGTGTTCAAGATGCCAAAAGAAACGCTCAATAAACATCTCAAAACCGCAGGTCTTGGTTTAATTGTATTTATTATGCTGTATTTGGCGGTCACAGGGCGGCTTAGTTGGTTGTTGGCGGCATTGGGTGTTCTTGTTTCAGGGTTAATGCGGGCCGCACCCTTGCTGGCCAGATATGCGCCGGTCATTCAGCGGTTATGGTTTCAATATCGCGGCGGCAAGCAAGAGCATTACCAGAAACACAAAACCTATTCCCATTTTAAAGGCGCAGTGACTAAAGAAGAAGCTTACCAAATCTTGGGATTGCAGGTTGGCGCTACCCGAGAGGACATCATCAGTGCTCATAAAAAACTCATGCAAAAGTTACACCCCGATCGTGGCGGCAGCGATTATTTGGCTGCAAAAATCAATCAGGCAAAAGAAGTATTGTTGAAATCATGATCAGTCATTTTCTCTCAATTAAAGCTTGGCCTCCTGTTAACTGGTAACAACGAGATTTTGTGGAGTCGCTACTTTTTAGCAGATTAAAACAGCTCTTCAGTAGAAGCTTCATACTGTTGATAGTTTTTTGCAGCGCTTGCGCAAAAAATATTTTTTATGAGGACACAATCAGTGTAGTGCCTGAAGAGTCATCAGAAACCAAAGAACAATCCGGATCGGATGTCGAAGAAGACGCTCCCGAAACAGGTGCTTTTTATACGGTCCGGTCCGGCGATAATCTTTATCGGATAGGACTTCGTTTTGGCGTCAGTTATTTCCAGCTTGCCGAATGGAATCAGATTCAGCCGCCTTATCTTTTGCACGAGGGACAACGATTAAAAGTCTTTGAGGTTCAAAGGGATCCATTCGAAAATCCTGATGATGAGAAGCAGAGTTTTGAAAACAAAAGGAGAAATACGTCACAAAAAAAGCCTACATTTTCAACAGATAACAAAAAACTGTTAAAGTTGCACTGGCACTGGCCGATTACCGGAATGGTTGTAAAAGATTTTAAACAGACCGATAAAAAAGGGATTGATATCAGCGGTTATATCGATCAACCCGTCCAAGCGGCAGAGAGCGGAAAAGTCGTTTACAGCGGTAAAGGTCCTAAAGGAGTAGGAAATTTACTCATCATTAGACACGATGAAGTCTATATGAGTGCTTATGCAAACAACAAGGAATTACTGGTTAGAGAAGGCCAGGAAGTTGAGAAAGCTCAGTTTATTGCAAAAGTTGGTATGTCCAGGTCGGGCAAGCCATCGCTTCATTTCGAAATTAGACAATACGGAAATCCGGTCGATCCACTTTACTATCTACCGGTAAATTGAAAGATTCTATACGGCAAGAACCGATAACCTGGAGGTTAAAATGAAAGAAGAACTAATTGAAATCATTCCTCTCAATGCTCAAGCTTCAATAGGCGACATTCTGCCGTACGATGAAGACAGCGAAGAGGAGCTGGATTTACTGGAAGAACCCATTATTGATGAGGTTTTGAGTGATGAATCCCAAAATGATCAAAATTTCGATGCTACCCGGTTCTACCTTAATGAGTTAGGGCGATCGCAACTGCTTACTGCTGATCAGGAAAAGATGTACGGCAGAAGAGTATTAAGAGGCGATGAAAATGCCCGCAGAATAATGATAGAAAGCAACTTAAGACTGGTTGTCAAAATATCACGCCGTTATTTGAACAGAGGTTTACCTTTACTCGATCTGATAGAAGAAGGTAATTTAGGTTTGATTCGTGCCGTCGAAAAATTCGATCCCGATCGTGGCTTCAGGTTTTCCACTTACGCGACCTGGTGGATCAGACAAACAATTGAACGCGCTATTATGAATCAGACTCGCACGATTCGATTGCCGATTCATATCGTTAAAGAAATGAATACCTATCTCAAAGCGCAAAGACAACTCGCGCAAACGCTCGATCACGAACCTAAAGCCGAAGATATTGCCGAACATCTCAACAAACCGGTCAAAACGGTTGAAAAAATGTTGAAACTTAACGAGCGAGTCAGTTCTGTTGATGTACCGGCCGGTAAAGATTTCGATAAACCTTTGTTGGATTCACTGACTGATGAATGGAGCATGTCTCCTTCTGAAACGCTTCAAGAAGAGGGCATTAAAGATAATGTGACAAGCTGGGTTTATCAGCTTTCAGAAAAGCAGCGCGAAGTAATTTGCCGTCGTTACGGGCTTTGTGGTTACGAATATGCCACACTTGAGCAAGTGGCTCAGGAAATGGGTGTAACACGGGAAAGAGTAAGACAAATTCAAATGGATGCACTGAAAAGACTCAAAGAAATATTAGAGTTTGGCGGTTATTCCTTTGAGTCAATTTTTCATTAATTGAGAGGATTTACAGCGGCTTACATAAACCGGGACTGTAAAGGCCAATCTCTGTAGTTAAAGACTTGGCCCTCCTCTCTTACCTTAGCGATATTTTCCAGATATAAATCAGCAAAAACCCACTGGGTTTTATTCAACTCGCCCATCGCAGCAATCCCATTATCCGGGAATCCTCTGTCGACAGGTGTGTAAACAGCAGCAGCACCGATATTGACGTCTACTGCTTCAGACCAGGCTGCAGAACCTACAGTTGGTGATTGCACAACATAACACTGATTTTCCAAGGCCCTGGCCTGACAGCCAATTTTTACCCGATGGTAACCTGCCAGAGTATCGGTACAACTGGGCACTAATATCAGATTGGTACCTGCTTCAACCTGTTTTCTGGCAAGCAAAGGAAACTCGCTGTCATAGCAGACATTTATCGCTATTTTTCCGAAATCGGTATCAAAGCATTTCAATTCCGTCCCGCTTTTAATCAGCCATTGTTCATTTTCGAAACGGGTCATCTGTAGCTTGTCCTGATAATCACAGGTTCCATCCGGCATGAACAAATAAGCGCGATTACGGTATTCCCCGGACTCAAGTTTGACCGGAAATGTCCCTGCTTGAATGTAGCACTTATGCTTTTTAGCCAGCAGTTGGTAGAGATTAACGAATCTTTCGTGCAGCGTTTGTAATTCCGACAGCTGTTTTTCTAGCGAGCTGTATATTTCTTTCGGAAACAGCGAGGCTAATTCCAGGCTGCCATATTCCGGAAATAAAAGAATACGCGCATTTTCTTCAACTGCCTGCTGTACCCACTGGTTGATTTTTTGTTCATAATCGGACCAGCTTTCTAAAAAACTGATGTCATATTGAGCGGTTGCAATTTTAACGGTCATGTTTTAACCAGAATGTCATAAGTTTGGGGGTTTCAGCTTCATTATCCAGGTCCTTCCATGAATAGGTCGTCTGCAATTCAGGATGCTTGACATAGCCGCGTTTGTTCCAGAACTTATCCAGCGGCACATAATCGGCCGGTCGTCTGGGATGCTCAGTGGGTCTTTCAACACAGCAGAAACAAACATGTTTAAAGCCACCGAGATCAGCTGCATGAGCTTCCCGTTGCTCAAAAAACTTTACGCCTATCCCAAGGCCACGGTAGTTTTTGTTTAATACCGATTCGCCACAATAAAAGACTTCATCGACGTTATAACCTTTTTCAATAAAAGGCTTTTTGACTTCATCGGTTTCATATTTTAATGGGATGGCGGTGGATGCGCCGATGATTTTATCGCCATCAAAAGCGAGAACAATAACGCTGTCCGGGCAATTAATATAAGTTTGAAGATATCGCTTTTCGTATTCGAAATCACCGTCATACAAATAGGGAAAGTCATGAAAAACTTCAATTCTCAGGCGAGCGAGATCCGGGATGTATTTTTCCAGAGCTTTCCCGCTCCAGCGTTCAATGCGTATATTTTGAGACATAGAATGTAAGATATTGAATGGCTAAACGACTCAGGCTTTAAAACCTTTGATAAACAACAGGGTGCTCTCTGCAACTTAGCTATTCTAGCGGATTCAGGCGCGGGATGTTAATCGATAGATGGCCAATATGCCTATCATTGCGCCAACGCTGTCAGCTATCCAGTCTGCCAAATCAGAATATCGGCCGGCAACAAAAGATTGATGCCATTCATCGGATAAGCCAAATAAGCTGCAGAAGATAAAGGCTAAAATCCCAGTCAACCAGGGTTTTGCGGTAAAGTGCCTAAATAATCGCCATGTGAGTATAGCCATTATAAAATAGGCGCCACCGTGATAAAGCTTGTCCTGATGGTCAAACCACATGGGCACAGGCACCGATGGCTGATCTGAAAGCCAATAGATGAAAGAACAGTAAATAATCAGTGCGAAGGTATCCAGTAATTGAGTCATTTTTAATCGGTTTACAATGAAAAACATATTTGATTTAGCCAGGCTGTGCTTGAGTGATGACTCCATTGAGGGCAAGCTAAAGTGGACACATTTGGCCTGGCAGCAATTTGAAAGAGGGGAATTATGCTTCGAATCTTCTGATTCGCCAATGGCTATCGATCAGGTTCGATTTCCGCAGCGTCCCATTCTAATGTCTCCTCGCCATATGCCCAAGCGATCGTTTAATACTGCAGAAGGCAAAACGGCCTTCTTCCATGCTATCGCACATATCGAATTTATCGCCATATCATTGGCTTGGGACATGCTATACCGGTTTCGTGATATGCCCGAAAATTTCTATAAAGACTGGCTTTTAGTTGCTGAAGAAGAAGCTCAGCATTTTTCCATGATTCGTGAACATCTTATCAGCAGGGGAATTGACTACGGTGATCTGCCTGCGCACGGAGGCTTATGGGAACACGCACAGCAAACTGCTGAGGATCTTTTGGCAAGATTGGCTGTTGTGCCGCGTTGCATGGAGGCGAGAGGACTTGATGCGACACCGGTCATGATCGATAAATTTAAAGGCATCGGCGATACAAAGAGCGCTGCTATTCTGGAAAAAATTCTAAACGATGAAATCGGTCATGTGGAGCTGGGTTCAAAATGGTTTAAGTTTGAATGCGAACGGCAAACGCTGGCACCCGATAAACACTATATTGATCTGATCAAAAATTACGACATGGGGAAACCCAAAGGGCCATTTAATAGAGAAATGCGTATAATGGCAGGCTTCTCAGAGGCGGAACTTGACTGGCTGGAAAAATGAATAACACCAAAGAAAAAATATTTGACTATCCACTGTTTAGTCTTGGGTTCAGAGCTTTTTTCGCTTTAGCTGTTTTGTCGGCTTTAGTTTTAATCACGTTATGGAACGGCTTGTTCAAGGGAGAGATAGAGCTCAAGAATTATTTTCAAATAACCGGTTGGCACGCTCACGAGATGCTAATGGGTTACACGTCGGCAGTCATCGCCGGTTTTTTACTGACAGCGATAAGAAACTGGACAAATCAGGCCACTTTAAGCGGTGATCAATTGGCAGGGTTATGTTTGCTGTGGCTTTATGGGCGAATCGTGCCTTTTTATTCAGGATTATTGCCGGATTTGATGATCGCGATCATCGATTGGGCCTTTTTGCCGGTGTTGATAGTGGCTCTGGTTAAGCCTGTTTTAGCTGCGCGAGACAAGCGAAGTACCCTGTTTTTGGGCTTGCTGCTGGTAATGGCAATAGCCAATACCTTAATTCATGTCGAACAATTGGATCTGGCGGACAACGTCGCTCAATTGGGTATACAGCTTCTGGTTTATACCATTATTACGATGATTCTTGTCATCGCAGGCATTGTGTTTCCTTTTTTTACAGAGAAAGGCTTGTCGGGCACCCTGGCCATCAGAAGTCCCGTGCTGGATGTGTTGTCTATAGCCAGCGGTGTAAGCGTTTTTGCTCTGCAAATGCTTGATATTAGTGGTGCGGTTTTACTCATCGCCGTCGTTGGCGCGGTGATAGCTAACGTTTTGAGGATTGCAGGCTGGTACATCCATCGTATCTGGTATGTTCCACTGTTGTGGATTTTATATATAGGCTACGGATGGATTATTTTGGGCTTTGTGATGGTGGGTCTTTCCGCCTATGGTTTGATACCGGCTTATTTATCGATGCATGCATTTACAGTCGGTGGCATAGGGGTTTTGACCATGGGTATGATGGCCAGGGTTGCTTTGGGTCATACCGGCAGAATACTTAAAACCTCCAATGTGATTGCTCTCGCCTTTGTATTGATCAATCTGTCAGCTTTTGCCCGAGTGATCATGCCCGCTATGCTTCCTGATTGGTATGGGCAGATGCTTTATTTGTCAACCTTATGTTGGCTTGCCGCCTTTTCACTGTTTCTGTATTACTACGGGCCGATACTCGCTGCCCCCAGAGAAGACGGAAAACCCGGTTAGATTCAGGCGGAGTAACTTTCGGCATCTGTATTTGCGTTAATTGATAGTGACTCCTCTGGATCAATCCGGTTGCTTCAAAGGTGCCACGATCTCCGGTTTTCCCTGCAGATAAGACTTTTGCGGATCGACTAGATACTGGCCCCGCATTGCGGTTCGTCCCAATAACATCCTGAATTTCATGGTGTCGCGATTGGTTAACGTCAGTTCTGCCATCGTTATTTTTTGACCGACAACCAGCTGAGTTTTTATGACATAGCGGCGGTTACGATGTCCTCCAGAGTCCGATACAATCCGCCGATCATGGACTGGAGAGTGACATTCCACAATAATATCGGTTCTGTTTTGATACGGATGGATAGCGAACATAATCCAGTGGCTTCCTCCGCGTTTATAGGGGTCAACCATAAAAGCATGAAGTGCTGAAGAGCGGGCGCCGGTATCTACTTTGGCTTTGATCAGGGGGATATTCAAGTCGGGCAGGGCAGTCCATTCTCGCCAGCCCAAACGTGACAGTTCTGTTTCCGGTGAGCTCATCGTATTCAGCTGTATATCCTTTGGTCTGCGAGACCAAAGGATAAAAGGTTGATTTTAGTTGGAAGTGCCGTAGTGGCTTTCTATATAACGTTCAACGATAGCCTGGAATTCCTCGGCTATATGATCACCTTTTAGTGTCACCGTTTTTTCTCCGTCTTCGTAGACAGGGGCAACAGGCGTTTCACCGGTACCCGGTAAACTGATGCCGATGTTAGCACTTTTACTTTCACCCGGACCGTTCACCACGCAACCCATTACCGCAACTTCCATTTTTTCTACGCCGGGATATTTCTTTTTCCATGTGGGCATGCTGATGCGTAAGTAGGATTGAATGTCCATCGCTAATCGTTGGAAATAATCACTGGTAGTACGTCCGCATCCCGGGCAGGAAATGACCATTGGGGTAAACGATCTGAATCCCATGGTTTGGAGAATCTCTTGAGCGACGACGACTTCTTGGGTTCTTGCTGTGCCGGGTTCAGGTGTCAGGGATATGCGAATGGTATCGCCTATGCCTTGTTGCATCAATACAGACAAGGCTGCAGCCGAAGCGACTATGCCTTTGGAGCCCATGCCGGCTTCGGTCAGGCCAAGGTGCAGCGAATAATCGCAACGGTCCGACAAATCCTGATAGATTTTGATCAATTCCTGGACGTTGCTGATTTTGCAAGACAGTAATATCTTATCTCTACCCAGGCCAATTTCCTCTGCTTTAGCAGCGCTTTCCAGGGCAGAGAGGATAATTGCTTCTCGAGTGATGGCTGACAAGGGTAAGGGTTCAGGCTTTTCCCTGTTTTCATCCAGCAAGCGGGTAAGAACGGCTTGATCCAAACTGCCGCCATTGACGCCAATGCGCACCGGTTTGTTATATTGGCATGCAAATTCAATCATTTGCTGAAACTGAGGATCACGGCTTTTACCACGACCGACGTTTCCGGGATTTATGCGGTATTTATCCAGGGCCTGAGCGCAATCGGGATATTTTTCCAACAGCTTGTGGCCATTGAAATGAAAGTCTCCGACCAGCGGCACAGTAAAACCTTTTTGATCCAGCTGGTTGCGAATTTCGGCAACTGCTTTTGCCGCTTCTTCCGTATTGACAGTAATCCGGACAATCTCGGAACCGGCTCTTGACAACTCCATAACCTGATTGACCGTTGAGCTGACATCCGCTGTGTCAGTATTAGTCATGGATTGAACAACAATCGGAGCGCCACCTCCGACTTTAATATCACCGATTTGAACTTGTTGTGTGATTTTTCTTGGTCTGCTTGACATAGCCAAATATCTTTATGGAAAAGGTTGTTGTTATCTGAAAAAATAAGCCACAGTATACCTTATACCCGGCTTTCAATAGAGTTAATTAGTGAAAATCAACTATTTTTCAGACCTTCATCTTGAATTCGGCCCACTGGATCTGCCGGGTAATGATGCCGATATCATTATAGCGGCGGGAGACATCGGCATCTATAAGCAAGGTGTTGAATGGCTCAAAACAATCAACAAACCGGTTATCTATGTTGCCGGAAATCATGAGTTTTATACCCAGGAGTATCATGACACGTTAAAGACACTCAGAGAGCAGTGCGCTGGCAGCCGGATTCATTTTTTGGAAAATAATCAGTTTATTTTTCAAGGGGTCAGATTTTTGGGCTGTACCTTGTGGACTGATTTGTTTCAGGACGGAGAGGAGAAAGTGGCTATTCTGAGCAATTCGCTGAATGATTTTAGAAAAATAAAATATTCAGAAAACGCGTTTGATCCACTTGCTTTTTTCAAGCTACATGAACGTTCAAAAAAGTGGTTAATAGCTGAACTGGAGCAACCGTTTTCAGGAAAAACAATCATTGTTACCCACCATGCTCCTTCCGAATGGAGCTGGAATGGATCGCCTCAAGCCCTGAAAAAATTAGCCTATTGCAACGATTTAAAATGGTTGCTGCATGAGTACGAGATTGCTGCATGGTTTCATGGACATGTTCACAGTCCCGGCGATTACCGGATTGCCGGAGCCAGGGTGTTATGCAATCCAAGAGGTTATGTGGGGAGAAAAATGGTGGAAGGTTTTGATGTCAATCGGGTCGTTGAGATCTAGAATTTAATCGGTCGCTCAGGCCGTCAGGTCAATCTTCAGGCTGGGTTTTTCTTCAGATGCGGTCTCTGATTGAGTTTCCTGTTGCAGTTTTATCATATCCATTTGCGCTTTCGTTGCCATCTGGGCGGCTTTGGATGCAACTTTGTAATCCTGCCCGGATGGATTGGCCGGCGCAAGTGCCGCCCGTCTTATCGTTTCTGCTTTTCTTAATGTTGCGCTGGGGTCTCCGGGTACTGAAGAAGTGTCAATGTTGACTTCCCCTCCGATTGCATAGCGCTTGCCGTCCGGGCCTTGTTGATAAGTGAAGCTGGCACCGCCGGTTGCCAATCCTCCTGATGCCGAAATATGCGCTTGTTCATGTGCTCTGACTTCACGGTCTCTGGCTTTCAGTGATTCTATGACTTTAATTTTTTCAAGATCTTGCGCTTCAGGCGAGGCTGAAGTGCCGGTTTGCGGCAGTTTTTCTTGCGTTGTTGCGGTTGAGGAGCCGGTATTTTTTTCTTGTGCATGCGCCTTTTCAGGACTTATACCTGGCCAATTCGAGATTGGATGCATTGATACAGACGTAATCACAACGGCACCTTTGAATTTAATCGGGCGGAATCGTTAATCAGGTCAGCTTAACTTGACCGTGTATTTAGTTTAGTAGGCACAGGAATAGTTGTCCATATTGACAAAAAAGGTGTGCGTAGCCGCTATAATACCCGCCACTTGTCATTGGAAAAAGAAAAATGTCTTCGCAAGATCTTATCAAGCAACTGAGTAAAAAGCTGTCCGACTGTCTCAATCAAGACCGGCACAGCTTAAAGCGCGAGTTGGATAGGCTGCGTAGCGATTATCAGAAAGGTAAAATTCAGGAGCCAAAACTGGCCGCTTTGGCCGGACGCATTGAGCAGTCAGTTGGCAAAAAGCTGAAAAGACAGGCCAGTATTCCGGCGATCAACTTTCCCGATTTACCGGTCAGCGGCAAAAAAGATGAAATTGCCCAGCTGATTCAGCAGCACCAGGTCGTTATCGTTTGCGGCGAGACCGGTTCAGGCAAGACAACTCAGCTGCCGAAAATTTGTTTAGCTATCGGTCGGGGCACTTCGGGCTTCATTGGGCATACCCAGCCGCGCCGGATTGCTGCTCGCACCGTGGCCGACAGAATTGCCGAAGAACTGGGCGAGCCTCTTGGTAAATCGGTCGGTTATAAAGTCCGCTTTTACGATAAAACGCATTCCGATTCATTGGTGAAATTAATGACCGACGGAATTTTGCTGGCCGAGACTCAAAATGATCCTTACCTCAATCAATATGACACGATCATCATTGATGAGGCTCACGAACGCAGTTTGAATATCGATTTTTTGCTGGGTTACATGCGTTGGCTCTTGCCCAAGAGGCCGGACCTGAAGCTGATCATAACTTCGGCCACGATTGATCCGGAACGTTTTGCCAAACATTACAGCGGTGCGCCGATTGTCGAAGTATCCGGCCGGACTTACCCCGTCGATATTCGCTACCGGCCCATAGAGCAAAGCGAAGAAAATGATGAAACCACGGCTGATTTGCAGCAGGCGATTCTGGATGCGGTTGACGAATTAGCGCGGGACATGCGCGGTGATATTCTGATTTTTTTAAGCGGCGAGCGGGAAATCAGGGAAACAACCGAATCGTTAAGAAAACACCACCCTACCGGTTACGAAATTCTGCCGCTCTATTCAAAACTCAGTGTCAGTGAGCAGGAGCAGGTGTTCAAGCCCAAAGGTGGGCTAAGGATCGTATTAGCGACCAATGTCGCTGAAACATCGTTGACAGTACCCGGCATTCGCTGCGTGATTGATACCGGTCATGCCCGTATCAGCCGATACAGTCATCGCAGTAAAATTCAGCGTTTACCCATAGAAAAAATTTCCCAGGCCAGTGCCAATCAGCGAGCAGGGCGATGTGGGCGGGTTGCCGAGGGTATTTGCATTCGTTTGTATTCGAAGGAAGATTTTAGTGTCCGTCCGGAATTTACGGAACCGGAAATCCTGAGGACCAATTTATCCTCGGTCATTTTGCAAATGATTTCGTTGAATCTGGGTGATATCGAAGACTTTCCGTTTGTCGAGCCGCCTGAAGACAAGATGATCCGCGACGGCAAAACCATGCTGCATGAAGTCAACGCTCTGGATAAGCAAGGGCGGTTGACCGAGATGGGCAAACAGATCGCCAAACTGCCCACTGATCCCAAACTTGCCCGGATGTTGCTGGCTGCCGCTGAACTGAATTGTTTAACCGAGGTATCAATCATCGTTTCAGCGCTGAGTGTTCAGGATCCCAGGGATAAACCCGCCGACAAACTTCCGCAAGCCGAAGCCAAGCATGCGATCTACAAGCACCCAGAATCGGATTTTCTGACGTTGCTCAACCTCTGGAATGCCTTCGAAGAACAGAAAAAACATCTGTCGAACAACAAGCTGCGTAAATACTGCAAGGATCAGTTTTTGTCATATATCCGCATGAAAGAGTGGTTTGATATTCATGCTCAAATCATGCAGGTCATCAAAGGTGAGCTTAAATTCAAGCCCAATATGCTGGAAGCGGGCTATTCCGAAATTCATCGCGCGCTATTGCCTGGATTGTTATCCAACATAGGTTTTAAGCATGAGCAATACGAATACTTGGGCGCGCGTGGGCTAAAATTCTTTATTTTTCCGGGATCCGGCTTACATAAGCTGAGGCCAAAATGGATTATGGCGGCAGAACACGTCGAGACCAGCAAAGTGTATGCTCGCACGGTTGCCCAAATTGAATCGGAATGGATAGAGGCGTGTTCAGGTCATCTGATCAAACGCAACTACTACGATCCGCACTGGGAGAAAAAAGCCGGGCGCAGCGGCATATACGAGCGCACCTTGCTGTATGGACTGACACTTCAGGCCAAGCGCAAGATTCCTTATGAACATGTTGATCCAAAGGCGGCGCGCGATTTCTTCATACGTTTCGGTTTGGTCAATCATGAATATCAAACCAATGCGCCCTTTTTTAAGGTTAACCAGCAATTGCTGGAAGAAGTCGGCTATATCCAGCATAAAGGACGCCGGGTTGACTTGATTGAAGACGAAGAATGGCTGTTTCAGTTTTATGATAAAAAAATTCCCGAATCAGTAGTCAACGGCGTAACCTTTGAGCAATGGCGCAAAACGGTTGAACGTGAGAATTCCAGGCTCCTGTTTTTAACCAAAGAGGATCTTACGCGCGAACAAGACCATTTGGTCAATGAATGGGATTTTCCTGACAGCAAATCAGTAGGGCGCTTGACGTTTAATCTGCAATATCGCTTCGAACCCGGCCATGACGAGGACGGCGTGACAGCGATCATCCCTGTTCATCAGCTCAATCAGGTCAGCGAACAGCCTTTCGAATGGCTGGTGCCCGGAATGCTCGAGGAAAAAGTGATTGGCTTGATCAAATCGCTGCCCAAACAGCTGAGAAAACATTTTGTCCCGGTGCCGCAAACGGCAAAACAGTGTCTTGAAATCGAACCGGATTTTAAAGGCTCTTTGTATGAATGGCTGGGGACACGCTTACGAAAACTGACCGGCGAGGCGATACCTTCAAATGAATGGCATCCCGACGTGCTCAGCGATCATTTAAAAATGAACTATCGCATCGTCGATGAGCAAGGCAAGTTGCTCGATTACGGTCGCGACCTCAAGCAATTGCAGAGTCGGTTTAGCCAAAAAGCAGGACAAACTTTTGACCAAATAGCGGCCGATGAGCTCAATTACACCGGTTGTGTGCAATGGGCTTTCGATGATTTACCGGAAACCTACCAATTTATCCAGCAAGGCCAGGCATTTATAGGCTATCCGGCAATTGTTGATGAAGGTGACTCGATAGGCGTCAAGATTTTTGATACCCGGCAAAAAGCCGATGACACGCATCACGACGGATTGGTCAAACTGTTTCAGTTGTATTTAGCCAAAGAGTGCAAATATTTGCTCAAAAATATGCCGCATTCACCGGCTTTGGAATTGATTTATCAAAAACTTTCGCCACATCCGTTGCTAAACAATTATGGCGGGCAATCATTTAAAGACGATATTTTATATTGCGTATTCTCATCGGTATTCCTGGATGAGGGCTTGATAAGAAGCCAGCCGATTTTTGAGCAGCGTCTTGACGCGCATAAATCAAAATTGATCCAGGTGACAAATGAGGCAAGCCTACTTGCCAAGGAAGTCATGGAGCGCGTCGGGGCAATCAACAGGCAATTGCAGCGGCTGAACGCCTCTGATCCGCTGGGTAAGGATATTAACGAGCAACTCCGTTTACTGGTGTTTGCGGGGTTTATCAGAAGAACGCCTTATCTGCAGCTAAAGCAGTTTCCCCGCTACTTGAAGGCGGTTGAATACCGTCTGGAAAAAATGAATAACGACGTGCAGAAGCAGCAGGAAATCAACCGCTTTTGTCAGCGTTTTTGGAAGGAAGTGGCCGAACGAGCCAAGAAAAAAAGCGTGATTCCCGAATCCGATCCGTTTCGCTGGTTACTGGAAGAGTTCAGAGTCTCTTTGTATGCCCAGCAGTTAAAAACGCCTTTTCCTGTCTCAGCCAAGCGTCTTGAAAAAGCATGGGATGATCGTTTTTAGCTGTAAATTGGTTTAGACTCGACACGAGTTATGCACAGTTGACCTCGGCTGTTTCTATTGCTTGGAAGATGGCTTAAGCGATCCGGTGTTATAACCTATCTTGTTGTAATAATTAAGGATTAAATTTTTTATAGGGGCGTTTAGTTTGCCGCAGAGGAGACTTATGCACTTAGAAAAAACAAGCTGCGCACAGACTTATCCACAGGATGTACATCATTTGGATGACTCTGAAAATAAAATAGCGTATAGGCTGCCGGATTATTTGAAAGTACGGTATTGGCGCTATAAGCGCATGACAGGGGTGATGAATTGCCGGATAATGATTCACCAAATTTAACTACGGATTGTGTGAAGTCAATGCTTCACCTGGTAAGTGAAATCATTCAGCCAATCCATAGAGCACCTTTGAAATGGCTTTGTTCGCCTTATCCGTCCTACATCGCTCTTTCGTTTGCCGCGGGTCTATATCCACTATTAAAACGAACAGAGCCTATGAAATGGTCGTATAACGTTTAAAATGTCTGGGTACTTGTAAATTGCCCGCCTGGTAAAGCTTGATTGGTTAAGTATAGGAATTTCATGAATAAAATTAAGTGCGCAGTAGTCGGAACAGGTTATCTGGGTAAATTTCATGCTGAGAAATACGCGTCATTGCCCGATTGTGAATTGGTAGCCGTTGTCGATATCAATGAGGCTGCAGCAACAGCCGTTGCCGAAAAACACGGTGCTCAGGCATTGACCGATTACCAGTCATTATTGGGCCAGGTGGATGCCGTCAGTATCGTGGTGCCCACGACTTTACATCATGCCGTCAGCAAGGATTTTCTGATACATGGCGCTCATGTGCTGGTTGAAAAGCCGATTACGGTAACCGTTGAAGAAGCGGACGAGTTGATTGCACTTGCCAAACAAAATAACAAGATTCTTCAAATCGGGCATTTAGAACGCTTTAACCCGGCCGTATTGGGGCTGGATAAAGATGAAAAACCGCTGTTTATTGAATCGCATCGGCTTTCGCCTTTCAATCCCAGAGCCAATGATGTCAGCGTGGTGTTGGATCTGATGATCCACGATATCGATATTATTCTGGCCCTGGTCGACTCGGATCTGGAACGCATTGATGCCAGCGGAACGGCTGTTTTAACCAAAGATATCGATATAGCCAACGCGCGCCTTGTGTTTAAAAGCGGTTGTGTAGCGAATGTCACCGCCAGCCGCATCAGCATGAAAATGGAGCGCAAAATGCGCTTGTTCCGGCCCAGTTCTTATATTTCAGTTGATTTTCAAAACCGGGTATTGACCAAATACAAAACCGGCGATAAAGAAATGTTTCCCGGCATACCGGAAATCGTCAACGAAGAGTCGGTGTTTGAAAACGGCGATGCATTGATGGAAGAGATCAAACATTTTGTTCATTGCATCCAAACCGGTGACAATCCGATTGTATCGGGAGAAGCCGGCAGACGGGCGCTTGCCACCGCACTGGAAATTTCCACATTGCTGACCCAGGCAGGCACCGATCGCCGCCTGTAATTGGCGAACGCGATCGTTAAGATCACTCACTCACTCACTCAATCAATCCAGCGTTTCCATAAAAAAGAAAATAGAGGCATGAGATAACTATGATACCGATGGTCAACCTAAAAGCTCAATACGAAGAAATCCGCGATGAGATTGAGCAAGGCATTGCCGAGACAATTGCCAATTGCTCATTTATTTTAGGTCCCAATGTTCAGAATTTTGAAAAAGAAGCGGCTGAATATTTGGGTGTCAAACATGCTGTAGGTGTCGCATCAGGAACGGACGCTCTGCATCTGGCCTTACTGGCGGAAGGCATAGGCGCCGGTGATGAAGTTATTACCACCCCCTTCACGTTTATCGCGACAGCCGAAGCCATTTGTTATGTGGGTGCTACACCGGTTTTCGTCGATATTGATCCTAAAACATTCAATATCGATCCGGATGCAATCGAGCAGGCGATTACATCAAAAACCAAGGCGATCATGCCGGTGCATTTGTTCGGACAGCCTGCTGATTTGACACGTATCCAGCAACTTTGCAAAAAACACGGATTGAAACTGATCGAGGATTGTGCACAATCCTTCGGTGCCAGAGTGAATGGCCGTCAGACCGGAAGTTTTGGTTCTTCGGCCGGTTTCAGTTTTTTTCCCAGCAAAAATTTAGGCGCATTCGGCGATGGCGGACTTGTGGTCACGCAATCCGACGAGATAGCCGAAAAACTCAAGATGTACCACAATCACGGCTCTAAAGTTCGTTACTATCACGATGTCATTGGTTACAACAGTCGGCTGGATGATATGCAGGCGGTGATCCTGCGGGTTAAATTGAAACGTATCGAACAATACAATGCCGGAAGACGCCGGGCGGCGCATTTGTATTCTGAGCTGATGGCAGATTTACCGTTGTCTACGCCTTTTGAAGATGGTTTGGGTGAACATGTTTATCATCAGTACACGTTGTTATGTGATAGACGCGATGACGTGCTAAAGGCCCTGCAAGATCAGCAAATTGGGTGTGCTGTTTATTATCCGGTTCCCTTGCATAAGCAAAATGTTTTTAAAGACGCTTATGCCCATGTAAAACTGCCGGTAACAGAGCAGGTGGCGGCAACCTGTCTATCTTTACCCATTTGTCCCTCATTGGAAGATAAAACGATTGAGCAAATCGTGGGTGTGATCAGGAAGACGCTGGTTGGCTAACAGGTATTTGAACTATATCCATCGTAGACCGAAATTCGGCACCGGGGTGCCCGTCAAAGGACGCCGTAAATACATCCCTATAGGCTCTATGTCAGCATCCATGCTGGCAAAGCCTTTGCCGAACAACCCGTTGCCTCCTTAGGCACTGCCGAAATTTGAAGTGCGAAAGGTATAACATGACATCATTGACTCAAGGCGATGCGGCAAATTCAGACAGACCGTTAACCCTGCTGTTCAGTGCCGGAGAAACCTCGGGCGAACAGCATGCCGCTCATATGTTTCTGGAATTGAAAAAGCAACTGCCTGACCTAAAAGGGCTGGGCATGGGCGGCAGTCAGATGAAAAAAGCCGGTATTGATGTCCGTTTTGATTCAACCGGCATTGCCGTGATCGGTTTGTTTGAAGTGATCAAGCACTATGCGGAAATCAACAGGGCGCTGACCTGCATGAAGCAATTGCTGGTTAGCGAAAAGCCCGATTTGCTGGTGTGTGTGGACTACAAAGAATTTAATTTTAAATTGGCCAAATTTGCCAAGCAGTTAGGCATCAAAGTGTTGTTTTATGTCAGTCCCCAGGTGTGGGCCTGGCGGCCCGGACGCGTCAAAAAATATGGCCGGGTAATCGATATGATGGCGGTCATTTTTCCTTTTGAAACCGCTTATTACGAGGCAGAGCATGTTCCGGTCCGCTACGTAGGCCATCCTTCTGTGGATAAAGTTCATCCGCAATGGTCTCGCGAAGAAGCGCTGACACGTTTTGAATTGAACCCTGAACACCCCATAATCGGTTTACTGCCAGGCAGTCGTGCGCATGAGATAGAGCGGATGCTGCCGGTTATGTTGGCCGCTGCAGACATCATTCGTTCCCGCCTGCCAACTGTACAATTTGTCTTGCCGCAAGCGGTAGGCATCAGTCATGATCTGTTGCAGCGTTTTCTGAGTCAAAGTGATTCAAAGATCCAGGTAGTCAAGCAGCAAACCTATGAATTAATTCAATGCTGCGATGCCGTGATGACCACATCAGGTACCGCCACGCTGGAGGTTGCGTTGCTGCAAATTCCGATGGTGATTGTTTATAAGTTGTTTTGGATGACATTCTGGCTGGCTAAATACCTGGTAAAAACACCGTTTATTGGTTTACCCAATATCGTTGCCGGAAAAGGTATTGTTAAAGAATTGATACAACAGGATGCAACAGCGGAAAATATTGCCCATGAGGTATTGGCTATTGTCCGGAACAGCGACTATTCAGATGCGATAAAAGCGGATTTGCAGCGGGTGAAAACAATATTGGGCAAAGGCGAGGGTTCAAAAAACATGGCTGATTTAGCGCTGGAAATGCTGAAAAATCCTAAATCGTGATGGGGCCGGTTTAATAAATCATTAAGCACTCAATGCTTAACTCTCAATAAGCCTGTAAAGGGTAACTGCTCGCCCGCTTTGAACTGAGGGTGTAGCAGATACCTTTAAGGCATATTTCAATAAAGTGGATAGCATGAAATTAATAAATTTATTGATCATCGTCAGTTTTGTGCTGACTGGCTGGGGCTGTGCCCAAGTTGAGACCCGAGATCCAGTAGTCACTTCACCTAAAACCTATCCGAAACCGCCTCCACCTGTCACCGTAAAACCGCCCGTCAAGCCGGAGCCGCCAAAAGTTCCGGGTGGCGCAGATAATGCCCCGCCTCCGTCGTGGGCAACCAGTTCGGCCCGCGCTGCGCCTGCGCCCTTGAGCCCGGTCGTTGTGGCGTTAATGTCTGACGCCGAGCACAGTTCAGGCTCAGGCAATCTGGATGCCGCTGTTGCAACCCTGGAAAGAGGCTTGAGAATAGAGCCACGCAATCCGTCCCTGATCTATAAACTTGCCGAAGTCAGATTAAAACAGTCCCAACCAAAATTGGCAGAGGAATTAGCCAGAAAAGCTGATTTATTGGCGGGTTCTGATCGGGCATTAAAACGAAAATGCTGGTTGTTAATCGCCGAAGCACGAAATGCCCAAGGCAATGCGGCAGGGGCGAAAGACGCCCTGCTTAAAGCCAATAGCCTTTAAATAAGCACTGTTTCCTTTATCAGTTGAAAGGAATCAACTTAATGCAAACACAGCGCCCAAACAAGCCCGGACATCCCTATAAAAGCTGGGAAACTTCAGCTTGAAATAACTTCCCACAGTCAAAACAAAGATGCCTGTATTTTGCTAATATTGCTTTAAGGTTTTTCTGTATCTGAAGCCTTAAGCGGGTGACGATAGCTGCCTGTCAATTTACCCACTTAGCCGTTATAAAAGAGAACACACAATGTTTCATCTGGTTTATGTCAGTTCTGCTGTCAAACCCTTTAGCAAAAGCGACTTGTTGGCGCTATTGGTTAAGTCCCGTGAAAATAATACCAAGAAGGGTATTTCAGGCATGCTGTTGTATAAAGACGGTAACTTTATGCAAGTTCTTGAGGGTGAAGAAACGGTTGTCCGTAATTTATTTGAAGTGATTACCAAAGATTTACGACATCGGGGTACGATTGTCCTGCTTGAGGAGCAGATTTGTGAACCAGTATTTAGAGACTGGTCCATGGGCTTTCGCGACCTTGCCGACGAAAATTTAAACGCTGTAGAGGGCTATACCCGGTTCATGAATTCCCCCCTGGATGCCAGTAACTTCAAGAGCAACCCGGACGCTTGCCTGGATTTGCTCTATTTTTTCAGCAAAAGCCGTTGAGTTTCTTTGAAGATTAATTCCAAAAAAATCCGGAACAGGCTTTGCCAATGAAGGGATCGATGCTGAATGTGCGTTTAGAAAGGCTATGTTCGCGTTAGTAGTTGAAAGTAAATCAACGCTGTCATTCCGGCATGGATTGCCGGAGCCGTTAGACCGCGTAAGCGAATCCAGGGCACAAGGATGTGAAAGCCCAACGCCATCCATGGCTTCTGGACCCCGGCAATCCCTGCCGGGGCGACGCCTACTGTTAACGCGAACATAGCCTTTAGAAACACCTAATCTTGATCAGTTGCTCTGTTCATTTAAATTCATCCTATGTCTTCATTATGCTTTAGACAAATGACTTTCAGTAAACCCTACTTAAGGGCTTCACAACAGATTGCTTTGGCTGTTGGTATTTTCTTTGTGCTTGCTGCTGTTTTTGTTGTTTATGTTTATGCGGAAACTAGGCTGGATAGGGCGAATGAATCACGGCAAATCTCTTACGAACTCGCCCAACAGTTGCATCAAAGTTCTGATGACCTGACCCGGATGGTGAGAGCCTATTGTGTCACTGGGGATTCTCGATACAAGCACTACTTTCAAAACATACTGGATATCCGTAACGGCAAGATTCCCCGGCCTGAAAACTATCAAAACTTCTATTGGGATCTGGTGCTGGGAAATCTATCTCCTCCGCCCGTTGAAAGCGGGAAGGGTGTTGCTTTACTGGACCTGATGCGTCAGGCAGGATTCACGCAAGAGGAATTTGCCAAATTGGATCTGGCCAAAAAGAACTCTGACGATTTGACCGCCCTGGAATACAGGGCCATGCAACTGGTAGAGACCGTCGGTCCGGAGGCTGAGGCCAGTCGTGAACAGGCAAGGCGGCTGATCAATGATGAAAATTATTATCGGGCCAAGTTGAAAATCATCCAGCCTATCAATGAATTTTTTCATATGATGGATCAGCGCACAGTTGCTGCGATCAAATCAGCTTGGCGCAACGCCTTACTATTTCGCTTGATTTTCATATTTTTCTCAATAGCGACAATTTTTATGCTTTTCCGGGCCTATGGGGCTTTGCGAAAAGCGCTGGGCGGTTCTCTTGAGGACGTTCAGGATAACTTGCTCAGAATTGGACAAGGCGATCTATCTGCAACGATCAATATTAAACCCGGCAGCGAAGGAAGCGTACTCAGTAGCGTGTCCGACATGCAGAAAAAACTGCAGGCCTATGAACTCGCCCGCACACAAGCCGAACAATCTTTAAAAAAGAGTGAGCGTCTTCTGCGTGAATCGCAAAAGGCGGCCAATATCGGTTGTTACATCACAAGTCTTAAAACAGGCATGTGGGAATGTACCTCCGTTATGAATTATATTTTCGGCATTACCGAGGACTATCCTCACACGATTGAAGGCTGGGTGGACTTCATGCACCCGGATTACAATCAGCCTATGAACGACTATCTTCGGGAAGTCATCAGAGAACGCAAGCCTTTTGATGCAGAATACAAAATAATCCGGCCCTGCGACGGTGTCGAGCGCTGGATGCATGGCTTGGGGCAAATTGTCTATGACGACAATGGACAGGCTGAGAATTTACTCGGTACTGTTCAGGATATTACCGGGCGCAAAGCGGTGGAGCAGGCAATTTCTCATGACCGCCAGCGTCTTGACACCATTTTGAGAATGGCCAGTGACGGCATCCATATTTTAGACAGTCGAGGGACATTGATTGACGCCAACGATGTTTTCCTTCAAATGCTGGGTTATGACAGGACCGTGATTGGCCTGCTTCATGTGAGCGACTGGGAAGTCCAGTTTGACAGAGAGACACTAAAAGCGCGTATCGATAAACTTCTGACCATGAGTGAAGCCCTCATTTTTGAAACTGTGCATAGAAAATGTGACGGCAGTCTGGTGGAAGTCGAAATCAGTGCCTGCAACATCGACAATGATGGCGTCCATTATGTTTATGCGGCCTCGCGTGATATTACCGAGCGCAATCAGCAAAGACGGCAGCTTCAGGCCTTAAATCAGAATCTGGAACAACGGGTTGCAGAACGTACCCGAGAACTCGGGCAGGCGATGGAGCAGATCCGGGCCAACGAAGAGCGCTTTAACTATGCGCTGGAAGCTACAAATGATGGTGTTTGGGACTGGGATTTTAAAACCGGTCAGATTTATATCAATGCGGCCTACAGTAAGATGTTGGGCTACGCACCGGACGAACTGGCGCATTATTTAGACAGTGACTGGGTGAAACTTCTGCATCCGGATGAGAGAGATAGCGTTGTAGCTCAGGCACAGCAAAGGCTTAAAGATTACGGTCATTACGAGATTGAATTTCGCATGCGCTGCAAAGATGATGATTACAAGTGGATGCTCAGTCGCGGCAAGTCAGTCGAGAGTGATAGCGAGGGTCATCCTTTACGGGCGGTTGGTACACACATTGATCTAACCAGTCGCAAACAGATAGAAACTCAGCTGCGTGAAGCCAAGTTGCAAGCCGATAATGCTAATTTGGCTAAAAGTAACTTTCTTGCCAATATGTCGCATGAAATAAGAACCCCGATGAACGCTATTATCGGAATGACCTATCTCTTGTTACGGAAAGGCGGGTTGAGCGCAGAACATCTGGACAAGTTGAGCAAAATAGCGTCTTCGGCCGATCATTTGCTTGCGATCATTAACGATATTCTCGACATTTCCAAGATCGAGGCTGGAAAATTTACTTTATCGCAATCCGAGTTCACCCTCTCTGAGCTGATCGAAAAAGTGAACGGACTGATGGAACAGCGGGTATCTGAGAAAAGGTTGCTTTTCAAAGTCGAAGCCGGGCAATTGCCTTTCGTCCTCAAAGGCGATGAAACCCGGCTTGTCCAGATGCTGATCAATTACCTGGGGAATGCGATCAAGTTTACCGCTCAAGGTCAAGTGACGCTTCGGGTATCGATGTTGGAAGAAACGTCAGATGAAGTGCTGCTTCGCTTTTCCGTTGAGGATACCGGAATCGGAGTAACCGCGGAGCAGAAGGCTAGATTATTTAATGCCTTCGAGCAGGCTGACGGCAGCACTACCCGGCGTTTTGGAGGCACAGGTCTCGGTTTGTCGATCAATCGTCATCTGGCGGCGATGATGGGGGGCGAAGTCGGTGTTGAATCCGAACCCGATGTCGGTAGCGTATTCTGGTTCACCGCCCGGTTAGGCAAGATTCTGCAAAAGAATGAGGACAAAAAGCCAGTAAAACCAGTCAGCGAATCGGCAGAAGCGTTACTCAGGCGCGACCATGCCGGCACCCGCATTCTGCTCGCCGAGGATGATGAAATCAACCGGATGCTGACCCATCATCAGTTACTCGATACGGGGCTTGTTCTGGAGTTTGCCGAGAATGGAAAGGTCGCGGTCGAGATGGCGCGTGCTAGCCGTTATCCACTGATACTGATGGATATGCAGATGCCGGAAGTGGATGGTATTGAAGCGGCTAAAGCGATCAGGTTATTGCCGGGCTATGCTGAAACACCCATCATCGCGATGACGGCGAATGTATTCAGTGAAGACCGGGAAGTCTGCCTTAATGCAGGTATAAACGACCATTTGCCGAAGCCGGTTAACACCGAATTTTTATACGAAACCTTGCTGAAATGGCTGGAAAATTAGGGTTCCCGGGTTTATTTCAGGAACCTAAGCCGATGCGAAACAAACTGCTATATCCATCGTAGATCGAAATTCGGCACCGGGGTGCCCGTCAAAGGACGCCGTAAAACCATCCCTGTAGGCTCTATGCCAGCATCCATGCTGGCAAAGCCTTTGCCGAACAACCCGTTGCCTCCTTAGGCACTGCCGAAATTTGAAGTGCGAAAGGTATAAATCAGCTTTTCACTTGACCAATCGCCTGTCCCAGCTTTACTGTCTGGCCGGATTTTAAAACCTCGCTCCAGGCCATTTGGTTTTCGCCGAATAGCACAATAATCGTTGAACCCATATTGAATCGCCCCATTTCCTCGCCTTTAGCCAATTGGGGCGGGTTATCCTGATATTGCCAGGCACGAACTGATTCAATGGTGGGCGGTGATACGACGCCGTGCCAGACGGTTTCTATGCTGGATACAAAAATCGCACCTACCAGGATCAGTGCCATTGGACCGGCTTCGGTATCAAAAATTGCGGCAACGCGTTCATTTCTGGCGAACAAGCCTGGCACGCTGTTGGTGGTCGCGGTATTTACGCTAAAAAGACGACCCGGGATATGCACCATTTCACGAAGAGTTCCGGCCAAAGGCATATGCAGACGGTGATAATCTTTCGGCGACAGATAGATCGTTGTAAAGTGGCCGTTATTAAACGGTTTAGCGCGCGCACTGTCTCCGCCCAGTAATTCCGTGGCAGTAAATTCTTTGCCTTTGGCTTGAAAAATACGACCGGCCGCAATAGTGCCTGCTTGACTGACCTGACCATCGGCAGGACAGGCAATGGCTCCGTTTTCCCAGGTCTGCTGACGCACACCCGGTTTCAGTTCGCGGGTAAAAAAGTGGTTAAAGCTTTTAAAGGCCTCGATATCCTGTATCAATGCCTCATCCATATTGACGCCGTAGTGTTTGATAATCTGCCTGATCATCAGGTTTTTCCAGGCCTTGTTTTCGCAATGAGTCAGGTGGCTCATCATGTGCGACAGGGCGTGATGCGGCAGGATATATTGGGGAAGCGTGGTCAGGGTTTCTTTAATCGTCATCGGTTCTATTGATAGTGGGGACTTTACCGCTGAGAAAATACGCAAACGCAATGACCTCGGCAACCGCCAGATAAAGTTCGTTCGGAATTTCTTCACCTAACGGGATCTGGGCCAGAATCCGCGTCAGCTCCGGTTCGGTTTGCAGGGGAATGCCGTGTTGCTCAGCAATTTGAATGATTTGTTCGGCGGCAAGACCTTCACCTTTTGCCGTCACCTTGGGGGTATTCTTGCCGTCATATTTTAATGCGACAGCCAAATCGGCGGTGTAATAGGTCTTGGCCATGGTTGTTTAGGGCAGTTGGACCAAGGCAGGCGCTTGCCAGTTGCTGTTTTTATGTTCGGCGATTACTGCTGTATAAATACCGCCGCGCACGTTGAAGTTGGCTTTAAGACGCATGAAGTTGGGCGATATGGCGGCAACGATATGGTCTAAAATTTCGTTGGTCACAGCCTCATGAAAAGCGCCCCGATCACGAAACATCCACATGTACAGTTTCAACGATTTTAATTCGACACACAGTTGATCGGGCACATATTCCAGCATCAATGTGGCAAAGTCGGGCTGACCTGTTTTGGGGCATAAACAGGTAAATTCGGGGATGTCGATCCGGATTGTAAAATCACGGCCAGGGCGGGGGTTAGGAAATGTTTCCAATACATCAGTGGGCTGTGTTGTCATGATTCGTTGAAAAAGTTAAATAAAAAGTCGAAGTCCGCGCTGATATCGTGAATAATACGCGGTCTTTCACAATCAGCTAAAGGGCTATTCTACCAGTAATGAAGCTGGAAAAAATCAAACTTTCAGGGTTTAAGTCTTTTGTCGATTCAACCGTGATCCCCATCAGTGGTAACTTGACCGCTATTGTGGGGCCTAACGGTTGCGGAAAATCCAATATCATCGATGCTGTCCGTTGGGTGATGGGAGAGAGTTCGGCCAAACATTTACGCGGCGGCAGTATGGCTGATGTCATTTTTAATGGTTCTGCATCGCGAAAACCGGTAGGAACAGCTTCGGTCGAGTTGATTTTTGATAACGGCGAAGGCAAGGCCGGCGGCGAATATGCTCAATATAACTCGATTTCTATAAAACGCCAGGTCAGTCGTGATGGTCAGTCGGCATTTTTACTCAATAATGTACGCTGCCGGCGTAAAGATATTACCGACCTGTTTTTAGGCACCGGTTTGGGTTCCCGCAGTTACGCTATCATTGAGCAAGGCACCATTTCCAGAATGGTGGAAGCCAAACCAGAAGATTTGCGGGTTCATATAGAAGAAGCGGCCGGCATTTCCAAATATAAGGAACGCCGCCAGGAAACTGAAACCCGGATGCGGCACACCCATGAAAACCTGGAACGTTTGAATGATGTGCGCGATGAAGTTGAAAAGCAGTTAAAACACCTGCAAAAACAAGCTGAAAAAGCTAAAAAATACACCGAACTGAAACAGCAGGAGCGCCAGTTCAAACTGGAATTACTGGCGATGCGCTGGCAGGCGCACCATCGGACTTTTGAACAACTGGATAGCCAGATGAAGGCGGTAGCTGATGAGCACAACCGCCTGTTTGTCGCTTCACGCGAACTCGATGCCGAAATCGAATCAAAGCGGTCAGAGCACAAAAAACAACAGGCAGCATTGAACTCGACACAAGGTGATTTTTACCATGTGGTTTCTGAAGTCGGCCGTCTTGAGCAGACCATCAAACTGAATCAAAAAAGTCATGAAGAGACGGTGGTTGAAATTGACCGCTTAAAACAGCAGATCGATCATGCCAAAACGGAGCTGGATAGCGATCAAATGCAGCTGGAAGATATCACTTCCGATTTGATGCAGGCCGAAGAAACTTTGGAAGTCATGCAAGCCCGAGTCAATGAGGCGGTCAGTGTTCAACAGGATGGCCTTCAGGAACGCGCCGATTGGCAACGGCAATGGGAAGCGTATTTGAAAGAAAGTGCGTCCGCAAAGGAAAACATCGAAATCCAGCGCATCAAAATCAGTCAGACCGAAAACCAGAACCGGCAACTGCAAATCAGGCTGGATAAATTAAACGGTGAGCGTGACGATTTAAAAGCTAATCCATTCGAAGGTAAAATTGACGAATTAAACGATTTGATAGTGGAACTGGAAGAGGAACGTAGCGAGGTTCATGATCATCTGGATAAAATCATGGCAGTCATTGCCGAACACCGCCTCTTATTAAAGGAAATCAACCAGCAAGTCCATGCCCATCGCTCAGAGATGCACAGTGTCAAAGGCAAGATTACTTCCCTGGAAATGCTGCAGCAACACGCCATGGGTAAAGACAACAAGCATCTGAACAGCTGGCTTGAACAGATGGATTTGGCCAAACAAACCCGGCTTGCCGAAATGCTGGAGGTAGAGGCCGGTTGGGAAACAGCGGCTGAAACCGTTTTGGGGCATTACCTGGAAGCCATTTGTATAGACAACGCCGATAGCCTTATTCCGGCGCTTGAGCATTTAACGAATGAATCGTTGGCGTTGTTTGAAAACCGGCAGTTTGATCTGACCGAACAGACGAACGCAGGGGTGCCCTTACTGGATAAAGTGAAAGCTTCCTGGAACTTGTCCGGCTTATTGACCGGGATTTATTGTGCCGAATCATTGGTTTCGGCCAAAGCGCAAACGGATCAGCTCAAACCTTACGAATCGCTGATTTTACCTGACGGCACCTGGCTTGGGCCGGGTTGGCTGCGCTTGATAAAAGTCAAAGATAACAAGTCCGGTGTTTTGCAACGTGAAAAGGAATTAAGACTTTTAAAGCAGCGCCAGGACAGTTTGTCTATCGATATCGCTGAACTCGAAGCGCGTTTGGAGACGTCTGAGTTGGTGTTGAAAGAGGCCGAGGCCAATCGGGAAATTCTGCAACAGAATGACAAAACCTTGAGCAATGACCTGTCAAAGAAAAACGCCGAGCTGAGCGCTTTTGCTGCAAGGCATGAACAGCAACAGCAGCGGTTGAGACAGATTGATGGTGATTTGACGGATATTCAGGCAGAATCGGAAGACAACGCCGAGCTGATTGCCGAAGCCAAATTCAAGCTGCAAGAAGCTGAACAGCGGATGGCCGGTCTGGATGATAGTAAACAGCATCTTGAGAAAATCAATCAGCAGCTGATGACGCAGCAGCATAGCCGGGAGTTATCCGTATCGGAGGCGAAGCAGCAGGTATTTTCATATCAGGCGCAAATTGAATCGTTGCGTTCTTCAAAGATTCATATTACCCGGCAAGTCGAACGTTTAGAGGTTCAGATGCAAACGTCATCTGAGCGAATGACCGAACTGGAACATAAGCTTGAAGCGACTTTGACGCCGCTGGATGATGAAAAGCTGACACTTGAACAGTTGTATTTAGAAAAAGAAGAATTAGAGCATGCATTAAAGCAGGCCAGAAAACACGCTGAAGAGACGGAACAGACCATCAATCGCCTGTCCCAAGAGCACATACAGCATCAGCGTGGCCTGGAGAAACACAAAGAGCAGTTGGACAAACTGCGCTACGAACAGCAGGAGAGCCGGGTTCGCCAGCAAACCGTCACAGAGCAACTGGATGAGCTGGCTATGGCGCCGGAAGCGGTGTTGCAGCAAATGCCCCCAGATGCTGACGAGACGGTATGGAAGAATAAAGTGGATGATCTGGCTGGTCAGATTGAGCGACTGGGGACGATCAATCTGAGCGCCATTGAAGAATTTCAGCTGCAATCAGAGCGTATGAAATTCTTGAATGATCAGCATGCGGATTTATCGGAAGCATTGGATACTTTGACGCAAGCCATCAATAAAATTGATAAAGAAAGCCGGCAGCGTTTTAAGGAAACATTCGATAAAATAAATGCTGGACTACAACAGAAATTTCCCAAATTGTTTGGGGGCGGTCAGGCCTATCTGGAGCTGACTGATCAGGATGTATTGGATGCAGGTGTCAATATCATCGCCAGACCCCCGGGTAAACGTAACAGTTCCATTCATTTGTTGTCGGGTGGCGAGAAGGCATTAACAGCGGTTGCTCTGGTGTTTTCGATTTTTGAATTGAATCCAGCGCCTTTTTGTCTGCTGGATGAAGTCGATGCGCCGCTTGATGACGCAAACGTGGGACGTTTTTCGAAAATGGTTGAGGAAATGTCCGAAACTGTGCAGTTTCTATTTATATCGCATAACAAAGCGACGATGGAAATTGCCAAACAGCTGGCAGGTGTTACCATGCGCGAACCCGGTGTATCGCGGATGGTGGCGGTTGATATTGAAGAGGCAGTGAGTCTGGCGGAAAGCTGATGGATAAAGAAATTTTAAGAATGGTTATTATTGCAGCAGGCCTGGGTGTGATGCTGTGCCTGGTTTTGTGGTCTTACTGGAAAAAAGGTTCGCTTCCCGGCCGATCAGGCCTGTCCGGACGATTTAAAAATCCGATTGGCAGAATCGACGAATCTTTAGTGCTGCATCCGGAAAATGATGAGTTCGATGTGGTTCCTTTGGGCAGCGCATTGGATGAGGATAATGATTACGAATATGCGCAATCGTTGTACGGAAAGGAGGAGTACGAGGCTTTCGGCAGTTCGACACAACAACGTCATCATGAAGAGCGGCCATCCAACCATGATGAGCAATCCCGGGAGTTGCCCAAACTGATTCAATACAGTCTGGTTGCTGTCGCCGACGAAGGGTTTAATGGCGAGGACATTGATATGGCTTTTAAAATCGCCGGATTGAAATACGGCAGTTTAAAAATATACGAGCGTATCGACGGTAACGGCCTAGTCGATTTTGGCGTTGCCAGCATGGTTGAGCCCGGCACATTCCCTGATAAAAACATAAAAGAGTTTAATTGTCCCGGTCTGGTATTTTTTATGCAGCCTCGCGAAGTAGACGACCCTGTCTCGGTCTATGATGACTTTATAGAAACAATCGATATTTTGGCGGCGGAACTGGACGGAGTTAAGTGGGATAACCAAAGACAGCCGTTAACCGATAGCGCCATACATGAAATGCGTAATCTGCTGGCAAGCGGTTATCAATAATTTTTTATGCCCAACGAATCGGCCAATCCTTCAACCTTTTCCTGATGTTGAATAACGAACAACGTGATCTTATCAACCAGCACCGTCAACTCGTTGAAGGATTGACCCTGGAGCAGCTTGAACAAATAGCCCAAAGCCGCTCGGCCGACTCACTCAGCGACACGGTGCTGGTCAACTTTCTGGAAACCGCTAATCTGCTTTACAGAAGCGGTTGTCCCTTCATTTCCGATGCTGATTACGATGCCGTCTTTTTGGCTGAACTGGCACGCAGGCATCCTGATCACCCTTATCTTCTTGCGGTTGAACCGGAACCGGCATTTGCAGAAAAAACCATAGATCTTCCGGTAAGAATGTTGTCTACCGAAAAAGCCTATAGTCAGGATGCCATTGAAAAATGGCTGCTTCGCATTGAAAAAACAGCACAAGAACTTGATATCGAGAGCGATAGATTGTTGTTTCGCGCGACGCCCAAACTGGATGGCTATGCGGCCTACGATGACGGACAAACGTTATATACGCGCGGCGATGGCCGAAAAGGTACCGATATTACCCGGGTTTTTGATCGCGGCCTGATGGTGGCGGGAAATGGTCAGCGAGGTCAGGGAGCCGGAGAAATCGTGGTCAGCCGCCATTATTTTCAGAATTATCTGGCCGAACAATTTGAAAATGCCCGAAATTTTCAAGCGAGCATCATCAAGGAAAAAGATCTGGAAGTGCCTGCTTTGGAAGCGATAGAACGAAAAGCCGCGATGTTCTTTCCGTTTGCCCAGTTACCCGATTGGCAAGGCACGGCCAATGAGATCCGCCTCCACTTTGCCGATATTGTCAGGCAGATTCCCGAAAAGGTGGATTTTGATGTCGATGGGGTGGTTTTTGAAGTCACCGATGAATCGGTCAAGCAGCACATGGGTTCAACCCGGCATCACCATCGCTGGCAGATCGCTTACAAGCATAATGTTGAATCGGCGTTGGTCAACGTGCTGAGTGTAACGCCGCAAACCTCTCGTTCCGGACGCGTCAACCCGGTTGCCGAACTGGAGCCGACCAAACTGAGCGGTGCGGTCATTTCACGCGCAACAGCCCATCATTACGGTATGGTCAAGTCGCTGGGAATAGGGCCGGGCACGGTTATTGAACTGACCCGCTCGGGCTTGGTGATTCCAAAAATCGAGCGTGTCGTCACGCCAAAGCCGCCGCAAATTCCGGATGACTGTCCCAGTTGCGGCAGTCATCTGGTGTGGGACAGTGACTATTTATATTGCCTCAATAAAACCCATTGCCCGGCACAAATCGAAAACACCCTTGAGCATTTTTTTAGAACTTTGGGCAATGTCGATGGTTTTGGCGCCAAGACTATAGAAAAACTGCATGCGCACGGCGTCAACTCGATTTATCGCATCTATCAATTAGCGTTGAACGAGCTGATGGACATGGGGTTTGGCGAAAAGACCTCACAGAATCTTCTGGATCAATTACAGCGCAGTCGCTTGCAAAGTATTGAAGATTGGCGGTTTCTGGGGGCATTCGGTATTTACAGAATGGGACTGGGTAACTGTGAACGGTTATTGCAGCATTATCCGTTGAACCGGCTCTTTGATCTCAGCATTGAAGATATCGTCTCCATAGAAGGCTTTGCAGAGAAAACAGCCGAGGCGGTGGTCGAGTCATTAAAGTTGATCAAACAGGATTTTGAGCAAATATTGAGTTTGGGTTTTACTCTGATTGAAACAGCAGCCAGCCAGATACACGCTCAAATAGAAAGCCCCGTGTCAGGAAAACTGATCGTGTTTACAGGAACCATGGTGCAGGGTTCCCGCGAAGACATGCAGAAAGAAGCTAAACGTTTGGGTGCAAAAGTCGCAAATTCTGTAACCGGCAAGACCGATATTCTGGTGGCCGGTGAAAAAGTGGGTGCCACCAAACTGAGCGCAGCCCAGGAAAAAGGCGTGCAAATCCTCAGCGAGCAGGAATATCTTGCACTTATAAAAGTATAAATTCACTGAAGCTTGGTTTATTCAACGCGATAAGGTACGCCAGATAGGATGTGCCGACGATAGGAGGCGCATCGTTCGCGATTCGAACAAACCCTAACCGAATACCGACGCTTTTACCTACCGAATGCCCTATGGTTTTTCACCGTCAATCTTGCCGACCGGAAATACAAGCATTGGTTGATCGACAAGATTGAGGTGTTGCGAGATGCCTTTTGATAGGTAAAACAACGAAAACATTTATGTGAAGCAGGGTATTCATGACAAGAAGGGGGGTAACCCGACAGATGCGCCTCCTGGCGTCGGCACATCCTATTTGGCGTATCTGACGCGTTTTCGCGCCATAATGGTGCAACACCTCTTCTTTCTCCCCGAATCAGTGCATTCCTGACGGGTTGCTGTGCGCTTCCGGTGCCTTGCGGTTGGGCTCAGGGCCGGATGGCTCGCTTTTGATGCTTTACCAAACAAGCACTTACGTTTCCTTGTCGGTTTTACCGGTCTTTCTGGCATCACCTTTGCTTTAGTTGAGACAAAGCTCCTCGTCGGAGCGGTTATGATTTTGGGGCAATGGCGTCCCGGTTCAGTGATTTTTTTCACGTGGGCCGGACGCCTTTTTTTTGCCCGAAATTCAGGTTTTTACGTTTTCTCTGCAGCAGATCCGGGGTTACCGATGAGTCACACACAGACACTGGTCGTTATTGGCAATGGCATGGTCGGTCAACATTTTTTGGCCGGTCTGGCTAACAGCGCCGCGAGGGCGCGCTATCACCTTGTGGTGTTTTGCGAAGAGCCTCGGCCGGCCTATGACCGGGTGCATTTATCCGAGTATTTTGCCGGTAAAACCGCGCAGGATCTGTCGCTGGTGCCGGACGGCTTTTTTGCCGAACACGGCATCACCGTGCATTTGGGGGATAAGGCTAAAACCATTGACCGCGCCGCCAAGACCATTATTTCCGAACGCGGCGTGGTGATCGCGTATGACATCCTTGTTCTGGCCACCGGCTCCTATCCCTTTGTCCCTCCGGTGCCCGGCCATGACCGTCCGCACTGTCTGGTGTACCGTACCATCGAGGATCTGGAGGCGATGAAAAGCGCTGCGGCCTGCTCAAAAGTCGGCGTGGTGGTCGGCGGCGGCCTGCTCGGGCTGGAAGCGGCCAAAGCCCTGACCGATCTGGGGCTGATTACCCATGTCGTGGAATTTGCCCCGCGCCTGATGGCGGTGCAATTGGACGAAGGCGGCGGCGCCTTGTTGAAACGCAAAATTGAAGCGCTGGGCGTCAGCGTCCATCTCAATAAAAACACCACCTTGATCGACGACGGCAGCACCTGTTTGCATAAAATGAATTTTGCCGGGGGTGATGTGCTGGAAACCGATTTGATTCTGTTTTCCGCCGGCATCCGCCCGCGCGACGACCTGGCCGCCGCCTGCGGCCTGGACATCGGCCCGCGCGGCGGCATCGTCATCGACAACCAATGCCGCACCTCCGATCCGGCCATTTTTGCCATCGGTGAATGCGCGCTGTGGAATAACCGGATTTTCGGTCTGGTGGCACCGGGTTATGCGATGGCCCGTGCCGTCGTCTCGGTGCTGGAAGGCGCCGACAGCGCCTTTACCGGTGCCGACATGAGCACCAAATTGAAACTGATGGGCGTCGATGTCGCCAGTATCGGGGATGCCCATGCGGCCACCCCGGGCGCCCTGGTGTACACCTATCAAGACGGCGACAGCGACATCTACAAACGCCTGGTAGTCAGTGCCGATAAAAAGACCCTGCTGGGTGCGGTGCTGGTCGGCGAAGCCGCCGATTACGGCACCCTGCTGCAATACTGTTTGAACGGCATCGCCCTGCCGGAACACCCTGAAGCCTTAATCCTGCCGCAGCTGTCCGGCGAGCCGGTCGGCTTGGGCGCCGATGCGCTGCCCGCCTCGGCCCAGATTTGTTCCTGCCACAACGTCAGCAAAGGCGATATCTGTGCAGCCATCGACACCGGCTGCACCTCGCTGGGCGCGCTCAAACAAGCCACCCAAGCGGCCACCGGCTGCGGCGGCTGCAGCGCCTTACTCAAATCGGTGCTGGATGCCGAATTGAAAAAACAGGGCGTGGCCGTCAATACCGACCTCTGTGAGCATTTTCCGCACACCCGGCAAGGCCTGTACCATTTGGTCATGGTCGGCGAGATCAAGACTTTCGATGAATTGCTGGACAAGCACGGCCGCGGGCGCGGCTGCGAAGTCTGCAAACAGGCCGTCGGCTCCATCCTGGCCTCTTACTGGAATGACTATATTCTGAAGAACGAACATCTGGGCTTACAAGACACCAATGACCATTATCTGGCCAATATTCAAAAAGACGGCACCTATTCGGTAGTACCGCGCGTCGCCGGGGGTGAAATCGAACCGGAGAAATTGATCGTCCTGGGCCAGGTTGCCAAAAAATACGGGCTGTATACCAAAATCACCGGCGCCCAGCGGGTCGATTTGTTTGGCGCCCGTGTCGACCAGCTGCCGCTGATCTGGCAGGAGCTGGTCGATGCCGGTTTTGAAAGCGGCCATGCCTACGGCAAATCGCTGCGCACCGTCAAATCCTGTGTCGGCAGCACCTGGTGCCGGTACGGCGTCGATGACAGCGTCAGCCTGGCACTGACCCTGGAAAACCGCTACAAAGGCCTGCGCTCGCCGCACAAGCTCAAATTCGCCGTGTCCGGCTGCACCCGCGAATGCGCCGAAGCGCAAAGCAAGGATATCGGCGTGATTGCCACCGAACACGGCTGGAATCTCTATGTCTGCGGCAACGGCGGCATGAAGCCGCGCCATGCCGATCTGTTCGCCACCCAGCTGGATCAAGCCACACTGATCAAGTACATCGACCGCATCCTGATCTTTTACGTGCGCACCGCCGACCGCCTGCAACGCACCTCGGTGTGGATGAACAACCTGGAAGGCGGCCTGGCGTATTTGCAGTCCGTGGTCATCGACGACAGCCTGGGCTTGGGCGATGAACTCGAAGCGCAGATGCAGCGCGTCATCGACACCTATCAATGCGAATGGAAAACCACGCTAGACGATCCCGGCAAACTGAAACGGTTCCGGCATTTTGTCAACAGCGACCAGCCCGATGAGCGCATCCTGTTCGTTCAGGAACGCGGCCAGATCCGTCCGGCCAAGGACGAAGAGCGCACCGCCTTGACGCCCCACAAACATTTCACCCTGTTAGAGGAAGCCTGACCATGAGTGAATGGCAAGATGTCTGCAGTGTCGATGATCTGCAACCGGATTCCGGCATCTGTGTAAAAGTCAACACGCGCCAGATTGCCTTGTTCTATATGCCCAAAGAACAGGCCCTGTACGCGCTCGATAATTTCGACCCCTTTGGCCGGGCCAATGTCTTGTCCCGCGGCATGATCGGCGATATCGGCGGCCAGCCGATGGTCGCCTCGCCGCTGTACAAGCA